>JBGPDL010000031.1:0-29542 GCA_041482275.1 Gemmatimonadota bacterium | reverse complement strand
TAGCGCCGCATCTCGTCCACCTGCCGGTCCCCGATGAGATAGGGCGGCAGCACACAGGCCGAGTCCCCCGAATGGACGCCGGCGTCCTCGATGTGCTGCATCACCCCGCCGATGACGCACCGCGTGCCGTCGGCGACCGCATCCACGTCTCCCTCGAACGCGTCCTCCAGGAAGCGGTCGATCAGCACGGGATGCTCCGGCGCGACACGGGCGGCCTTCTCGAAGTAGTCGCGCAGCGAGCCCTTATCGTACACGATCTCCATCGCCCGCCCCCCCAGCACATAGGACGGCCGCACCAGCACGGGGAAGCCGATGCGCTCGGCCACCTTCACGGCTTCTTCCACTGAGCGCGCCGTGCCGTTCGCCGGCTGCGTCACCCCGAGGCGGTCGGCCAGCGCTTCGAAGCGCTCGCGGTCCTCGGCGATGTCGATCGAATCGGGCGTGGTGCCGAGGATCGGGACGCCCGCCGCCTCGAGCGGCTTGGTCAACCGCAGCGGTGTCTGGCCGCCGAACTGGACCACGACACCCTTGGGCCGCTCCCAGCGCACGATCTCAAGGACATCTTCGAGGGTGAGCGGCTCGAAATAGAGTTTGTCGGAGATATCGAAGTCGGTCGAGACCGTCTCGGGATTCGAGTTGATCATGATGGTCTTGAACCCGAGCTCGCGGAACGCGAGGCCCGCCCGCACGCAGCAGTAATCGAACTCCACTCCCTGCCCGATGCGGTTGGGCCCGCTCCCGAGGATGACCACCCCCTCTGCGCCGAACGGCGCAGACTCGTTCTCCGCATCGTACGAGCTGTAGAGATAGGGGGTCGCGGAAGGAAACTCGCCGGCACACGTGTCGACGGTCTTGTAGGCCGGGTGCACGCCCAGCCGCCAGCGGGCGTCGCGCACCGCGGCTTCCGTGGTCCCCGAGAGCGTCGCCAGCTGGTGGTCCGAGAAACCCATGCGCTTCATGCGGCGCAGCTCGGCGGCCCCCGTTTCCTGGAGCCCGGCGAACCAGTGCTCCGCCGCGATCAGCTCTTCCATTTGATAGAGGAACCAGGGATCGATCCCCGACGCACGCGCGACGTCGTCCACCGACACACCGGCCAGCAGGGCGCGCTTGATCTGGAAGATCCGCTCGGGCGTGGGCGTGCGCAGGGCCACGCGCAGGTCCTCCGGGCTGTCGCTGGTCAGCCGGTCGTCCGCCAGGGTCAGGCCCACCACCCACCCCGGCCGCCCGATCTCCAGGGCGCGGAGCCCCTTCTGGAACGCTTCCTTGAACGTGCGTCCGATCGCCATCGCCTCGCCCACCGACTTCATCTGGGTGGTGAGGCGGAAGTCCGCCGTGGGGAACTTCTCGAACGCGAACCGCGGGACCTTCACGACGACGTAGTCGAGCACCGGCTCGAAGGACGCCGGCGTCGTCTTGGTAATGTCGTTCGGCAGCTCGTCGAGCGTGTAACCAACGGCCAGTTTGGCGCCGATGCGGGCGATGGGAAAGCCGGTCGCCTTCGACGCCAGCGCCGAGGAGCGCGACACCCGCGGATTCATCTCGATCACCAGCATCTCGCCGTCGGCGGGGTTGACGGCGAACTGGATGTTGCAACCGCCCGCCTCGACGCCGATCTCGCGGATGATGGCGATCGCCGCGTCGCGCATGCGCTGGTATTCGCGGTCGGTCAGCGTCATCGCGGGCGCCACGGTGATCGAATCGCCGGTGTGCACGCCCATGGGGTCCAGATTCTCGATCGAGCACACGATCACCACGTTGTCGCGGGCGTCGCGCATCAGCTCGAGCTCGAACTCCTTCCACCCGAGCACGCTGCGCTCGACGAGCGTGGTGTGGACCGGCGACAGCTCCAGCGCCCGCTCCACCAGCTCCTCGAACTCGGCGCGGTTGTACGCTATACCTCCCCCGGTGCCGCCGAGGGTGTAGGAGGGCCGGATGATCGCCGGGTACCCAGTGTCCGCGGCCGCGGCCACACCCTCCGCCACGGACGCCACCGTCCGCCCCACGGGCGTGGCCAGCCCGATCCGCCGCATTGCGGCGGCGAATTCGGCGCGATCCTCCGCCATCTGAATGGCACGCGCGTTCGCGCCGATCAGCTCGACTCCGAAGCGCTCGAGCGTGCCGTCCCGCGCCAGCGCCATCGCGACGTTGAGTGCCGTCTGGCCCCCCATCGTCGGCAGCAGCGCGTCGGGTCGCTCGCGCTCGATCACCTTGCGCACCCACTCGGGCGTGACGGGCTCGATGTACGTCCGGTCCGCCAGCTCCGGGTCGGTCATGATCGTCGCCGGGTTCGAATTCACGAGCACGACGGTGTAGCCCTCTTCCTTGAGCGCCTTGACCGCCTGCGTCCCGGAATAGTCGAACTCGGCCGCCTGACCGATCACGATCGGCCCCGAGCCGAGCAGCAGGATCCGCTGGAGGTCAGTCCGCTTGGGCATCGAGCACGTCCCGCAGCGTTGCGTCGAGGGTGTAGCGGGTGGTCCAGCCGGTCGCCGCGCGCAGCTTTGCGGCGTCGCCCACCAGGTGCAGGATGTCACCGGCGCGCACCAGGTCGGGGTCCGCTTCGGGAATCGGGCGGACGCCGATCAGGTCGGCGAGCCGGTAGAACAGCTCCTCGAGCGAGATCCCCTGCCCCGTCGCCACGTTGTACGTCTCGCCCGGCTGGCCCTTGACGAGGAGCCGCGCGTAGGCGTCCACCACGTCCCGCACGTGCAGAAACTCCCGCACCGGTTCGAGGTTCCCCACCTTGACCACCGGCGCGCCCACCCGTTTCGCGAACCGCAGCCGCTCCGCGAAGGCCGGCACGACGAAGCGCGCGTCCTGGCCCGGCCCCGTGTGCGCGAAGGCGCGGGCCACGACCACCCGCAGGCCGGTCCGGCGCCACGCCTCGAGCCCGGCCAGCTCTTCGCCCGCCTTGCTCGCCGCGTAGGGCGACGACGGAGCCACCGGGTCCACCTCGCGGCGCGGCCGCGGCTCGCCGCAGGCGCCGTAGACCTCGCCCGTCGAGATCACGAGCACCACCGGGTCGGCACGGCCGGTCTGTTTCGCGTGCCCGAGCACGTGAACGATGCGTGCCGTGCCGGCGGCGTTGACGTTCCAGGCAAAGCCCGGATCGCGGGTCGCTTCGCTGCCGGACGCGACAGCGGCGAGGTGCACCACCGCGTCGTAGGGCAGGTCCACGCAGGTGCGCACCGACTCGGCGTCCGTGAGCTCGAGGGGCAGCCACCGAACCGCGTCGTGCTCCGCCGGCGTCAGGTCCGCCGCGGCCGCCACCGGCGCCGGACTTTGGCCCGGCCGCACGGCGCCGTACACCTCGCGCCCGTCGGCCAGCAGCCGGCGCACCAGCCAGCGGCCCACGAAGCCGTCCGCGCCCGTGACGAGCACCTTCACGACAGACGCTCCAGATCCGCGTCCACCATCATGCGTACCAGCGCCGTGAAGCTGGTACGCGGCGTCCAGCCGAGCTCGTGCTTGGCCTTGGAGGGATCCGCCTGCAGGGTATCGACCTCGGCCGGCCGCACGAAGCGTGGGTCGACCTTGACGTACTGCTTCCAGTCGAGCCCCGCGTGGGAAAACGCCACCTCGCACAGCTCCCGCACCGAGTGCGTCTCGCCGGTGCCGACCACGTAGTCCGTGGGCCGGGGCTGCTGCAGCATGCGCCACATGGCGTCCACGTAGTCGCCCGCGAACCCCCAATCGCGCCGCGCGTCGAGATTGCCGAGCTCGAGCACCCGGGCGTGGCCCTTCACGATGCGGGCGACGCCGTGGCTCACCTTGCGCGTCACGAATTCGAGTCCGCGGCGCGGCGACTCGTGATTGAAGAGGAGGCCGCTGGCGGCGTAGAGGCCGTACGACTCGCGATAGTTGACCGTGATCCAGTGCCCGTACACTTTCGCGACGCCGTACGGGGAGCGCGGGTAGAACGGCGTGCTTTCGCGCTGCGGCGTCTCCTGCGCCTTGCCGAACATCTCGGACGAGCTGGCCTGGTAGAAGCGGGCCGTCGGGTGCGCGAGGCGTACGGCTTCGAGCAGCCGCGTCACGCCGAGCGCGGTGAACTCGCCCGTCAGGACCGGCTGCGTCCACGAGGTGGGCACGAAGCTCTGGGCGGCCAGGTTGTAGACTTCGTCCGGCCGAGCGTCACGCACCACCGTCGTGAGCGAATGCTGGTCCAGCAGGTCGGCGGGGACGATGTGGATGCGGTCGAGCAGGTGCCCGATCCGTTCGTAGGAATCGTGCGAGGTCCGCCGCACCACGCCCACGACGTCGTAGCCCTTCGCGAGCAGGAGCTCGGCGAGGTACGAGCCGTCCTGCCCGGTGATCCCGGTGATCAGCGCGGTGCGCCGGGGTTGCTCCGCCCGCTTGGCCGGTTTAACTTTAGGCCGATTTTTCGAGGCGCTCATTTCTCCAGTCGGACAGGCCCATGGCGCGAGTGTGCGAGATCTGTGGCAAGGGCCCCATGACGGGGCACAACGTCAGCCACGCAAACAATAAGACGAACCGGCGCTGGTACCCCAACCTGCAGCGGGTGCGCGCGGTCGTGAATGGCACAACGCGCCGGCTGCGGGTCTGTACCCGCTGCATCAAGTCGAACCGCGTCACCAAGGCGGCGTAACGAAAAGGGGGACCCAGGGTCCCCCTTCGATGTCTCACGGCCCCGCCCCGCTCCGTCACTCACCCAACAGTTCGATCCGAGCCACCTCGGCGCCGTCGCCCGCGCGATGGCCCAGCTTGACGATCCGCGTGTATCCCCCGGGTCGCGCCGCGAAGCGCGGTCCCAGGTCTTTGAACAACCGGTGCGTCACGTCGCGGTCCTTGAGTCGCCGCTCCACCAGCCGCCGCGCGTGCAGATCGCCCCGGCGCGCGAGGGTGATGAGCCGCTCAGCGTAGGGACGAAGCTCCTTCGCCTTGGCTTCGGTGGTCACGATCTTGTCGTGCCGGAACAAGCTCGTGGCGAGGTTCGCGAGCAACGCCTTCTTGTGACTCGCGGTGCGCGAGAGCTGTCGGCCCTTGGCGCGGTGGCGCATTACTCCAGGTCCCCCTCGGTCGCCTGCGCCAGAGGAGGCGCGCCAGGGTCCAGCACTTTCAGCTCGTCATCGGCTTCCTCGAACTTCATCCCGAAGTTGAGCCCCTCCCGGCGCAGCAGCTCGGCGATCTCGCCGAGCGCCTTCTCGCCCACGTTCTTCACCTTGAGGAGATCTTCCTCGCGATACTGCACGAGGTCGCCGAGCGTGCGAATGTTGGAGTTCTTGAGCGAGTTGACCGAGCGGACCGAGAGCCCCACGTCGTCGATCGAGCGGGCGAGCACCTCGCGAAGCCGGCCCGTCGCGGCGCCGCCGTTGCCGGCCGGCTGGGCGGCGACCATCGGCACCTTGCCGAAGTCGACGAAGAACCGGAAGTGCTCCTGAGCCAGGGCGGCCGCGTACGCCACGGCATCCTCCGGCGAAATCGTCCCATTGGTCTCGACCGTCAGCGTGAGCCGGTCGTAGTCGGTGCGCTGACCAACGCGCGTCTCCGCGACCGTGAAGTTCGCGCGGCGGACCGGGTTGTAGATCGAGTCCACCCGGACCACGTCGACCGGCATCGTGCGATCGACGGGGTGCTGCTCCGCCTCGACGTAGCCGCGGCCCTTGTTCACGTACAGTTCGCCCGCGATGTCGCGGTCGTCCTGCATGGTGAACAGCAGCTGGTCCGGGTTCACGATCGTGACGGCGCTGTGCGCCTCGATGTCGCGCGCATACACGGGACCGGCCTTGTCGTGCTTGATGTGCAGCACGGCCTCGTCCACGTCCGGCGCGAGCACGAGCGTCAACGCTTTGAGCCGCTGAATGATCTGGTGCACGTCCTCGACCACGCCGGGGATCGTCTGGTGCTCGTGCACCACGCCGTCCAGACGGAATGCCCATACCGCTGCCCCGCGGAGCGACGAGAGCAGCATGCGGCGCAGCGAGTTGCCGAGGGTGTAGCCGTAGCCCCGCTCCAGCGGTTGCAGGCGGAACTCGGCGGCGTTGGCGTTGTCCTCGCGCTTGGTCATCTCGACCAGGTGCGGGCGGACCAGCCCGGTCACATCAAGAGTCGTCATCACTTGGAATAGAGCTCGACGATTAGCTGTTCTTGCGCGGCGATCGGGATGGCGTCGCGGGTGGGCCGCTGCGTCATCTTGCCGAGCGCCTTGTCGGTATCGACCTGGATCCAGGACACGGGTTGCTGCCGGCCGAACTGCTCGAGGGCCAGCTTCACCTGCACCAGCTCGCGGCTGGCATCGGCCAGCTTCACTTCGTCGCCCGGGCGCACCCGGAACGAGGGGACGTCCATGGTACGGCCGTTCACCTGAACGTGACGGTGCCGGACCAACTGGCGCGCCTGCCGGCGTGACACGGCAAAGCCCATTCGGTACACGAGATTGTCGAGCCGGCTCTCGAGCGCGACGAGCAGCGCTTCACCCGTCACGCCGGGCTCCTTGAGGACGCGGTTGAAGATGTTCCGGAACTGCCGCTCGGACAGTCCGTAGATCCGCTTCACCTTCTGTTTCTCACGCAGCTGTCGCGCGTAGTCGGACGCCTTGCGCCGCCGACCCGACGACTGGCCGTGCTGGCCGGGGGCGTAGGCTCGCCGCTCCACCGCGCACTTCTCGGTGAGGCAGCGCGTCCCCTTGAGGAACAGCTTCGTCCCCTCGCGGCGGCACAGCTTGCAAGCAGGTCCGGTGTACCGTGCCATCGCTCAAACCCGCCGTTTCTTGGGCGGCCGGCACCCGTTGTGTGGAATCGGCGTGACGTCGCGAATCGAGCGAATTTGCAGGCCCGCCGTGGCCAGGGCCTGGATCGCCGACTCGCGCCCCGAACCCGGTCCCTGCACGCGCACGTGCACGCGCCGCATGCCGAGGTTGAGTGCCTCGCGCGCGGCCTGCTCGGCGGCGACCGTCGCCGCGAACGGCGTGGACTTCTTCGAGCCCTGGAAGCCAGCCTTGCCCGAGGAACCCCAGGTGATGGCGTTGCCCTGCAGGTCGGTGATCGTGATGAGCGTATTGTTGAACGTCGCCGTGATGTGGGCGATGCCTTCAGCCTCGACCACTTTCTTGGCGCGCTTCGCGCCCACTGCTTTCGCTTGTGCCATTTACTTTTTCAGCAAGGGCTTCTTCTTGCCCGCAATGGCGCGCCGCGGCCCCTTCTTGGTGCGCGCGTTGGTATGCGTGCGCTGGCCGCGCACCGGCAGGTTCTTGCGATGCCGCGAGCCGCGGTAGGTCCCGATGTCCATCAGCCGTTTGATGTTCATCGCCACCTCGGTCCGCAAAGCGCCCTCGACCTTGTAGTCCCGCTCGATCACCTGCCGCAGCCGTGCCACCTCGGCGTCCCGCAGGTCGCGCACCCGCGCGTCCACGCTCACCCCCGTCTCCGCAAGAATCTTCTTCGCGTTCTTGAGGCCGATGCCGTAGATGTACGGAAGGGCGTACTGGATTTTCTTGTCGCGCGGCAGATCCACACCCGCAATGCGTGCCATGCCTTACCCCTGCCGCTGCTTGTGCTTGGGGCTGCGCTTGCAGATGACGCGGATCACACCCCGCCGCTTGATCACCCGGCAATGCTCACAGATCGGTTTGACGCTGGTCCGAACCTTCAAGACGGGCGCTCCCGGGAAAAAAATTTCCAATTGAGTCTTGAATTCTAGACGGGGCCGTAAGTTCGCGCAAGGGGCGGGATTACGGCGCACTCCGCAGGTCGGCCAGGACCCATTCCTCGCCCAGTTTCCGAAAACCCAAGAATATCGTTTCGCGCCGCTCGTCCGTCGTCCCGGCGACCACGTAGCGGCGCTCGAGCTCGGCGTAGCCGTGCCCCGGCTCGACTTCCCGCACCGCGCTGACGGACAGGTGGCGTTCCACGCCCGCGCGCAGATGGCGGCGCAGCAGCTCGAGGGCCTGGGCGCGGGTGACCGGCGCCGACGGATCGGCACCCGGAATCTGGAGCACCACGCTCGCCGTTTGCCCCACAATTGCGTGTACGTTGTGGTCGAGCCACGCTACGCGCACCCGTTCGGCGGCCTCCGCGAGCGAGCCCTGGGCCAGCGCCGGGCCGGCGAGCCCGAACGCGGCGAGGAGGGCGACTGCCAGCGGACGACGCATCACAGACTCTCCATTAGCCGCTGGTACACCCCAGCCGGGTCCGCGGCCCCCGTCACCGGTCGGCCGACCACGAGATGGGTGGCGCCGCGGCGCGCCGCATCGTGAGCGGTGGTCGTGCGAAGTTGATCGCCCGCGGCGTCCTGCGGCCCGCGGATCCCGGGCACCACGATCCAGGGCGCGGGACCAAGGGCCTCGCGCAGCAGCGCGAGCTCGTGCCCGGACGCGACCACCCCGCGGAACCCGGCCGCCACCGCGAGCCGCGCGAGGCGCTCCGCCTCGAACCCCAAGTCGGGTACACCCCGCCCCACCACCGCCTCGAAATCGCCCGCAGCGTGCGACGTGAGGACGGTGACGCCGACCAGCGCCATGTCCCCCGCCGCCTTCCGAGCGGCCGCCAAGACCGCCGGACCCGCCAAGGTGTGGACCGTCGCCATGGCCACACCCTGGGACTGCGCCGCTTCCACTGCGCCGGCCACCACGCTCGGGATATCGTGCCACTTGAGATCGAGGAAGACGTGAATCCCCCGCGCCGCGAATTCCCGCACCAGCGCCGGGCCCTCGCGGACGTGCAGTACCGGCCCGAGCTTCGCCCAACGCAGGTGCGGGAGGCGCGCCGCAAGATCGAGCGCCTCCCTCCCGCTGGACAGGTCGAACGCCACGATGAGTTCAGCCACGCGCGAGCTCCCGGGCGATGCGTTCCGGGACACGTGGGTCGGCGAGCGCCGCAGTACCGATCGCGACGAGGGATGCGCCGGCGGCGAGGTACTCGCGCGCATCGCCCGCGGTGCGCACGCCGCCCACCCCAATGACGGGAATGTCGACCGCCGCGCGCACCTTGCGGGTGGCCAGCACGCCGATCGGGAGTAGCGCCGGCCCGCTCACCCCACCCGACCCGCTGCCCAGCCGCCCCGCGAGCGCTCCAGGCATGGTGTTCACGAGCGTCACCGCATCCGCGCCCTCCTCCCTGGCCACCAATGCCATGGCCGCGATGTCCGGGAGCACGGGCGAGAGCTTCACCACGATCGGCCGGGTGGCCGCTCTGCGGCAGCGGGACACGAGCTCGCGCAGGCCTTGCGGCGTCGCGCCAAACTCGAGTCCACCGGCACTGGTGTTGGGACAAGACGCGTTGATCTCGAAGGCGGTGATCACCGCCAGATCGGTCAGGGCCGTGATCACGCGCACGTAGTCGTCGACCGTCGCCCCGGCCACGTTGACGAGCACCCGCGCGCGCCGCAGCTGTGCCGCAAGCCACGGGAGCTCGTGTTCGCGCACCGCCTCGACGCCCGGGTTCGCGAGGCCGACGGCGTTGAGCATGCCCCCCGCAAACTCGGCCACCCGCGGCGCCGGGTGGCCACGCCGCGGCTCGGGCGTGACTGCCTTGGTCACGATGCCGCCGAGCGCGTCGAGCGCGATGACCTGACGCACCTCGCGGCCGAAGCCGGCGGTGCCGGAAGCGAGCAGCACGGGGTTTTGAAAGGTGGCGCCGAACAGCTGGACCGCGGTCACCGCCCCCCCGCCGGCGCGGCGATCGCAAGCTTGCGTTCGAGTTCGAGCAGGTAGGCCACGATCGCGTCCGCGATGGCGCTCGCGATCTTGTGCTGGCCCAAGCTCGACCCGAGGAACGCGCCGTCGGTACGATTCGTGGCGAACCCCGTCTCGACCAGGATGGCGGGCCGGCGCGCGCTCGTGAGCACCATGAAGCCCGCCTGCTGCACGCCGTGGTCGCCGCCGGGGTGCACCCGCGCCACGGAGTCCTGGACGAGCGCCGCAAGCTGGGCCGACTCCCGCAGGTACTCGTTCACCTGGAGGTCGCGGAGGATGAAGCCCAGCGGCCCGGTGGCGGTGGTCGACCCCCCGGTCTCGAAGCGGATCGCGTCGTTCTCCGTCTTGGCGACGCGCTGCTGGTCTTCGGTCTTTGCATCGGACAGGAAGTAGGTCTCCACTCCGCTCGCGCGACCGGCGCGGCGTCCTTCCGGCATGGCATTCACGTGGATGCTGATGAACAGATCACATTCCGCCTTGCAGAACGCACCCCGGTCGGCAAGGTCGATCAGCGTATCGGTGGAGCGCGTGAGCGACGCGCCGATGCCCCGGCGCATGAGCTCTGCCCGCAGCAGCCGCCCGATCGCCAGGGTGATGTCTTTCTCCGCCAGACGGCCGGGAAAGTAGCGTCCCGGATTGCCCGGATCGACCCCGCCGTGGCCCGGATCGATCACGATCGCGTGGCGGAGACGAAGCCCGGTGGTGGGGTTCGGTGGACCGCGCGGTGCCGCAACGGTGGCAGGCGGCGCGGCCGCAGGCGGGACCGCCACCGCCGCGCCCGCCACCGCCACCTCCGCCAAGCGGAGTGTGGCGGGGTCCCAGCGATACCGGGCGCTCAGCACCCGGGGCACGCAGTCGGCCAACCAGGCAACGGGCAAGAACACGGTGTCGCGCGCCACGTACGGCTCGGCCACCAGCCCGTAGACGACACCACCGGCGCGCACGAACGGCGCCCCCAGCTGGAAAACGAACACGGCCCCCGCGAGCCCGATCGTGACGCGCGATCCGTCGAGCGCCAGGGTGAGTCCCAGCGGCCCGGCCAAGAGCGGCGCCGCGATCGCCGCACTCCCCCGCTCCATGGTCACGGGCACGCTCGTCTCACCGCGCGCCGTCGCGATCACGACCACCTGGGAGGGCGGCGCGGCCATCGCGAGGGCGAGCCACGGCACGAGCATCACGCCCGTTTCCCCTTCGCGCTCCGCGCGAGCTCGCGTTCGGCCACGCGGCGCTTCAGGTCCTCGCGCTTGTCGTGCTGCTTCTTGGCCTTCGCGAGCGCGATCGCCACTTTGGCGCGCCCGTCCTTGAAGTACAGCTCGAGCGGTACGATCGTGAGCCCCTTGCGACTCGTGCCACCGATGAGCTTGCGGATCTCGTGGGCGTGCAGCAGCAGCTTGCGGGAGCGAGCGGGGGGCGGGTTGTTGTAGCTCCCGGGCAGGTAGGCCGAGATGGTCAACCCCTCGAGCCACACCTCGCCGCGGCGAACGTGCGCGTAGGCCTCACCCAGACTGGCCTTGCCGTCCCGCAGCGACTTGACCTCGGTTCCCGTAAGCACGAGACCCGCCTCCCACGTTTCCAGGAGATGGTAGTCATGTCGCGCCCGCGGGTTGCGGGCGATCGAGAGTTTTTCCACCGGGCCAGCGCAAGATAGAAACCGACGCGAGAGCGGTCAAGCCAAGAGTTGACTTGAGGTTATACCGCCGTCTATATTCGCCGTTCCGCACCGTTGCCGAAGTGGTGGAATTGGTAGACGCGCTGGCTTCAGGAGCCAGTGGGCGCAAGCCCGTGGGGGTTCGAGTCCCCCCTTCGGCATCTATGCGCGACAGACGTCCAGCCGTCTGGACGTCTAGTACCTCGGCAGACTAGGATCGACGCTCACCGCCCAGGCGTCGATCCCGCCGCGCAGGCTCCGCACCTTCGCAAAACCCGCAGCCTTCAGGATCTCGAGCGCCTTGAGCGAGCGCGCTCCGTGGTGGCAGTGCGTCACGATCTCCCGGTGGCCGTCGAGCTCGGCGAGCCGGTCCGGCAGCTCGCTCAGCGGCATGAACCGCGCGCCGTCGATGTGCACGATGGCGAATTCGTGCGGGTCGCGCACGTCGATCACGAGCAGGTCGGGGTTGCGGCGCCACTCGTCGCGCAATTCTTGCGCGGTGATCTCCGCACCCTCGTACGCAGGCTCCGCGCCGATGCCGCAGAAGGCCTCATAGTCGATCAGCTCGGTCACCGTGGGGTGCCGCCCACACGCGGGGCAGTCGGGGTCCTTCGCCAGCTTGAGCTCTCGGAACTGCAGCTTGAGCGCGTCGAACAGCACGAGACGTCCGACGAGCGACTCCCCCGCACCCAGGATCAGCTTGATCGTCTCCAGGGCCTGAATCGACCCGATGATCCCGGGCAGCACGCCCAGCACACCGCCTTCGGCGCACGAGGGCACCAGTCCGGGCGGAGGCGGCTCCGAGTACAGGCAGCGGTAGCAGGGCCCCAGCTTCGCGTAGAACACCGAGGCCTGCCCTTCGAACCGGAAGATGGACCCGTACACGTTGGGCTTGCCGAGCAGCACGCACGCGTCGTTCACGAGGTAGCGGGTCGGGAAGTTGTCCGTGCCGTCCGCCACGATGTCGAACTCACGGATGATGTCCAGCGCGTTCTCGGACGTGAGTCGCGTCTCGAACGGCTCCACTCGGACGTTCGGGTTCAAGTCGTGGATGCGAGCCGCCGCGGACTCGAGCTTCGGGGTACCGATCGCCGACGTGCCGTGCAGGATCTGCCGCTGCAGGTTGGTCTTGTCCACGACGTCGAAATCCACGATCCCGAGCGTGCCGACCCCGGCAGCGGCCAAGTACAACGCCGCGGGCGATCCCAGCCCTCCCGCCCCGACGAGCAGCACCCGCGCGGCCTTGAGCTTCTTCTGTCCCTCGAGACCCACGTCGGGGAGGATGAGGTGACGTGAGTAGCGCAGGATCTCCTCGTGCGACAGCTTGGGCAGCACCTCCGCCACCGCCGTTCCTCCCGCGATGCTGGGGACGATCGAGACGGTGTCGCCCGCCTGCACCGGCGTCTCGCGCTGGGCGAGCTGCCGAATGTCGCGGTCGTTCACGTAGACGTTGACGAAGCTGCGCAACCGGCCGTCCTCCGCGAAGAGATGCTGCCGCAGCGCGGCGTGGTCGCCGCTCAGCCGCTCGAGCAACTCCCCGACGCTCGCTCCCTCGACTTCGAGTGAGTCCCGCCCGCCCACGTACGGGCGCAGCGGCGTGGGAATGAGGACTCTCACTGCCATACGGCCTTCCGTTCCTCGATGGTGATGGGTTCCTCGTCGAAGCCCGCGCGATCGTCGGTCAGCACCCAGCTCCGCATGTCCCCGGCGCGCCCCCGACTCACTCCGACGATCACGTACGACAACCACGGCCAGGCGTGCTCGCGGTCGAACGCGGAAGGCTCGGGCGCGTGATCGGGATGCGAATGGTACACGCCGATCACGTCGAGCCCGTCCCGTTCGAGCCTCGCCTGCGCGCGGCGGAACGCCTCCGGGTTGATGAGGTACCGATTCCGTGCCGAATCGGTCCGCTGATTGCCGAGCGGCACCATCTGGACCGCCACCTTGCGATCGCCCTCGACCGCGCCGCCGATCAATCCGCAGGCTTCGGCGGGGTAATCCGCCTCGCCATGCCGCCGGATGGCCGACTGATGACGGGCATCCAAGACCAGCGTCATATCGCCTCCCCTGTCAGCCGGCGGTGCTCGCTCAGGTAGCGCGCCCCGGAGTCCGGCGCGATCACGACGATGACAGCGTCGGAACGGACTTCCCGCTCCGCCGCGACGACCGCCGCGCCCGCCGACCAACCCACCAGCAGACCCGCTTGCCGCGCCAGCCGCCGCACGGCCGCTTCCGCTTCCTCCGTCGCCACGAATTCCGTCCGGTCGGCCAGCGCCGGATCGTAGATCCCCGGGACGATCGCGGTCGCCAGGTGCTTAAGCCCCTCCAGTCCGTGAAACGGACCGTCCGGTTGCACCGCGATCAGCTCGATCGCCGGATTCAACTCCTTCAAGCGCCGGCCTGTTCCCATCAACGTGCCCGTGGTGCCCAGTCCGGCGACCAGATGCGTGATCCGGCCGGCGGTCTGCCGCCAGATCTCCTCCGCTGTCGTGAGGTAGTGCGCCCGGGCGTTCGCCGGATGGTTGTACTGATCGGCGTACCAGTACTCGTCGGGATCGGTCGCCGCGAGCTCGCGTGCAGCGCGAATGGCGCCATCCGAGCCGTCCAGGGGATCCGTAAGCAGGACTTTGGCGCCGTAGGTCTCGAGCAATGCCTTGCGCTCCGGACTCGCGTTCGCCGGCACGCACACCGTGACCCCGATGCCCCTCGCGGCCCCGAGCATGGCATAGGCGATCGCCGTATTGCCGCTCGATGAATCGAGCAGCCGTTTGCCGGGAAGCTCCCCCCGCGCCAGCCCGTCGCGCAGGATGAACAGCGCCGGGCGATCCTTGACGGACCCGCCGGGGTTGAGCCACTCGGCCTTGAGGAGCAAAGACGGGGAAGGCGGGTGGAGCTTGGTGGAGGTTATGACAGGGATGAGCGGTGTGTTCCCCACCAAGCCCCACAACGCAGGCTCGCGGTGGGTGACCTCCACCGTCCTCCGCCGTCCTCCACCAACCTCCACCGCCTTCACGCTTCGCTCCCCTTCGCGATCGGCGCCCCGACCAAGTTCCCCCACTCGGTCCATGAGCCGTCGTAGTTGCGCACCTTCTTGATCCCGAGCAGGTACTTGAGCGCGAACCACGTGTGGCTCGACCGCTCACCGATGCGGCAGTAGGCGATCACTTCGTCCTTGCCGTCGATCACCTTGGCGCCCTTGTAGAGCTGGAGCAGCTCGTCGTACGGCTTGAACGTCCCGTCGGTGGCGACCGCCTGGCTCCACGGGATGCTCTTCGCCCCCGGGATGTGGCCGGCGCGCTGCGCGGTCTCCGTCATACCGGGCGGCGCGATGATGTCGCCCACGAACTCCGGTTTCGAGCGCACGTCCACGAGCGCGACCTTCTTGGCCTTCAGCGCCTTCTCGATGTCGGGACGCTTGGCGCGGATGGCGGTGTTCACCTTCTTCGGGACCGGATACGTCGTCGCCCGCACGGCCGGACGGTCGGTGACGAGTGATCGCCCTTCCGCCAGCCACTTCGCGCGACCGCCGTTCATCAGCTTCGTGTCGGCATGTCCGTACAGCTGCAGCAGCCAGAAGGCGAACGCGGCGAACCAGTTGTTGTTGTCCCCGTACAGCACCACCGTGGTCTTGGGCGTGACGCCCGCCGCGGAGAGCAGCTTGGCGAACGCGTGCTTGTCCGGGATGTCGCGCCGCACGGGATCGTTGAGCTGCGACTGCCAGTTCCAGCCGACCGCGCCGGCGATGTGACCCGTGTCGTACGCCGTCGTGTCGACATCCACTTCGATCAACCGGATGCCAGGATCGGTGCGGTGCCCGGCCACCCACTCGGTGGACACGAGCACGTCGGGATACGCGTATGCCACGCTTGCCTCCAATCAGGTTAAACCCGACAGCACTAGTCGGGTTTCAGTTGAAAAAAAACAATCGGGACGGCGGGACTAGTTCCCGGCCAGAACCCCGGCGATTTGGTACAACTCAGGCTCGTCGTGCGTCAGGTCCGCGAGCGAGATGCTGGCCAACAGATCGTTGATCCGTTGCTCGAGCATTCGCCAGACCGGCCGGATGCTGCACGACGCCTCCGGACTACATCGCTGGGGGTCGACGGGATGGAGATCGCAGTTAACTTCGAAGGTGACGTGCTCCGAGGCCTCGATCACGTCCTTGATGCTGATGGCCTGCGGCTCACGGGCGAGGTGATAGCCGCCCTTGGCGCCCCGGACCGAGTCTACCAGGCCGGCACGCCGCAGGCGCAGCAGAATCTGCTCGACGTAGTCATGGGGCAGCCGCTCCTGCTCGGCGAGCTCGCGCGCCGCGACCGGACCCTGCCCCGCCCGCTTCGCGAGGTTCAGGGAAACGATCAAGCCGTACTCTGCCCAGGTGGTGACGCGCATGGGATGAATATGCGAGGCCAGGTCCCGGGATTCAATGGGAGCAGGGAGCGGCACCCTCCGCTACCGGAAGGTACCGCTCCCCACTCCCTAGCCCTACGAGCAACGACCGCGAGGGGTCGGATTCGGTGACTGGAAATCACGACCCCCCACGGTGTGACGCCGATTACTTAACGAGCAATCCGACGATGAGGCCCGCAACGTTCATCCGGACGAGCCACGCCCAGAACGTCGCCTTGTGCAGCCGCCGTACTTTGTCGTACCAAACGCCGCCCCCGATGGTCGAGAGCGCGATCGTGGGGAGCCACAGCATCGTCGCGAACTCCATGCCGGCCAGCGGACCGCCGCCCTGCACCCACAACCCACCCTTCAGCCGCTCGTAGAAGCACGCCAGCAGGACGCCGAACAGCAGCGCCAGCACGGCCGACTTGGGCATGTTGGCCGCCATCTGCTTCTTCCCCTCCTCGGGTGTGGCCGGCATGGTGCCGTAGGCTTCCATTCCCGTCGTGAACACCTTGCCCCACATCAACCAGTCCGCGAAGAACGCGCCGACGCCAGCGATCAACCCCGCGACGATCCAATTCATACGTGCTCCTCCCTGATAGTAAGTAAAGAGTGTGCACTGCAGGCGGCCGTCCCTCGCTACTTCCGCTGCCCCGGCACGCCCAGTTCGGTCATCGCGAGCACGTCCAGTACCGCGTCGAGATCCTTTCCCTTCAGCACGCCCTTCTCCATCACGAGCTCTCGCACCGTGACGTTCTTGGCGACGGCCTCCTTCGCGAGCTTCGCCGCCTCGGCGTAGCCGATCTTGGGGGCGAGCGCGGTCACCAGCGCTGGGCTGCGCTCGAGCCAGTGCTCGCACTGCGCCCGGTCGGCCTCGATGCCGTCCACGCACCGTTCGGCCAGGACGCGGGAGGCGTTGGTGAGGATCATCTGGGTGAACAGGAGATTGTGAGCGATCACGGGCATCATCACGTTGAGCTCGAGCTGCCCCGCTTCCGCCGCCGCCGCGATGGTGACGTCGTTTCCGAGTGCCTGGTAGCACACCATGTTCACCATTTCGGGGATCGACGGGTTCACCTTGCCGGGCATGATGCTCGAACCCGGCTGGACTGGCGGGAGGAGGATTTCCGCGAGCCCGGTGCGCGGGCCCGAGGCGAGCAGCCGGAGGTCGCTCGCGACCTTGCCCAGGTCCATCGCGTAGCCGCGCAAACTGCCCGAGAACGCCGCCGCGTCGCCGAGGGACTGCATCAGCTGCACGCGGTCCTTCCCCTCGCGCAGCGCGAGCCCCGTGATCGCCTGGAGATGCTTCACCATGAGCGCGGGATAGGCCGGCTCCGCGTTCAAGCCCGTGCCGACGGCGGTGCCGCCAATGCCCAGGTCGCGCAGCGCGTCGGCCGTCTGGGTCAACCGGTCGCGGTGGCGCTCGATCGTGTGTCCATAGGCGGTGAACTCCTGGCCCAGCCGAATCGGTGTCGCATCCTGGAGATGGGTGCGTCCCGACTTGAGGATCGCGTCGAACGCCTTGCCCTTGGCCAGGAACGCGCGCGCCAGCGTGGCCATCGCGTCGAGCAGCGCCGGGAGCTCGGCCAGCGCGGCGAGGCGGATCGCCGTCGGGATCACGTCGTTGGTCGACTGCGCCATGTTGACGTGGTCGTTGGGATGCACCGGCGTATATTCGCCCCGCTTGCCGCCGAGCAGCTCATTCGCGCGGTTGGCGAGCACTTCGTTACAGTTCATGTGGTGCGAGGTGCCCGCCCCCGCCTGGTAGGGGTCCACGACGAAATGGCCGCGGTGCTCACCAGCCAGCACCTCGTCCGCCGCCCGTACGATGGCGTCGGCCAACTTCGGGTCGAGACGCCCGGTCTGCCTGTGGGTGAGCGCCGCGGCCTTCTTGATGCGGATGACGGCGTCGACCAACGGGGCGAGGGGCAGCTGGTGCGAAATCGGGAAATTCAGGCGGGCGCGCTCGGTCTGGATCCCGTACAGCGCCTCCGCGGGAACCGGCAGCTCGCCCAGGGGATCACGCTCGGTGCGGGTCGCGCTCATCGCCTCCGTCCGTTCGCTCACGACGCCGTCGGTCTCGAACCAGGAATCGCCCATGGATGCCCAGGATCTGTTGCAGCAGCTGTCCGAGCGAGCACACTTCTCGGCCACCAAGATGACCAAGATCGACTGTTTTCGCTCGGATCGGCTCCTCGTCGGCCTGAATTGCTTCGAGCCGGGACAGGAGCAAAGCGTGCACGCGCACGCCGGCGCCGACAAATTCTATTTGGTTGTGAGTGGAAAGGCGAGATTCGTGGTGGGCGACCGGATGGTCGAAGCGGGCCCCGGAGCGCTCGTGCTGGCCCCGGAGGGTATGCCTCACGGCGTCGAGCCCGTGCTGGAACGGACCGTCGTGCTCGTCGCGATCGCTCCCGCGCCGCAGCGCCCGTAGCCAGGCCTACCGCGTCGGCTCCACGCGCAGGCTGTCGTTGAATCGATTGAAGTACTCGGTCATCCCGATTACGAGCGTGATCTCGACGATCTGCCCCTCATCCCAGGCGACCCGGAGCCTTCCGTACAGCTGGTCGGTGACATCGTGTCCCGACCGATGGAGGACGTCGGCGTACTCGAGCGCCGCCTGCCAGGCGGGGTCGAGCGCCTCGATCGCCCGCCGCCCGGCCCGGTCTTGGATCGCCTCGAGCAGCTCGGCGCTCGCGCCCTTCTGTCCTGCCAGGACAGTGTGGGAGTTGAGTCAGTAGCGACAGCGATTCAAGTGGGAGATCCGCACCCACAAGAGCTCCTTCAAGAGCGGGGGCACCGTGCCCTCGTTCATCACGGTGCGGAAGTGCGCGATCATCGTCCGCAAGTGGTTGGGCCGGAGCGCCACCGTACGGAACATGTTGGGGACGTTCCCTCGCTCCTTCAGGTACGTCTCGAAAATCGGCCGCACCTCGGGCGCGGCCTGATCTGGCGTCAGCGGCCTGATGCGTGGCGTCGTCATAGCGCTTCCCTCCTTCTCTCTTCTCTCCTTCTCTCTTCTCTCCTTCGTTTCCCCCAGCCGACCTTGAACAGCTGCACGGCGGCGCGGTATCCGACGGACCGCACCAGCACGTACACGCCCAGCACCGTGAGCAGCAGCGCCGTGTAGAACCGCCACAACAGCAGCATCGTGACCTGGTGGGCGCCGAAGTCCCCGGCGAAGCCGTTCAGGAAGGCGACTTCCAGTCCGCCACCCCCGGACGGCAGCGGAACGATCAGTGGCGCGTGGAGCAGCGCGAGCGCGCCGAAGAACATTTGGTTGAACGGGGGCGCGTCCGGCATCCCCCAGACGAGCGCCGGGAGGATGAGCGCGCGGGCGACCACGCTCACCACGGTCAACAGCGCTCCCGCCCCAAGCGCCCACCGGGGGGCGCGGCGCACGTGCGCCCAGGCGACACGCCACTGGCGGCGGACGCGATGGCGCACGAACCCGGCGCGCGCGAGTCGCTGCAGCAGGTAGACCGTCAGCAGCACGAGGAGCGTCATGACCTCGACGGTCACAAGCTCGGCCGCGCGGTGTCGGTGCAACCAGTGCCCCGCCGCGTACCGCCAATCGGGCACGTAGTATGCGACGAGCGCGGCCGCCGCGATCAGAAACACGGGCCATTCGCACGCAACCTCGACGCCGATGGCCACGATCCCGGTGACTGGCCGGAGGCCGGCCTCGGAGAGGCCGAGGAATCGCGCGGGCTCGCCGCCCAGACGGTTGGGCGTCAGCTGCGACGCGGCTTCGCCGTAGAGGTTGAGCTGAAACGCGTCGTTGAACGAGAGCTTGGCGCCCGCAGTCCACACGGCGAGCTGGATCCGCCAGGCACGGACGAGACAATCCACACCCAGGAGCGCGAGCGCGAGCAGATGGGGGATCACAAAGTGCGGCATCAACGAGCAAGACTTCGTCGTTGGAAGCTCGCCCTGACACTCGACATTCCGTACTCCGCATTCCGCATTGGTTCAGTCGGAGCAGTCGCCGAGGGGGTAGATGAAGCCGCAGTTCGAACAGGGGTTCTTACAGCCCCACGGTTTGGGACGCACCTCGGCGCCGCAGCGCAGGCACGTCGGCCGCGGCCTAGCTGGGGCGGTGGGCGCCGGTGAGGAAGGGATTGGCGCGACGCTCGTGTCCGACGGTGGTTTCCGGTCCATGGCCGCTGTACACGATGGTCGAATCCGGCAGCGTAAGCAACTCGCGCTCGATACTCCGGAGCAGCGTGTCGAAGTCCCCGCCGGGAAGGTCGGTCCGCCCGATGGATCCCTGGAACAGGACGTCGCCGACGAAGACCACGCCGTGCCCCTCGAATACGACGCTGCCCGGCGAGTGCCCCGGTGCGTGGCGCACGCGCAACGCGAGGCCGCCCACGGACAGCAGGTCGCCGTGTGCCAGCTCTCGATCGGGGGGCGGCAGACGCTCGGCGCGCATCCCGAACGCCAGCGCTTGCTCGGGGACGTGCTCGTACAGCATCCGGTCGGCCGGATGGAGGTACACGGGCACCCCGGTCTCCTGCCTCAGCCGAGCCACGCCCAGCACGTGGTCGACGTGCGCATGGGTGAGCCAGATGGCGACCGGCGTGACGCCCGCGGCGGCGAGCTTGTGGGCGATGAGGCCCGCCTCCTCGCCCGGGTCGACGATGGCGCACTCGGCCGTGGCCTCGTCGATGACGAGGTAGCAGTTCTCGGCGAACTGACCGTTCGGGATCTGGACGACCTTCACGGCGCTACTCCCGCCTTGTCGCGCTCGCGCACCCCCGTGAGATACTTCTCCACCGCGATTGCCGCGGTCGTCGCATCGCCTACTGCGGTCGTGATCTGGCGCGTCAACTGGCTGCGCACGTCGCCCGCGGCGAAGAGACCCGGGATGGACGTCATCATCCGGTCGTCGGTGACGAAATAGCCGCCCGCGTCGTGCTTCGCGTGCCCTTGTACGAGCCCGGAGTTCGGCTGGAACCCGACGAAAATGAACACGCCTCCAACAGGGAGTGTCGAGCGCCCGCCGGTCACCGTGTCCTCGAGCACCAGGTGATCCGTGCCCCGCTCGTTGCCCTTGATCTCGACCACCCGCTTGTTCCAGACCATCTCGATCTTGGGATTCGCGAACGCGCGCTCCTGGATGATTCTGGATGCGCGCAGCTGATCGCGCCGGTGGACGATGTAGACCTTGGCCGCGTAGCGCGTGAGGTAATCGGCCTCCTCGACAGCGGCGTCCCCACCCCCTACCACGGCGAGTACCTCGCCTTTGAAGAACGCCCCGTCGCAGACGGCGCAATACGACACGCCCTTCCCGGCGTACTCTTTCTCGCCCGGCACGCCGAGCTTCACGGGCGTCCCGCCGGCGGTGAGGATCACGGCCGGCGCGCGATACGTCTTCCCGCGGGCGGTCACCACGTCGAACCAGCCGTCGTTCGCCTTGCGGATGTGCACCACCGTGTCGGTGAGGATCTCGGCGCCGAACTTCTTCGCGTGCTCGGTCATCTTCTGGGCGAGCTCCCAGCCCTTGATGCTCTCGAAGCCGATATAATCCTCGATCACGTCGGTGTTCAGCAGCTCGCCGCCGGGCGCCCCGCGCTCGATCGTCAGCCCCTTGAGCATGCCGCGCCCCGTGTACATCGCGGCGCACAGCCCCGCGGGGCCCGCGCCCACGATGATGACGTCGTATCCGTTCGTCGCGTGGTCAGTCATGAGGCTCTCAGCTCTCGGTCCTCGGTTTCTCCACCCGCAGCTCGAGCCGCGGCGGCTCGGCACCCCCGGCCAGCGCTCGCTCCAGCTGCTCGCGGAACCGGACGGTTTCGAAATCCACGTCGGTCCGTTGCGGGCCGGCCAACTTCTCGAGCGCCGACCCGCCGACCACGGTCACGCCGTGCGCGTTGCCGCGCCGTTGGTGCAGCAACGCGGCCGCCGCCTGGATCAACCCCTGCCACACGCGGGCCTCGCCGGTGTCGCCGTCGCTAATTATAGAACGCCAGACGGTTTCCAGCGCCTCGTGGGCGGCCCAATACTCGCCGGTGTTGAACAGCTCGCGGGCATGGGTGAGGGTTGCTTCACGCTCCCGAGGCATCATGCGGGGCCGAGCGCGAGCAGATTCACCGCTCCGTGGCACGAGCTGATCGTCGCCACCAGGACGCCGGCCGGGGCGCCGCTCTCGCCCGCACGCGCGACGATCGCATCGCCGTCGAGCACCGCCCTCACCGGGAACGTGCCCACGCCGAACACATGATGGCGGCACACGAACAGGGCCGGCCCGTGTACCGGCTCCCCCGCCGCGCGTAGCCGCTGCCTGAGCGCCTGTACGGCGTCCGTCATCTCCCACGTGCGCGCGCCGCCGATGGCCGGACACACGGCCGGCTCGATGCAATGCGTGGGACAGATCCAGTCTGCGAACGAGACGTAGCGCGTCCGGTCGGGACCGGGGGCGGCACGGTCGTACGGGGTACCCAGCGTACCGGGCACCGGCGCCACGGCGATGTCACGCCCCGGCCACCGTTCGCGCGCCCGCGCCAGCACCCATTCGAACATGAGGTGCGGCATGAGGGGGGACGGCACGATGTAGTCCTGCGGCTCCTCGCGGGTCGCCGGCACCGCGTTGCCCAGGAACTCGTGGAAGAACGCGCTCCAGTCGCGTATCACGAACTCGCGGTCGTCCCCCTGCCCCAGCTCGACCTGCGCCCGGCACGCGGCGTCGCGGTCGACGATCACGACGCGCTGGAAGCGCGCCTTGCCCCGGTCGCGCGCCTTGGCGAGCTGGGTGGCGTAGAAGGTGCCGTAGCAGCCGCCGCCGACGACGATCACGTCGCGCATCACGACGGGATCGCTCATGGGCGTCTAGACGTCGCCCCCGGCGACCGCGAGGATCTCACCGCTCACGGCTCGCGCCTCGTCGCTTGCGAGGTACAGGACGGCCGCGACCAGCTCATCGAGCTCCACCCACCGCACCTTGGCGTCCTTCATCTGCGCGAGGTTGTCGCCGGTCTTCATGGTGCCCGGTGCGACGGCATTCACCCGGATGCGGTCGTCGCGCAGCTCGCGCGCCAGCGCGCGGGTGAGCCCGGCCACCGCGGCCTTGGCGGCGCTGTACACGGCCATCTGCGCCTGCGGCCTCAACACCGCGATCGACGCGAAGTTCACGATGGCCCCGCCGCCCCGCGCGCGCAGCGCGGGGATCGCGGCCTGGCACACGTAGAGCGTCGTCTTGATGTTGATCGCGAGCTCGAGCTCCGCCCGCTCCGGCGTGAGATCGAGCACGGGACCGTAGTTCACGAGCCCGCCGGCGACATTGACCACCACGTCGAGCCCGCCGAACCGCTCCCGGGCGGCCGCGACCGCGCGCTGCGCGGCCGGCGGCGCCGTCAAATCGCCGGCGACCGGAAATGCCGTGAGGCCTTCCGCCGCGAATTCCGTGGCCCGCTCGGCGAGGCCGCCGGCGTTGACATCCGCGATGACGAGCTGCGCGCCCGCCCGCCCGAGCCCGCGGGCGACCGCATGTCCGATCTGGCCGACGCGGCCCACCCCGGTGACCAGCGCGACCTTGCGGTGGAAGTCAGGGGGCACGTGCGACGATCTCGTCGACCGGGGGAGCGCCGCGGCGTGCAACACCGATGGTGCCGTCACGGTTCACGACGTACACCGAGCGCTGGATGCCCTTGTCGTCGTCCTTCAGCGCGTGGTAGGAGCGCGCAATCGCGCGGTCGGCGTCGGAGAGCAGCGGAAAGTTGAAGCGCAGTTTCCGGACGTAGGCCGCGTGACTCTCGACACCCGCGGGGTTGACCCCGAAGGGCTGGATGCCGGCTTTCTGGAACTTGGCCATCTCGTCGCGCACGGCGGAGAGTTGGCGGTTTCACCCAGGAGTGTCGTTGCCCGGATAGAACACCAACGCGACGGCAGCGGTCTTCAACAGGTCGGTGAGGCGGTATGTCTTGCCATCGGACGCCGGTGCCGCGAACGGCGGCGCCGGGCTGCCGATCGCCAACAGATCGTTCATGGATTGCCTCCTCGGTTTTCTGGGACGGGGCGACGTGACGCCTCGTCGCGACGCTGCTCAAGCTGCTCGAGCCACTCGAGCGGCACGTCGATGCCGCCGAGCGGGGCGTGGGAATCTCCGAGCTCGGTGTCGCCGTGCCAGTCCGAGCCGCCGCTGATCGCAAGCCCGAGACGCTGGGCCAGCGCGGTGAGCCGGCGCTCGGTGTGGGGCGGGTGGCTGGGATGACGCACCTCGAGGCCGTCGAGCCCCTGCGCCTGAAACAGCCGGATCTGGGCTTCGGTGCCGTGGGTTCCGAGGTGCGCCGCGACGGCGATTCCACCTACGGCGTGCACCAGCTCCGCCACCTGGTCGAGCGTCGGGAGCGGCTTCTCGACGTACGCCGGGCGACCGCGGCCCAGGTAGCGCGCGAACGCGTCGCCGATGTCCGCACTGGCGCCGCGTTGCACCAGCACGCGCGCCACGTGCGGCCGTCCCAGGGCACCGCCATTCGCCACCCGCTCGACGTCCGCGAGCTCGATGGGCAAGCCGAGCCGGCGCAGATGCCCGACGATCTGCTCCGCCCGACGCTGGCGCGCGGTCCGCGTCCCGACGAGGAACTGCTCCAGCCGAGGGTCACCGGGAGGCAGAAAGTAGGCCAGCAGGTGGAGCTCGCCCCAGGGCGCCCCGACGCTGAACTCGCACCCCGCCACGATGCGCACGCCGAGCGCCTCGCCCGCGCGGGTCGCCTCGGGAACGCCGTCCGTGGTGTCGTGGTCCGTGAGCGCGATGGCGGCGAGCCCCGCGGCCCGGGCCCGGCGGGCGACCTCGGCCGGGGCGTACTGCCCGTCCGAGGCCGTCGAATGGCAGTGGAGGTCAACGCGCGCCGTAGGCACCCTCCGGCGCGGTCCAGGCCGGCTGCGACTGGCGGAACAGGTGGAGCAGCTCCCGGTCGGACAGCTCCGCCAGCGACGCGTCGGGGCTGCGGTGTCCGACCGGCGCATAGCGCGTGTAGCGGCGCCGCCGCTCCGGACCGGTTCCCTGCTCGAACACGATGCCGAACTGGTCGCGCCCGTACACCGTGACGCGTCCCGACGGGGCGACCTCCCACGGCGTACCGTCCACGACGATCGTTCGTCCCGCCATCGCCGCCGCTACGCCTCGGTGGGGGCCGCGAGCGAGACCTCGGTCCAGAGCTCCCACGCATCCGAGGCGTAGGTGCCGAGGCCCTGCAGCCGTTTCTCGAGCTTGATCTCTTCAGGCAGACGCGACGCCTGCGCGCGATGCGACATCTCGGTTTGACTCTCGGAGAACTCGGTGAACAGCTGAGGGTCCTTGGCGTTGCGGAACACCCAGATGCGCTGGCCGCGCGCCTCGGCGAACTGGCACAACTCGCGCAGCGTGGCCAGATAGTCCGCCTCGTTGGTCGGGGGTACGCGCACCCGCGCCGCGGTGAGCACCTTGGGCATGGCTAGACCGCTCCCTCGGGGAAGTCCTGGATGGCCTGCTTTACGTCCGCGAGGAAGCGGTCGGCGTTCGCGCCGTCCACCACTCGGTGGTCGTACGACATCGACACCATCCCCATGGTGCGGATCGCGATCGTGTCGGTGCCATCGGGTAGCGTCACCACCTTGGGACGCTTCTCGATCGCCCCCACGCCGAGGATCGCCACCTGGGGCTGATTGATGATCGGCGCCCCCGCGTACGAGCCGAACACGCCCGGGTTCGTAATGGTGAATGTGCCGCGCTGAATCTCTTCGGGCGACAGTTTCTTGGTGCGGGCGCGCTCGCCCAGATCGTTGATCCCCCGCGCCAGCCCCGCGAGCGACAGCTCGTCGGCGCGCTTCACGACCGGCACGATCAGCCCCCAGTCGAGCGCCACCGCGATGCCGATGTTCACGTCATGACGGTAGATGATGTTGTCGCCCGAAACCGCGGCGTTCACCACCGGATGCTTCCGCAGATTCTCGGCGCAGGCCTTCGCGATGAACGCGAGGTAGGTGAGGTTCACACCGCGCTCCGCGTACGCGGCCTTGTGCTTGCGGCGCAATTCGGCCACGCGGCTGTAATCGATCTCGAAGAAGCTCGTGACGTGCGCGGACGTGCGGCGCGACAAGATCATGTGATCCGCGGTGATCTTGCGGATCTTCGAGAACGGCTCGACGCGGTCGCCGGGCCAGGGGTCGACGAGTGGGTGTTCGACGGGACCGGTAGACGGGAGCGGCGAGCGGGGAGCGGTACCCGTAGGGGTGGCCGCCGGCATGGTCACGCCACGCTCGATGAATCCGAGAATGTCCTGCTTCGTCACGCGACCCGCGAACCCGGTCCCAGGAATGGTGGAGATATCGACCTGATGCTCGGCGGCGATCTTGCGCACGAGCGGCGTGGACTTGCGGCGCAGGCGCTCCTCGGCGGTCTCCGCACCGTCGCCCTTGGCAGGGACGGGGGACGGGGGACGAGGGACGGGTGCAGCGGACGCGGCGACGGGGGGCGCTGCCGGAGCCGCCGTAGGCGGGGGGGAAGCGGCTGCCGGTTTCGCCGCCCCTTTCTCCGTCTCGATCACCGCCACCAACGTCTGCACCGGGACGGTCTGGCCTTCCTGCACCTTGATTTCGGCCAGCACGCCGGCACTGGGCGCCGGAATCTCGGCGTCCACTTTGTCGGTCGAGATCTCGAACAGCGGCTCGTCCCGCTTCACTTCGTCGCCGAGCTTCTTCAGCCACTTGGACAGCGTCCCCTCAGCGATCGACTCACCCATCTGGGGCATGAGCACGTCTACGCGAGCCATAGCCTCTCCATCAGTACGCCGCCAGCCAACGGGCGGCCTTCACAATGTCCTCGGTCTGCGGAAGCACGAAATCTTCGAGCGTCGGCGCGTACGGCAGCGGCACATCGTGCGCCGTCACACGCATGATCGGGCCGTCGAGCCACGCGAAGGCCTGCTCGTTGATGCGCGCGGCGATTTCCCCCGCGACGCCGCCCGTGCGCGTGTCTTCGTGGACGATCAGCAGTTTGTTGGTCTTCTGCACCGTCCGCACGATCGCGGCGTCGTCCATCGGCAGCAGCGTGCGCAGGTCGAGCACTTCGACCGAGAGGCCGTCGTCCTTGGCGAGCTGCTCCGCGGCCTCGAGCGACTTCCACACCGTCGCGCCGTAGGTGACGATGGACAGATCCTTGCCTTCACGGGCGAGCCGCGCCTCGCCGATCGGCGTGAGAATCTCCTCGCCCTCGGGGAGCGCTTCCTTGATGCGGCGGTACAGCCACTTGTGCTCGAGGTAGATGACGGGATCGTCGTCGCGTATCGAAGCCTTGATCAACCCCTTCGCGTCGCGGGCGGTGGCGGGATAAACGATCTTCAGACCCGGCGTGTGGAAGAAAGCGGCCTCCGGATTCTGCGAATGGAACGGGCCGCCGCGCACGTAGCCGCCGCACGGCCCGCGCACCACGATCGGGGTCGCCAGGCCGGCGCGGTAGCGCGCCGTGGCCACGTAGTTCGTCAGCATGTCGTAGGCGCACGAGATGAAGTCGATGAACTGCATCTCGGCCACCGGCCGCATCCCCATGTGCGCCGCGCCGGCCGCCGCGCCGACGATCGCCGCCTCCGAGATCGGGGTGTCGATCACTCGCTCCTCGCCGAAACGCTTGGCGAACCCGTCGGTGACCTTGAAGGCGCCGCCGTACGCCCCCACGTCCTCGCCCAGGATGAAGACGCGGGGATCGCGCTCCATCTCCTCCCAGAGGCCCTGGCGCAGGGCTTCGAGGTATGTGACCTCGGCCATCAGAGGGACCGGTACCAATGGCGCGGGGCAGCCGGCGGATCGGCATACACGCCCGCGAGCGCCGTTTCTCCCGGCGGCAGCGGCTCGTTCACGCACGCGTCGGTCGCCTGATCGATCTCCGCGCTCACCTGCTCGTCGATCGCCTTCAGCTCGCGCTCCTCGGCCCATTCGTTCCGGACCAGCTGCTTCACGTAGCGGTCCACCGGATCGTTCTCCCGGGCCCACCAGTCGAGTTCGTCCTTGGGGACGTAATGCTGGTCGTCGTGCTCGGCGTGCCCCTTGCGGCGGTACGTCTTGACCTCGATGAAGTGGACGCCGTGCCCGCGCCGCGCCCGCTCCACCGCGAACGTGGTCGCCTCGTACACCGCCAGCACGTCGTTTCCGTCCACCGTGACCGCCGGGATGCCGTATCCCTTCGCTTTCTCCGCCAGGTCCTTCACGGCGAACTGTTTCTCGGGCGGCGTGGAATAGGCCCAGCGGTTGTATTCCGCGAGCACCACGAGCGGCACTCGCTGCACGGCCGCGAAGTTCAGGCCCTCGTGAAACGTGCCCGTCGACGTGCCGCCGTCGCCGATATAGACGAGCCCGACGCGCGGCTCGGCGCGGAGCTTGAACGTCAGGGCGATCCCCGCCATCACCGGGATCATATCGCCTAAGTGCGAGATCTGGCCGAGGTATCCCTTCTCGAGATCGTTGAAGTGAACGTTCAGCTCGCGTCCTCGCGTGGGGCTTTGTGCCTTCGCCATATACTGGCGCAGGATCTCCACCGGCTCCGCGCCCATCACGAGCATCGAGCCGAGGTTGCGGATCAGCGGCGACAGGATGTCCTGGTTCCTGCCGCGCGTCAGGGCATACGCGGACGCCACCGACTCCCCTTCCTGGCCGAGGGACCGGAACAACCCCCCGATCACCTTGCTTTGGCGGTACAGCGCGGTGAGGCGCTCCTCCAGCGTCCGGGTGAGCCGGAGATAGCGATACATTTCCAGCAGCTGGCGGCCGGTGAGGCCCGCCGGGATGGGCGGGGATTGGGTGGTCGGAGCGGCGCGGGATGCCATGACGTAAATTGTAGTGGGCGTGAAACTTGGCGGGGCGGAGCAGGCAAATCAAGCTCCGGACAAGGAGGCGACATGGCAACGTTGAAGCTGCGCGTGACCGGGATGACGTGCGGGCACTGTCAGATGAAGGTCGAGAAAGCGTTGAAGGGGGCGAGCGGCGTGTATTCGGCCGTCGTCGACCTGCAGACCGGCGAGGCGGAAGTGGATTTCAACGACGACTCGGCGACGACGGATCAGCTCATCGCGGCGGTCGCGAAGGCGGGCTATGGCGCGCGCGTGGCGGGCTAGTACGCGCCGCGCAGCTCGTGCCCCGGCTCGACCTGCCGGTGCACCTCTCCGAGAAACCGTTTCGCCAGCCGGTCGAGCTCCGATTCCCCGACCTGATCGGTGCTGATCTCCACGAGCGTGTAGTGCCCGCCCTCAGCGCGGGCGGTGATCGTCACCTTGCCGAGCGCGCCGGTCCAGGTGCGGCGCCGGCGAGCCTCGTCGGCCGGCGCGAGGCGCGTGCCGAAGAACGCCTTGGCTTGCGCCAGCACGTCGTCGGGGCTCAGGGTTGTCCGGTGGAAGTACCGCATGGCTTCTCCTGTGTGCTCCGCTAGGCCCAGGCCGGCCGGAAGCGCCGCAACGTCAGACTGTTCAGCACCACGCTCAGGCTCGACCAGGCCATCGCGGCGCTCGCCAGGACGGGCGACAGCAACACGTGGAAGAACGGATACAGCGCACCGGCGGCCACCGGGATGCCGATCACGTTGTAGATGAACGCCCAAAACAGATTCAGCTTGATCGTCCGCATGGTGCGGCGCGCCAGTTGAATGGCCGTCACGATACCGCGCAGATCCCCGCGGATCAGCGTCACGTCGGACGCTTCCATCGCGATGTCGGTCCCGGTCCCGATCGCGATCCCGATGTCCGCCTGGGCCAGCGCCGGCGCGTCGTTGATCCCGTCGCCGACCATCGCCACGTGCTTGCCCTGCCGCTGGATCTTCTTCACGAGGTCAGCTTTCTGCGACGGGAGCACCTCCGCCAGTACCTCGTCGATTCCGACCTCCTTCG
>JBGPDL010000030.1:0-31153 GCA_041482275.1 Gemmatimonadota bacterium | reverse complement strand
CGTCCATCTCGACCAGCAGCTGGTTGAGCGTCTGCTCGCGCTCGTCGTGCCCGCCGCCCAACCCCGCCCCGCGGTGCCGTCCCACGGCGTCGATCTCGTCGATGAAGATGATGCACGGCGCGTGGGCCTTGCCCTGCTCGAACAGATCGCGCACGCGCGACGCCCCGACGCCGACGAACATCTCCACGAAATCCGACCCCGACATGGAGAAGAACGGCCGGCCCGCCTCCCCCGCCACCGCTTTGGCGAGGAGCGTCTTGCCCGTGCCCGGCGGGCCGACGAGGAGCGCGCCCTTGGGCAGCCGTCCCCCCAGCCGCTGGAACTTCTGCGGGTCCTTCAGGAAGTCGATGATCTCCTCGAGCTCCTGCTTCGCCTCGTCCGCCCCGGCCACGTCGGCGAACGTCACTTTGGGCGTGTCGCCCGCGAGCAGCTTCGCCTTCGACTTGCCGAACGCGAAGGCGCGGTTCCCGCCCTGCTGCATCTGCCGCAACATGAAAATCAGCAGCCCGAAGATCAGGAGGTACGGCAGCACCCCGAACACGAACACGCCGAGTCCCTGCTTTTCCTCGCGCGCCCGTACATCGACGCCCCGCTCGCGCAGCGTGGTCACCCAGATGTTGGTCGACTCGAACGGCAACAGCATCGTGAAGTGCTCGGCCGAGCGCCGGGCGATCGGCACGGGCGTTTTGAAGTCGCCTTTCACCTGCTGCCGGTCGGTGATCTCGACCGCCGCGATGTTACCCTTGTCGAGCTGTTCCGTGAACTGCGGATTGTAGGAGATCTCCACCGCCTCCTGCCGCCGGTTGGCGGCGAACTGTACGAGCGCGATGGAGCCCACGATCAAGAGCGCCCAGAACGACAGCGTCCGGAGCGTCCGGGCCCAGCTGAACTCGCGCGGCGGCGGCACGCGGTTTGCCATCAGGTGAGGCTCGCGACATAGGGGAGGTGCCGGAAGTTCTCGGCGTGATCGAGCCCGTACCCGACGAGGAACACGGGCGGCGCGTCGAAACCGACGAACGCCGGCTCGAGCTCGAGATGCTCTGCCACGTGCTTGTGCAGCAACGCGCACATCGCCAGGCTCCGCGGCGCGCGCTCGCGCAACAGCAACACCAGCCGATTGAGTGTCTTGCCCGTATCCACGATGTCCTCCACCAGCAGGATATGCTTACCCCGCAGCTCCGTTCCCGGATCGTACAACAGCCGGACGTTTCCGCTCGACACTGTGTCGCCGCCGTAGCTCGCCGCCACCAGGAAGTCCACCTGGAGCGGCCGCTCGATGCGGCGCACGAGATCGCTCAGGAAGATGAAGCTCCCCTTGAGGAGGCCGAGCACGAGGAGGTCGCCGTCCGGATAGGCCGCGGTGATCTCCTGCCCCAGCTCGCGCACCCGGCGCGCGATCGTCTCCTCGTCGAAGACGATCCGCTTGAGCTCACGCCCGCCGGTCTGCTTGAGGCTCGACGTGCTTGGTAACATTCACCCGCACCGCCGGGGTTCCGGGCCGGGGGAGAGCGACCGCGCTCCGGCAGACTCCGGGGACCCACAGAATGGTTTCGCCGCGTGCCACCACCGGATAGCCGGCCCGGTCGCTCCGCGGCACGTGCGCTTCCATCAGCAGCCGGCGCACCGGCCGCCGGCCGATGCCGCCGAGCGGCACGAGCCGGTCGCCGGGACGGGGGGGCCGCAGCTCCCAGTCGCCGCCGACAATCCAGGTGGTCCAATCGCTCCGCGCCAGGCGGGCGGGCGCCAGCTCCGACGACCATTCCACCTGGAAGTCCCCGAACGACGCGCTGCCCTGCTCCGCGGTGGCGAGCACGTCCGCTACCACGCCGCGGGCGGCGCTGAACACCCGCAGGCGATCGAACGCGACCTCGGTGACCCACCCGCCGCCGAGCGGCTCGCGCCGGCCCGACGGCCGCCGGGCCAGCGTCAGGAGGCGGCGCGCGCGGGGGATGCCGAGCACCAGCCCGGCGCGCCGCGCCGCGGCCCGGAGCAGCGCGACGGACAATGCGTCATCATAGCGGCCCAGTGCCGCCCGGGCAACGTCGAAGCCATGGGGCTCGATGCGCAGCTCGAGCGCGGGCAGGTGCTCGAGCGCGCGATCCCAGGCGTGCCGCTCCAGCGCCGCCGCGCGGCCGGCACGCACCACGTCGGCGCCCATCCGCGGGCCCAACCGTTCGGCCGCGAGCGGCAGCAGCACGGTGCGCACCCAGCTGCGCAGGTGGCGGGGGTCGCGATTCGCGGGGTCGTCGTGGACCGGAAGACCGCGCGCGGCGACGTACGCCACGAGCTCGCGCTTGGTGAACGGCAACAGCGGCCGCACCAGCCCGCCGCGGCCGCGGGCGGGAATGCCGGCGAGCCCGGCGGGCGCGCTGCCGCGCAGCAGCCGTAGCACGATGGTCTCGATCTGGTCGTCCCGGTGATGGGCGGTCACGAGGTAGCGCGCCGCGTGGCGCCGCCGTACCTCACCCAACCACGCATAGCGGGCCCGTCGCGCGACGGTTTCCGAGGCGCCCGGTCCGAGCCGCAGCTCGCCCAGCTCGAACGGCAGGCGGTAGCCCTCCGCCAGCTCGCCGACCGCCCGTGCGACCGTCGCGCTGTCCGACTGAATCCCGTGATCGGCGTGCGCCACCACCAGCGCGACGCCGAGGTCGGCGGCGAGCGGGTGCAGCAGGTCGAGCAACGCCACGGAATCGGCCCCGCCCGACACCGCCACGACGGCCACGCCGGGCTCCCCCAGGAGGCGGGAGCGCGCGAGGTGGTGCCGGAAGCGCGATGGCAACGAGGTCATACTGTAGTATAATAAATGATTGACGGCGCCGACGCGGGCGCCGTAAATATCGGGCCATGCCAATCCTGCAGCCCGACCAGATTTATCAGCTGCTGCGCAACTTGACCTCGCCGGTGGTAGCGATCACCTCGGAGCGGGCCGGCAAGCGCAACGGCATGATCTCGGACAGCGCCGTGCGGGCCTCGATTGCCCCCACCGTCCCGCGCCTGTCGGTGTATGTCCACAAGTTCAACTACAGCCACGACCTCATCTTCGAGACCGGCCGGTTCGTGCTGCACCTGTTGCGTGACGATCAGTTCGATCTGATCCACCGGCTCGGCTTCACGAGCGGACGGACGCGCGACAAGCTGGCGGACGTCGCGCACCGCTTGGGCACGCTGGGCGCGCCGGTGCTCGACGACTGCTACGCGCATTTCGAGTGCCGGGTGGCGAACGTGATGGATACGGGCAGCTCCACCTGCTTTCTCGGCGACGTGGCGGCCGTGGGGTATGGCGCGGCCGATGCTCCGCATGGCGCCGTGATGACGGCGGCTCATTTCCGGGCGCACATGCCGGCTGCGTGGCGCGCGGAGTACGAGGCGTTGCTCGGAGCCGCGCAGCAGTGGGCGGCGGAGCGGTCGCGGGACATTCGGCCCGTAGTGTGGAGAGACCTCCGAGACCGCGAGTGAACTCGCGACTCGGCCCTGCCCGTAAACGGGCAACGCGCCGCTTCAGCGGCAGTGCCGAGCCGCGGCTTTAGCCGCGGGTCATGGGCGCCGCTCCGATGTTCCTCCTCCTCGTCCTCCTCCAGAGTGGCGGCGACGGACAGCCCCAGTACTCGGGACGGGACGGCCACCTGCGCGTTCCGATCCCGCGGCTCGAAGGATCGGCGACGGTGGACGGCGCGCTAGACGAGCCCCAGTGGGCCCACGCCGCGCGCCTCACGGGATTCTCGCAGTACGCTCCGGTGGACGGCCGTCCCGCCGAGGACTCGACCGACCTCCTCGTGTGGTATGCGAGCGGCGCCATCTACTTCGGGATGCGGGCGTTCGAGGCACACGGCGCGGTGCACGCCACGCTCGCCGATCGCGACAAGATCGCCGCCGACGACTACGTGCAGATCCTACTCGACACCTTCAACGACCACCGCCAGGCGATCGTGCTGGGCGTGAACCCGCTCGGCATCCAATCGGACGGCGTCCTGAACGAGGGAACGCGCTCGAGCGTCAGCGCGTACGGCGGCGCGACGCGCGACACCGTGGACCTGTCGGCCGACTTCGTGTACCAGTCGAAGGGACGCGTGACGGCGGCGGGCTACGAGGTGGAGATCCGCATTCCCTTCAAGAGCCTCCGCTACCAGCCCGGCACGTCGCAGGACTGGGGGCTCAACGTGATCCGCCAGGTGCAGCACTCGGGCTATCAGAACACGTGGACGCCGGCGCGCCGCGCCGCCGCCTCGTTCCTGGGCCAGTCCGGCACCCTCACCGGGCTCACGCAGCTCGGGCGCGGGCTGGTGCTCGATCTCAATCCGGAGGCGACCGGCAAGGCCGACGGCGCGCGGGGAGCGAACCGCTGGCGCTACACCGCCACCGGCCCCGAGCTCGGCGGCAACGTGCGCTGGGGGATCACCAACAACTTGACCCTCACGGGAACGGCCAACCCCGACTTTTCGCAGGTCGAGGCGGACGCGGGACAGCTGCAGTTCGATCCGCGCCAGGCGCTGTTCTTTCCCGAAAAGCGGCCGTTCTTTCTCGAGGGAATCGAGCAGTTCGATACGCCCAACACGCTGATCTACACGCGGCGCCTGGTGCAGCCGCTCGCCGCGCTGAAGCTCACCGGCAAGGTCTCGGGAACGAACGTAGGCGCGCTGTTCGGCGTGGACGACCGCGGCGCGTCGGCGACCGGGACCGATCATCCCCGCTACGGCATCGTGCGGCTGCGGCGGGATCTCTTCGGGCAATCCACGGCGGGCGTCGCGTACACCGACCGGATCGACGGCGCCGGATATAACCGGGTCGCCGAGGTCGACACCCGGCTCGTGTTCGGGTCGAACTATGCGCTGGCGCTGCAGGGGGCGGAGAGCTTCACGCGCGCCGGCGGGAGCGCCACGCAGGCGCCCCTGTGGCAGGCGACGTTCGACCGCAACGGACGCAACCTGGCGTTCCACTACGGCATCTCGGGGATCCACCCCGATTTCGTGGCGGCGAGCGGCTTCATCGCGCGGCCCGGCATCGTCACGTCCACGATCGACCATCGCGTCACGTTCTACGGGCAGCCGGGCGCGGGCCTCGAGAGCTGGACGGGTGATGTGTTCCTGTTCGGCCGCTGGGAATACCGCACCTTCACTGCGGGGCGGACGGCGGACGATCGCGAGCTGCACCTCAACTTGACGGGCGTGCTGCGCGGCGGCTGGACCCTCACGACGGGAATCTTCTTCGAGTCGTTCGGCTACGATTCTGCCCTGTACCGGAACTACGCGCTCGAGCATACGGCCGGGGGCGTGACCGACACGGTGCCGTTCGTGGGAACGCCGCACATCGCGAACCTCGACCTGCTCTTGAACCTCGCCACACCGCAGTTCAAGCGTTTCTCGGGAACGCTGTTGCTGCTCCCCGCGATCCAGGACGAGAACTTCTTCGAATGGGCGCCGGCGCGGATCCTCATCGTGCAGGCGACCGGCGACTGGCGGCCCACCGACCAGCTGCGCATCAGCGCCAGCTACGACCACCAGCAGTACTGGCGCAAGACGGACGGCAGCACCGTGGGGCTGCGCCGCATCCCGCGCCTGAAGCTCGAGTATCAGCTGTCCCGGCCGGTATTCGTGCGGCTCGTGGGGCAATACGACTCGCAAGGGCAGGACTCGCTGCGCGACGATTCCCGCAGCAACGATCCCATCCTCATCCGGGATCCGGCCACGGGCGCTTACGTGCGCGCCGCGGCGCGCAGGGATAACGCGGTGCGCCTCGACTGGCTCGTGTCCTACCATCCGACACCGGGCACCGTGATCTATGCGGGGTACGGCAACAGCCTCACCGAGCCCGACGCGCTCGCCTTCCGCGACCTGCGCCGCACGAGCGACGGGTTCTTCGTGAAGCTGAGCTACCTGTTCCGGATGTAGCCGTCGGTCAGAAAGGCACGGACACGGCGAGGCCGAGCCGAGCACGAGCGCGCCGCACGCCCGCGCCGGGACGGGCCGCGAGCGCTGCGGTTGGCGCGCGGATCCGCCGCGCACCGAACGAACTAGTTATTCAGAGGCAGGCGAACCGGTCAGCGTGAGGGGATAGGCGGATCCCTCTGCGACGCATGGGCTTTGTGCGCGTGAGCGGCGATCTGGAGGCGATTGTGCAACGCGAGCTTCTCCAGAATGTTGTGCACGTGGCTCTTGACGGTGTCGGCGGCCAGGTTGAGTCGCTGGGCGATCTCCTTGTTGCTCAGGCCCTCGGCAATCAGACTGATAACCTCCCGCTCCCGCTTCGACATCCGTGCGGCGTCGGTCGCGGCTGGGGCGCTTCCGCGGACCGCTCGTTTGGCGATGTAGGAAAAGAGCGCACTGGTAAAGGGAGGTGGAACAACGGCCGCACCGCCTGCCACCGATCGGACAGTCGCGACCAGCTCTTCGCTGCTCGCGCGTTTGGCGACGAACCCGGTCGCCCCTGCTTTGACGAATTCCACAACGTCTTCCTCGGCCGGCAGCAGATCCATCACGACCACTCCCGCCTCGGGAGCGGTTTTCCGGACGCTCTCCACGAAGCGGTGGCTGCGGCGATTCCCCAAGGCGGCGTCCACGAGAACGACGCGGGGCTTGGTCTCCTGTACTCGCCGCAACCCCGCGTCAGGTCCCTCAGCCGCCGCAACGACCTTGAAGTCCGGCTGCGCGTCCAGGAGAGCCGAGAGTCCGTCGCGCACCAGCCGATTATCCTCGATCACTAACACGCCGGTTCTTTGCGCCATTGTCACCTTCCTGTGTTGCTCCAATCTATTGCTGCAGACCCTCAAGTCTTGAGGAAGCCACTGTGCAGCTTTCTTCACGCGCCGGGGTGCGGATTTGCTGCTGACGGGTTCGGTCATGAGCAAGTCAGGTTCTTTTGTGATCGAGACCGTGTCTTATCTGCTCCTGTACACATCGGTGCTCAAGTACTTCAGGCCAGAGTCGGCCATCAGCGTAACCACCTTGGCATCGGGCCCCAGCCGCTCTGCCACTTGAATCGCGGCGACGACGTTTGCTCCGGAAGACGTCCCCGCGAAGAGGGCCTCCTCCCGCGCGATGCGCCTCGCCATGTCCTTCGCGTCGTCTGTTCTAACCGGCAGGATGTCGTCCACGAGAGTCGGCTCCCAGAGTGGGGGAGTGTAGCCAATCCCAACTCCTTCGATCTTGTGGGGCCCTGCCTGACCTCCCAGCAACACCGAGGATTCTGCGGGTTCGACGACGAAGATCTTGATACCCGGTTTGTATCGCTTCAGTACAGTGGCGACCCCACGCGAAGAAGCCGCCGTACCCACGCAGTGAACGAACGCGTCGATCTCCCCTTTCGTTTGACTCCAGATCTCCTCGCCCAGCGAGTAGTAACCCGCGATGCTGTCATGGTTGTTGAGCTGGTCGGTCCAGTAGGTGTGAGGCTTTTGACTCAACCCACGGGCCACCTCGATCATGTCCAGGATCAGTTGCTTGGTGGTGAGGCCTCCCTCGCTTCGGACGAGCGTCAGCTCCGCACCTAGCGCCGTCATTTGATCCAGCTTCTCCTGGCTGAACGCATCGGAGCTGACAATCTGGATACGGTAGCCTTTGGCGGCGCAGACCAATGCAAGCGATGCCCCCGTGCTGCCACCCGTGTACTCGACGACGGTGTCTCCGGGCTTCAGTCGACCATCTTCCTCCGCCCGCGAAATCACGGTCTGCGCCATCCGGTCCTTGACGCTGCCGGTGGGGTTCTCCCACTCGAGCTTTACGAAGATGTCCGCGCAATTGGGTGGAACGACCCTGCGAAGTCGAACTATCGATGTGTTTCCAATGGCATGGAGAATGTCCATGGGTTGAGGGCTCCCGATTGCTCCTCTCGAGAGCGCCACACAATTGGTCACAGTGAGATGTGGCACCCACCTGCTGGCGAGGAGTCATATGAAACTAGGCCCCTGATCTCTCAGGGGCTAAGTGACAGTAGCGGCGGTCGGACTCGAACCGACGACCCGCGGATTATGATTCCGCTGCTCTAACCAGCTGAGCTACGCCGCCGAGATTGCAGGAGAGGAATTTAGCGGAGCCCTGGACCCCGTGGAAGGGGTTTTCTCCGCCAGTCAGAACAGATTCGCGCATAAGAAGATGACGACCCCGATAATGGCGATGATCAGGGCACGGAGAGAGCGGTGACGCGCTGGCGGCGCATTGAGTCTCGGCCGCTCCAGTTGGCGGAGGACAACGAGGCTCTGGTCGTAGTCCGCATCGTCCGGCACCACCACGGTGATCGCCGCAGGTGGGAGGCCGCCGAGATTCGCGTTGCTTACGAACGCAGCGATCCCCTCAGCCTCAAGGGCAACGCGGAGGCTTTCTGCCAGCGAAATGCTCGAGGTGCGGAGAACTTCCTTCATAAGCGCTGGTTGGGAGCGCCTTGCCGCGGTCGGACTCGAGGGTATCTTCTCCTGCCACGAGGACACCTCCCGCTTGTCACACACATTTCATGCTCTGATAAGGGGCACCTATGCGCCGTCAGCTTTGCTGGTCCCTCACTGCCCTGGTGGGGTTTGTCACGATTGCCGCCGCACAAAAGGCTCCCGGGGTGGCGGGCTCGTGGAATGAGAAGACCATGATCGGCCCGAAGGACAGCGTCGTGGCAACGTTCGTGCTGACGATCGCCGCCGACCTCAAGAGCGCGACCATCAAGTTCCCCAATCGCGATCCGATCCCGACGCGCATCCTCGCCATGGGAGGGGACAGCATCGTGACCGAGGCCGGCCCCTATCCCAGCGTGTTGCGGCCAGGGCAAACGGTCACATCGCTGCGCGCCGTCGCTCATTACAAGGGCAACACCATGAGGGGAACGTTCGAGGCACAATACGCGAACGGCGCCGTGGTGAAAGGCAAGACAAAGGCGAAGCGCGCGAAGTAGTCGGGCGATCAGCGCGGAGGCGGCCCGGCGGCGCCGCTGTCCCCGTCCATCCGCGGCACCAGCCGGTACAGTAACTCGCCTTTCCGGATCATGCCGAACTGCTCGCGCGCCGCGCGCTCCTGCGCGGCGGGATCGGTCTCGAGCGCGTGCGCCAGGCGCGCGAGCGAGTCGAGCCGCCCGGCGAGGTCTTGCACCGCCCTGCGCTCGTCCGCCAGCTGGCGGCGTAGCTTGAGCCAGTCGAGCGTGCCGTACTCCCCCGCCTGAAACGCGAGCCCCGCAAGCACCGCGGCGGCCACGATCCCGACCAGATGCGCGCGCGTCACAACCCGTACAGGTGGCGGCCAGGATAGGAGGCCGTGTCCCCCAGCTCCTCCGCGATGCGCAGCAGCTGGTTGTACTTGGCGACGCGGTCGGTGCGCGAGGCGCTGCCCGTCTTGATCTGGCCCACGCCGGTCGCCACCGCGAGATCCGCGATGAAGGTGTCCTCGGTCTCGCCGGAGCGGTGCGAGATCACGGCGCCGTATCCGTTGGAGCGGGCGTGCGCGATGCACTGCAACGTCTCGGTGAGCGAGCCGATCTGGTTCAGCTTGATGAGGATGGCGTTGGCGACGTTCTCCTCGATGCCGCGATCGAGCCGTTCGATGTTGGTGCAGAAGAGATCGTCCCCCACGAGCTGCACCCGCCCCGACAGGGCTTCCGTGAGCTTGGCCCAGCCGGACCAGTCGTCCTCGGCGAGCCCGTCCTCGATCGACACGATCGGGTAGCGGTCGATCCAGCCCTTGTAGAGCGCCACCATCTCCTCGGACGACTTGGTCCCGGCGCCGCTCTTCTTGAAGACGTAGCTGCCGTCCTGATAGAGCTCCGACGCTGCCGGATCGAGCGCGATCGCCACGTGCTTGCCCGGCTCCAGGCCGGCGGCTTCGATCGCCGCCATCACCGCCTCGAGCGCCGCCTCGTCGCTCGCGAGATTGGGCGCGAATCCGCCTTCGTCGCCCACGGCGGTCGAGAGGTTGCGCTTTGCGAGCACCTTCTTGAGCGCGTGAAACACTTCCACGCCCATGCGCAGGCCCTCGGGGAAGGTGTCCGCGCCGATCGGCACGATCATGAACTCCTGGAAGTCCACGGTGTTGGCGGCGTGCGCGCCGCCGTTCAGGATGTTCATCATCGGCACGGGCAGCACGTTCGTGACCGGCCCGCCGAGGTACCGATACAGGGTGAGCCCCGCGTCCTGCGCCGCCGCGCGGGCCACGGCCATGGACACCGACAGGATGGCGTTCGCGCCGAGGTGACTCTTGTTGGGGGTGCCGTCGATGTCGAGCATGGCGTAGTCGACCGCGATCTGCTCTTCCGCCGACATGCCCTCGAGCCGGGGCCCGATCACTTCGTTCACGTTCTTCACCGCCTCGAGCACGCCCTTGCCACCGAACCGCTTCTGATCGCCGTCGCGCAGCTCCACCGCCTCGTGCTCGCCCGTGGAGGCGCCGCTCGGCACCGCGGCCCGCCCCGCGGCCCCGCTCGACAGGGTGACGTCCGCCTCGATGGTGGGGTTGCCCCGGCTGTCGAGGATCTCGCGCGCGCGCACCGCAATGATCGTGCTCATAGTGGCCCTACCCTAGCGGGCGGCGCCTTCCGCGTCAACGCGTGCCTTGAGGTCGAGGATGGCCGCCCGCACGCGGTCGCGCAGCTCCTGGCGGCGCTCGAGCGTCATCCCGGCGGTGGGGATCGGCTCGCCGACCGCGATGCGGATCGGACGCGGGTGCAGGAACCATCGACCCTTGGGCATGATCTCGAACGTGTTGCGCACGTAGAGGGGCACGACCGGCACCTGCGCCGCGAGCGCGAGCCCGAACGGCGCGTTCTTGAACGGCAGCAGCTCTCCGGTGCGGCTGCGCGTCCCCTCGGGAAACACGAGCGCCGACACGCCGCTCCGGATTACCGCGGCGGCTCGCTGGTACGCCTCGAGGGCCCGCGCCGGGTGCGCACGATCGATCATGATGTGCCCCGCCCGGACCATCGCCGGGCCCACGAGCGGAACGTGTGCGAGCTCCTGCTTCGCCACCATCCGCACCGACCCAGGCAGCGTGGCGGCGAGCGCCCAGATGTCGAACATGGAAGAGTGGTTCGAAGCGTACACGACCGGCCCATGAGGGATGCGCTCGATTCCTTCGACCCGCACCGGGGTGCCGGCCGCCCAGAGCAGCTGCCGCGACCAGTCGTTGGTGGCCCAGTCGTACACGCCGCCGGGGCGCCGCCGGACACCGACGAGTCCCGCGATGATGGCCGCGGAAGCGTGAATCACGCTCGAGACGACGAGCACCAGGTAGAACCAGAGCGTGCGGATCATCGTGCGGGAAAATGATCGAAGCCGCGGGGGGGCGTTATCCGTCGTCCGTTCTCCGTCATCAGGACTCCGCGGCCCGTGGTGCAGGCACCGATATGGGTCAGGAGCACGCCGGTAGCGCGACGCAGGGCACGCGCGTGGCGCTCGTTGAAACCGCGCGGCAGGGCGACGAGCAGCTCGTATTCTTCACCGCTTCGCGCGGCCGCCATCGGCGTGACGCCGGGCCAGCAAGGCATCCGCTCGAGCGCGATCTCGATGCGGACGCCGGACGCCGCGGCGAGGTGCCCGGCGTCGCCCGCGAGCCCGTCGGACACATCGATCATCGCGCGCGCTCCGCGTCGCGCGAGCCAGCGTCCCGCCGCGATGCGCGGCACGGGGCGCGCGAAGCGGCGCCACAGCGCAGGCGCGGCGCGGCGCCCCGCGCGCACGCCCTCGAGCGCGAGTCCCGCTCCGCCGAGCCGCCCCGTCACCCATAGCCCGTCGCCCGGGCGGGCACCGCTGCGCCGCACCGGCCGCGGTGCGAGACCGAGCACGCATACGTCCACGAGGTAGCGCGGCGAGCGGACGAGATCACCGCCGAGCACTTTCGCCCCCACGCTCCGCGCGGCAGCCCCCACGCCCGACATGATCTCCGCCGCCGGATCCACCCGCCCCCTCGTTCCCCGTCGCCTCGGTAGTCCCAGTGACACGAGCACCCCGATCGGCTGCGCGCCCTCGGCCGCGAGGTCGGACAGGGCCGCCGCCGTCGCCCGCCAACCGATTTCGCGGAACGACAGCCAGTCGGTGCGAAAGTGCACGCCTTCGAGGGAGAGGTCGATGCTCGCCGCCAGCGTCCGGCCGCCGACCGGGAACAGGGCGCAATCATCGCCCAGGCCGCTCGCCGCGGCGCCGAGCCGCGCGAACACCGCGCGCAGCCGGTCGAATTCCCCGCCGGCCCCGAGGCGGAGGGACCGAGCCCTCACGCCGTCTCCGGCGGCTCCAGCACCGCCAGCACCGGCGGCCCGAGCGGCTGCGTGGCGGTCCACGCGCGCCAGATGTCGGGCAGCGCGGCGAGCACGTCGGCGGGTCGCAGGCTGCGCGCGCTCCACTGGCGTGCCCCCTGCTCCGCCGCGCGGCCGAGCGCGTGGGCGCCGAGCGCCGCGGCCTCGGGGCCCGGGCTGCCGCGCGCGAGAAACGCTCCGATGAAGCCCGCGAGCAAGTCGCCCGATCCGCCGGTGGCGAGTCCCGGATTGCCGCTCGCCACCACGTGGACCGGGCCCCGCAGGTCCGCGATCACCGTCGGTACGCCCTTCAAGAGCACCGTGGCCTTCACCTTGTGCGCCGCCTTCACCGTCGCCGCCCAGCGGTCGTTCGCCGCCTGGTCGGCGAGCTGGTCCCCGAACTGCGCGCGGAACTCACCCAGGTGGGGCGTGAGCACGAGCGGACGCTCGGCGGGGCCCTGAAACAGCGTGAGCGCGTCGGCGTCGATCACGGTGGGAACGGGACGGCAGGCGAGCACCGCCTTCAGGAACTGGGCGCGCGCCGGCTCGCGTCCCAGCCCCGGACCGACGACCAGGGCGTCGGCCCACTCGAGCGCCTCGGTGGCGAGTGGCTCGAGCTCGGGGCCGAGCGCCGACTCGACCGTGAGCACGTCGGGCAGGCTGGCGCGCGCGGCCGCGATCGTCTCCTTCGCGGCCACGAGCTTCACGAGCCCCGCGCCCGCCGCGAGCGCCGCGCGGGCGGCGTGCAGCGCCGCCCCCGTCATGCTCGCCGCGCCGCCCACGACGGTGACGCGGCCGCGGTCGCCCTTGTGCATCGTGGGCGCGAGCTTCGGCAGCCGGGCCCCCGCCCACGGGTCGGTCACGAGCACCGGCCAGACAGGATCGGCCGGCGGGAATCCGATGTCCACCACCACGAGCTTGCCGCACCACTCGCGCGCCAACAGGTGGCCGCGGCGCGGGCCCCCGAAGGTGATCGACGCCTCGGCCCGCACCGGGCCGTGCGCCTCGCCACTCGAGAGATCGAGGCCCGTGGGTCCGTCCACCGCCACGATCGGCGCGCCGTAGGCGACGATCCGCTGCGCCAGTGCGAGCACGTCGCCCCGCGCCGGCCCGGCGGCGCCGGTGCCGAGCAGCGCGTCCACCGCGACCGCCGCGGCGGGCCACGGCTCCTCGCGGCCGGTCTCGCGCACGCCGTCGATGCGGGCGAGCGCCCGGTTGTCGATCGCGTCGTCGGTCTTGGGATCGAGCGCGGCCACCCACACGGGGACGCCGGCGGCGTGCAGCGCCCGGGCCACCACCCAGCCGTCGCCACCGTTGTTTCCCGCCCCCGCGACCACCAGCGCCCCGCGGGCGAGCACGGCGGGATACTCGCGCGCGATGACGAGCGCGACCGCACGCCCCGCCGCCTCCATCAGCACGCGCGAGGGAATGCGATACTGCGTGCGGGCAGCCGAGTCCCAGGCGGCAGCTTCGGTCGCGGACAGCACCGGGATCGGATTCACGGGATCAGCACCCCTCCGTAGCCTACCACCGCGTCGTCGTCCCCCGTCACGAGCCCCGAGTGGCTGTAGTGCACCACGTCGGCGCGTGCGGCGCCGAGCAGCCGCGCGGCGGCGAGCACGGTGGCCGCGGGGGCCCGGCCGCACATGGAGATACCTTCCCCCCGGCAACGCGCCAGCAGCTCCGCGCCGTCCAGCGCGGCCATGGCGTCGAGGGCACGCCAGTCTTTGCGCTCCGAGGTCGCCGCCGGCTCGTAGTGGTTCAAGTCGCTCGACGCGAGCAGCAGGACGCGGTCGGGCCAGCGCCGCGCCAGCGCCGCGAGCGCCTCGCCCAGCCCGCGGCACCCCTCCCACGCGTCCCACGCGAGCAGCAGCGGCACGATCCGCACGTCGGCGCGCCGCAGCTGGAGGAACGGCAGCTCGACCTCCACCGCGTGCTCCTGGTCATGCGCGGCGTGATCCCGGCCCACGAGAGGCGACGCGTCGAGCAACGCGCCCGCGAAATCGTCGTCCACGGGCACGTCACCGAGCGGCGTGCGGAACGCGCCCGCTTCCCACAGCGACACGCCGCCCGGCGCCCGGCACACGCCGGCGTGGTTGGGCGCCAAGATCACTACGACCGGCGGGATCTCGAGCCGCGCGAACACGTGCGCCGCCGTCAGCCCCGAGTACGCGTAGCCCGCGTGCGGCACGACCGCGGCGCGCGCCGGCGCGGGCCGGGCGTCGCCCACGGCGGCCAACAGGTCCCGCACCGTACGCTCGAGCTGCGCCGGCGATCCCGGGTAGAAGCGCCCGCTCACGGCGGGCGCGCGCACGGCGTCCACGCTTACTTGAAGCTCTGTCCGATCACGCGACCGAACGAGATCTCCCCGTTATCGATCCGGATGTTGAAGCCGCACTCCGGGTTGGAGCAGACCCAAGCCTTGTACGTGATCGGCGCCCCGTCGCGGCCGTAGTCCGACAACGGGATGAGGAGACCTTGCTGGCATTTCCTGCAGGCGGGCCATTGCTTGACGTCGTCCATGCGGCACTCCCTTCCCCCGAACCGGCACCCCCTAGTCGCGCTCCACCCCGGGCCACGGATAGCCGGCCCGGAACACCTCCGCAAAGTCGTACACCCGATCGAAGTCCTCGGGCTTGTCGCTCGGCTGGCGCGCGAGCAGACCCACGTCGATCAGCGTGAACACGATGCGTCCCAGATCCTCGGTGCGCGCGATTCCCCAGTGCCCGAGGACGGTGGGGGCGAGCAGGCCGAACTGCTCCCGCGCGAAATCGCGGCACGCCCATGCCAGCTCGCTGCCGCTCAGGTGCCGGCGGGCCGACAGCTTGCCTTGGGCGTATTCGAGCGCCGCCAACACGAACAGGTAGCCGCGCTCGTGATAGCGGCCGTCCCGCTGGCCGATGCGCTCGAACGCTTCCTCCAGCGTCGCGAAATCGCTCACGGGCGCGCCTCCGTCGACCCCGATACGCGCGGCTGCACGATCAGCGGCCGGGCTTGGCGCGGCTCGAGGAGCGCGAGCTCCAGCACTTCGTCGATCGTCTCCACCAGCTTGATGTCGAGCAGCTGCTTCACTTCGTCGGGCACGTCCACGATGTCGCTCTGGTTGCGGGCCGGCACGAGCACCGTCTTGACGCCGGCGCGCGCCGCCGCGGTCAGCTTCTCCTTGAGGCCGCCGATCGGCAGAATGCGCCCCCGCAGCGTCAGCTCGCCCGTCATCGCCACGTCGTGGCGCGCGGGACGGCGGCACAACAGCGACGCCAGCGCCGTCGCGATCGCGATCCCGCCCGACGGGCCGTCCTTCGGCACGGCCCCCGCGGGCAGATGCAGATGCACATCCGTCTGCGTGAACGCCTCGAGCGGAATACCGAGCACACTAGCGCGGGCCCGCAACAGACTCCAGGCCGCCTGGGCGGACTCCTTCATCACATCCCCCAGCTGTCCGGTGAGCGTGATCTGGCCCTTGCCGGGCATCTGGATCGCCTCGATGAACATGATGTCGCCGCCCACCGGCGTCCATGCGAGCCCCGTGGCCACGCCCACCTCCGGGCTCCGCCCCGCCACCTCGCTCTGCACCTTGGGCTGGCCGGCGAACTTCTCCAGATTCTTCACCGTGATCTTCACCGTGGCCGCCCGCCCTTCCACGACCTCCAGCGCGGCCTTGCGGAGCACCCCCTGGATCTCGCGCTCGAGCTGGCGCACCCCGGCTTCGCGCGTGAACTCCGCGATCAGTCGTTCCAGCGCCGCGTCGGCGATGCCGGCCCGCTCGGCCTGCAGGCCCGTCTCCTTGAGCTGGCGCGGGAGCAAGAAGCGCTTCGCGATCGCGAGCTTTTCGCCCGGCGTGTACCCCGCCAGGGTCAGGACTTCCATACGGTCGAGCAGGGGGTCGGGAATCGGCGCGAGGCTGTTGGCGGTGGCGATGAACATCACGCCCGAAAGGTCGAACGGTACTTCGAGGTAGTGATCCACAAAGGTGCTGTTCTGCGACGGGTCGAGCACCTCGAGCAGCGCGGCGGTGGGATCGCCGCGCACATCGGCGCCCATCTTGTCCACCTCGTCGAGCATCAGCAGCGGGTTACGCGTCTCGCAGCGCTGCAGCGCGTGGATGATGCGCCCCGGGAGCGCTCCGACGTAGGTCCGCCGGTGACCCCGCACCTCGGCCTCGTCACGCACGCCGCCGAGCGACACCCGCGTGAAGCGCCGCCCCAGCGCCTCGGCGATGCTCTGGCCGAGCGACGTCTTGCCGACGCCCGGCGGGCCCACGAAGCACATGATGCTGCCGCGTGCCGCGGGGTTGAGTGTGCGCACCGCGAGGTACTCGAGGATGCGCTCCTTGACGGTCTTCAGATCGTAGTGATCGCGGTCGAGGATCTCGCGCGCGGCCTTGAGATCGAGCCGATCTTCCGACGTGCGGCTCCACGGCAGCGTGGCGAACACTTCGAGGTAGGTGCGGGCGACGTGGTACTCGGCCGACTGGGGCGACATCTGTCGCAGCCGCTTGAGCTCGCGCTCCGCGACCTTCTTCGCCTCGTCGGGGAGCCCGGCCCCGTCGAGCCGGCCCGACAGCTCGGTCAGCTCGTCCTCTCCCTCCTCCTCGCCCAGCTCCTGACGGATCACCCGCAGCTGCTCGCGCAGCACGTACTCCCGCTGGTTCTGGTCGAGCCGGGTGCGCACCTTCTCCTGGATCTGGCTGCCGACCTCGAGCACCTGCAGCTCCTGGCCGAGCAGCTCGGCCAGCCGCTCCAGGCGGCGGTTCACGTCGTCGATCGCCAGCAGCTCGGCCTTGGCCGGGAGGGCCAGGTCCAGATTGGCCGCCACGAAATCGGCGAGCTTGCCGGCGTCGGTGATGCCGACGAGCACCTCGTGCAGCTCCTCCCCGAGGTAGGGGGCGATGTCGATCACCCGGGAGAACTGCGCGTGGACCGTACGCTTCAACGCCTCGGTGCGCGCGTCCTCGGTGACGACGTTGGGCAGGATGTCGAACCCCGCCACCAGCCAGTGCTCCGCGGGCACCACCTCGACCAACCGCGCACGCTCGAGCCCCTGCACCATGACCCGCACCGAACCGTCGCCCAGCTTGAGCATCCGCACCACAGTGCCGAGGGTGCCGACCTCGTACAGCTCGTCGGCCCGGGCCTGCATCACGGCGCCCTCAGGCGGCTCGGTGCCGCCGAGCGGTTTCACCACGCCGAGCAGCAGTCGCTTGTTGCCCCGCACCACCTCGTCGATGAGCTGCACGGCGTAAGGGTCGGTGAGCGCCATGGGCAACACCACGTGCGGATAGACCACCACGCGGCCCAGCGGCAGGACGGGGAGGCGATCCATCTACTGCACCCGCACGGACTGCGGCCCCGAGAGCCGGGCCGGCAGCTTGGTGAGCCGCACCTCGAGGAACCCGTGCTCGTAGCTCGCCTTGATGCTCTCGGGATCGACCGGTACGGGGAGGCGGAAGCGGCGCTCGAAGGGGCCCACCTGCACTTCCATCGCGTGATAGTGCGGCTTGCCTTCGTGGCGCCGGGCCATGCGCTCGCCGGCGATCGTGAGCACGCCGTCCGCGTACTCGACGGTGAAGTCCTCCGATTGCATGCCCGCGATGTCCATGTACACGACCAGGGCGTCGTCGGTCTCGTAGATGTCGGTCGGGGGCTTCCACTTGGACGACGCCACGAATCCGACGGGGCGGCCGTGCGCGACTTCGTTGAAATAGACCTCGAGCTCCTCGGCGGGATGGGCCGTGTAGGAGCCCGAGCCCCGCGAGGGCCGACCGGACGAGCCGCCGCTATCAGCCATGGGCGCCCGCCATTGCCGACCGGACCGGGGCCGCGTACAAGGGGAACTGCTCGGTGAGCGCGCGCACTTCGGCCCTCACGCGCGCGATGGTCGCGTCGTCCTTCCGCGTGAGCACCGTGTCGATGAAGTCCGCCACCTTGAGCATCTCCGCTTCCGTGAAGCCGCGCGTGGTGACGGCGGGCGTTCCGATGCGCACGCCGCTCGTCACGAACGCCTTCTGGGGATCGCCGGGGATCGTGTTCTTGTTGACGGTGATGGCGGCGCGGTCGAGCAGCTCCTGCGCCTCCTTCCCCGTCACGTTCTTGGGCCGCAGGTCCACGAGCATGAGGTGGGTGTCGGTCCCGCCGGACACGATCGCGTAGCCGCGCTCCACGAGCGCGGCAGCGAGTGCCTGCGCGTTCCGCACCACCTGTTGCGCATACCCCTTGAAGTCGGGAGCCAGCGCCTCGCCCAGCGCCACGGCCTTGGCGGCGATCACATGCTCGAGCGGGCCGCCCTGAATGCCCGGGAACACCTGCTTGTCGACGTCTTTCCCGAAGACCTCCTGGCACAGGATCAACCCGCCGCGCGGGCCGCGCAGGGTCTTGTGCGTCGTCGTCGTGACGATGTGCGCGTGCGGCACGGGGGACGGATGGATCCCCGCGGCCACGAGCCCCGCGAAGTGCGCCATGTCCACGATGAAGATCGCGCCGACCTCGTCCGCGATGCGGCGCAGCGCGGCGAAGTCGATGATGCGGGCGTAGGCCGAGCCCCCCCCGATCAGGATGCGGGGCCGCTCGCGCTGGGCGACTTCGCGCACCTGGTCGTAGTCGATGCGGCCGGTGTCCTCGCGCACGCCGTAATGGGTGGCCCGGAACAGCGTGCCCGAGAAGTTCACCGGCGCGCCGTGCGTCAGGTGGCCGCCATGCGGCAGCGCCAGGCCGAGCAGCGTGTCGCCCGCCTTCGCGACCGCGAAATAGGCCGCCATGTTCGCCTGGGCGCCCGAGTGTGGCTGCACGTTGACGTGCTCGGCCTTGAAGAGCGCCTTGGCCCGGTCGATCGCCAGCTGCTCGACCTCGTCCACCACCTCGCAGCCGCCGTAGTAGCGCTTCTTCGGCAGCCCTTCCGCGTACTTGTTGGTGAGCGCCGTGCCCATCGCCTCGAGCACCGCGATCGACACGAAGTTCTCGCTGGCGATGAGCTCGAGCCCGTGCTCCTGCCGCTCCACCTCGCGGCGGATCAGCTGGAAGATCGCCGGATCCGCCTTGGCGAGCGGTGCGAGCCGGTCGATCACGAGTCGATCTTGGCGACGCGCCGCTCGTGGCGCCCGCCCTCGAACTTGGTGTCCAACCACTTGTGCAGGATCTCCATCCCCTCCTCCTCGCTGACGAACCGCGCCGGCAGTACGAGCACGTTCGCGTCGTTGTGCTTGCGCGCCAGCTCCGCGACTTCGGGGCTCCACGCCACCGCCGCCCGCACGCGCGGGAACCGGTTGGCGACGTACGCCATCCCCAGCCCCGTCCCGCAGGTGAGTACCCCGCGTCGCACCACGCCCGTGCTCACGGCTTTGGCCACCGGCCGGCCGTAGTCGGGGAAATCGTCCGCCGGGTCCATCGCCTTCGGGCCCACATCCACCGGCTCGTAGCCCAGCCGCTGCAACTCGTCCACCAGCCGCTGCTTCAGCTGGAAGCCCGCGTGATCGGCGCCGACGAAGATCCGCTCAGACAAAGTTGCGCCGCACCTTGGCGATCGCAGCGATGCGCTGCTCCGCCAGCCGGTCCGCCGCCTGGTAGCTGGGGATCCCTTCCTCGCGCGCGATCTCGAAGACGCGCAGGATGGTGTCGTAGATCTCCCCGGCTTTCGACCGGGCCCGCTCGGGCGCCCAGCCGTGCAGCTCCGCGTTGACGTTGATCAACCCGCCGCCGTTGATCACATAATCCGGTGCGTAGGTAATCTGTCGTTGCTCCAGCAGATCGCCGTGCCGATCCTCGGCCAGCTGGTTGTTGGCCGCCCCCGCCACGATTTCCACGGGCAGCCGGTGGACCGTCGCGTCGTTGATCACGGCGCCGAGAGCGCACGGCGCGAACACGTCCGCCCGCACCCCGTAGATATCGTCCGAGCCGACCGCCTTCGCCCCGCACTCCTCGACCACCCGTTTCACGCGTTGCGGGTCGATGTCGGTGCAGGTGATGTTCGCTCCCTCGGCGTGGAGCAGCTTCGCCAGATGATAGCCTACCGAGCCACATCCTTGCAAAGCCACGTGCTTGCCGGTGAGGGCGTCCGAGCCGTAGCGGTACCGGGCGCACGCCTTGATCCCGCGGTATACCCCGTAGGCGGTGACGGGCGACGGGTCGCCCGACTTGCCGATCAGGCCGGTCACGTGGTTCGTTTCGGCCTTGATGTACTCCATGTCGCCGGTGCTCGTGCCGACGTCCTCGGCCGTGATGTAGCGCCCTTTGAGCGATTCGACATGGCGGCCGTGGGCCCGGAACAATGCTTCGCGCCGCGTGGTGCGGTTGTCGCCGATGATGACGCTCTTGCCACCGCCCAGGTTGAGCCCGGCCACCGCCGCCTTGTAGGTCATCCCGCGCGCCAGCCGGAGGCTGTCGATCAGGGCGTCGGCGGCGCTCGGGTAGTTCCAGAAGCGGGTGCCGCCCAGCGCCGGCCCGAGCACCGTAGAGTGGATCGCGATGATGCCGCGGTAGCCGGCCGCCGGGTCGTAATAGGCGCTGACCTGCTCGTGGTCGTGCTCAGCCAGCAGGCTGAATAGATCGAGGCCACCCGCCGCCCCGGCCTCGCGACCGGGGCCAAGCCCACCGCTAGGCTCGCGGGTAGAGGCCGCGGGCGATGATGAGCCGCTGGATTTCGCTGGTGCCTTCATAGATCTCGGTGACTTTGGCGTCCCGAAACAGTTTCTCGACGGGGAAATCGCGCATGTAGCCGTACCCGCCGAACAGTTGCACGGCCTGGGTGGTCACCCACATCGCGGTCTCGGAGGCGAACAGCTTGGCCATGCTGGCCGACATCGTCGGCTCGTCGCCCCGGTCCCGGCACGCGGCCGCGCTGTGCAGCAGGGCGCGCGCCGCCTCCACCCGCGTGGCCATATCGGCCAGCTTGAACTGCACCGCCTCGAACTCCCGCAGCGCCTGCCCGAACTGCTTCCGCTCGGCGCAGTACGCCACCGCGTGCTCGAGCGCCCGCCGCGCGATCCCGACCGCCTGCGTCGCAATCCCCAGCCGGCCCGCGTCCAGTCCTTCCATTGCATACGCGAACCCGGCGCCGTCCTCGCCCAGCAGATGATCGGCAGGCAACGGCACGTCCTCGAGCGCCAGCGCGACGGTGTTCGAGGCGCGCAGACCCATCTTGTCCTCGGGCTTCCCCGGACGATAACCGTGGGCGTCGGTGGGCACAATAAAGGCGCAGATTCCGCGGTCGCTCCGGGCCATCACGATCATCAGGTCGGCGGTGCCGCCGTTCGTGGCCCAGGCCTTGGCGCCGGAGAGCACCCAGCCGTGCCCGTCGCGCGCCGCCCGCGTCACGAGCGCCGCGGCATCGGAGCCCGATCCGGGTTCGGAGAGCGTGAACCCCGCCAAGAGCTCGCCCCGCGCCATCGGTCTGAGCCAGCGATCCTTCTGCGCCGGAGTGCCGTGGCGCACGAGCATCGTCGTCGGGATGGCGTTGTGAATCGACAGCGACACCGCGATGCTCGCGTCCGCGGCGGCGATCTCTTCGAGCGCGAGCAGGTAGGTGACGGTATCGAGCCCCATGCCGTCGAATTCCTCCGGCGCGCACATGCCGAGGAAGCCGAGCCGGCCGAGCTCGTCGATCACGTCGCGCGCGAAGTGTCCAGTGCGGTCCCACTCCGCCGCGAACGGCTCGATGCGGGTGCGCGCGAATTCCCGCGCCAGCTCGACGATCTGGCGCTGCGTCTCGGACAAACCCGCCGGCTCAATCGCGATAGCCATAGAAGCCGCGCCCGCTCTTCCGCCCCAACCGCCCGGCCGCGACCATCTTCCGCAAGAGCGGCGCGGGGCGATACTTGTCGTCCCCCAGGTCCCGGTGCAGCACCTCGAGGATGGCGAGACAGACATCGAGCCCGATCAGGTCGGCGAGCGCCAGCGGCCCGAGCGGATGATTCATGCCGAGCTTCATGACCGTGTCCACCGCCTCGGGAGTGGCCACGCCCTCCATCACGCAGAACACCGCCTCGTTGATCATCGGCATGAGCACGCGGTTCGACACAAAGCCGGGATAGTCGTTCACCTCGACCGGCGTCTTACCGAGTGCCTTCACAACCTCCACAACCTTCACAACGGTTTCGTCGGCGGTTTGCATGCCCCGGACGACTTCTACCAGTTGCATCACCGGCACCGGATTCATGAAGTGCATCCCGATCACCTGGGCCGGCCGCTTCGTCTGGGCGGCGATGGTGGTGACCGAGATCGACGAGGTGTTGGTCGCGAGGGTCGCCGCCGGCGGAGCCGCGGCGTCCACCTCACGGAAGATCCGGTACTTGGTCTCCGGATGCTCGGTGGCGGCTTCCACCACCAGCTCGGCCGCGGCCACGCCGTCGAGCCCCGTGGCCGTGCTGATGCGCCCGAGCGTCTGCTGCTTCTGCGCGACCGTGAGCGTGCCCTTCTTCACCTGGTGATCCAGGTTGGCGGTGATCGTCTGCACGGCGCGGTCGAGCAGCTCGCGCGACACGTCGAGCAGCGCCGTGTCCCAGCCGTGCTGCGCGAACACGTGGGCGATGCCGTTTCCCATCGTCCCCGCGCCCACCACGGCGACGCGACTCACGCGGCCGCCGGCGCCGCCTGTGCCCGGCGGGTCCAGGCGACGAGGGCGGCCGCGCCGGTGAGCATCACGAGCGTCGCCACGATCCCGCCTTCGGGACCGAACCGGCCACCGTCAACCCACGCGTGCGCCCCCGGGCGATAGTCGATGCCCGGCACGCCGAACGCGTAGCCGCTGACGGGCGCGTCGAACCCGAGCGCTAGGGTCGCGTTCCAGCCGACGTGCGCCCCCCAGGCGAGCGGCATCGCGCCCGGCGAGAAGAACGCGCACGCGAGCCACACGCCCGCAAGCGCCACGTTGACCGTGGAGAACGCCGTGGCGGCGGGATTGCCGAGATGGGCGAGCCCGAAGCCGAGCGCGCCGGCGGCGGTTGCCGGCGCCGCGCCCAGCGCCGCGGCGAGCCGGCGCAGCGGATACCCGCGGAACATGAGCTCCTCGGCCAGCGCCGCGAGCAGCAGTCCCACGCCGAGCGGCTCGGCCACGGCCCCCCATCCGCTCGCCGGCGACGTCACGCGGACGCTGGCGCCGCCCGCCAGGACCGCGAGGCACACGGCGCCGAGCGCCATGACGGCGCCGCACGCCACGCCGCCGGTCAGGCCGAGCGCCACGCCCGTGCGTGGCCGCCAGCCCAGGGCGTCCCAGGGATGACGGTCGAGCCTGCGGCCCACGAGCCAGGTGGCGAATCCAAAGCCCAGCACGGCCGCACCGGACTGCCAGGCGAGCGACCAATCCGGAGCCAAGTGTATGGGCACGTGGAACAGGAGCCAGCTGGCGGTGCCGCCCACCACGCCGAACGCGACGATCCAGGCGAGCGCGCGGCCGGTGGCCCTCGCCCGCTCCAGAAACGCCGCGCGCGCCGTCATAGGCGCGCGCGCAGCGGACTCACGGTCGGTTTCAGGATCAGGACGGCAAGCGCGACCTTCAGCAGGTCACCGAGGAGGAACGGCAGCGTACCGAGACGGGCCGCCTGCCCGGCGCTGCCGGTCAGGAGGACCAGCTGCGCCAGCCCGCCGAGGTGAATGAGGGCGAGCCCCGCGAGCGTCGCGAGCGCGAGGCGGAGGGCACGGGTCCCGTCGCCCGCGAGGCGGCCCACCGTGTAGGCGGCGACCGGGTACGACACGAGGTAGCCGCCGGTGGGGCCCAAGAGCCGTCCGAGGCCCTGCGGCAAGAGCGGACTGGGCGTGAACACCGGCAGACCGGCCGCGCCCATCGCGAGATACGTCACGAGGCTCGCGGCTCCGAGCTCGGGGCCCAGCAGGCCGCCGACGACGAGCACGGCGAGCGGCTGGAGCGTCAGCGGCACCGGCGTCCCGGGAAGCGGCACGGCAATCTGGGCCGCGAGCGCGACGGCGACGGCGCCGAGGATCACCGCGAGCACGCGGCGGGCGGCCGGCGACTGGGCGGATACGGCGGCGGTCTGAAACGGCATCAGAGCATCTCCACGCTGAGGGCCACTGCGTTGCCACCGCCGAGACAGAGCGTGGCGAGGCCGGTCGTCTGGTTGCGCGCCTGCAGCGCATACAGCAGCGTCGTGAGGACGCGCGCGCCCGAGGCGCCGATCGGGTGCCCGAGGGCGATGGCGCCGCCGTTCACATTGACGCGCTCCCAGTCCCAACCGAGCGCGCGGCCGTCGGCAATCGCCTGCACAGCGAACGCCTCGTTGGCTTCGATGAGATCGTAATCGTTTATGGTTGTTTTGGTCTTGGCGAGCAGGTTGCGAACGGCGACGATGGGAGCGAAGAACAGGTCCTTGGGGTCGCCCCCGCCGGTCGCGTAGGCGGCAATGCGGGCGAGCGGCTTGAGCGCGTGCGCCTTGGCGAAGGCCAGCGACGTGACGACCAGGGCACTCGCGCCGTCGTTCAGCCCCGGCGCGTTGCCCGGCGTCACGGTCCCGTCCTTCTCGAACGAGGGCTTCAACGCCGCCAGCGCGTCGAGCGAGGTTTCCTTGCGCGGCCCCTCGTCCTTGTCGATCAGCGTGGGCCCGCGCTTGCCCGGGATCTCGACCGGGACCGTCTCCGTCTTGAAGCGACACGCCTCCATCGCCGCCACGGCCTTCTGATGGCTCGCGAGCGCGAAGGCGTCCTGGTCCGCGCGCGACACGCCCGCCTTCTTGGCGGTGTACTCGGCGAGGTTCCCCATGTGGCTGTTCGAGAAGGAGTCCCACAGCCCGTCCCGAATCATTCCGTCGACGAGCTGGCCGTCACCGGCCTTAATGCCGCCCCGCATCCCGTATACGTAGTGCGGCGCGTTGGACATCGACTCCATCCCGCCCGCCACGGCGCAGTGCGCGTCGGCGGCCTTGATGGCCTGGGCGGCGAGCATCACGGCCTTGAGTCCCGACCCGCACACCTTGTTGATCGTGAGCGCCGGGATCGTTCCGGGCAGGCCCGCGTGGATCGCCGCCTGGCGTCCCGGCGCCTGGCCCACTCCACCCTGAAGCACGTTCCCCATGATCACTTCTTCGACCGCGCCCGCGTCGATCGCGGCACGCCGTACCGCCTCGCGGATGACGAGCGCGCCCAGGCGTGGCGCCGCGAGCGGCGCGAGCCCGCCGAGGTACTTCCCGATGGGCGTCCGCACCGCGCTCACGATGACGGGAGTGGTGGCGTCCGACATGTTCGGTTTCCCCAACTTAACGAATTGCCGGCTCGAGCGCCCGCGAGCGGATCTCCTGTTGGAGCCGCGCCACGAACTCCTCCACGGGGAGGACGACCTGTTTCGCGCCGGCGCCGCGCACGCGCACCGCCGCCGTTCCCGCCTCCGCTTCGCGCTGCCCGACCACCGCCATGTACGGCACCTTCTGCAGCTCGCCATCGCGGATACGGTAGTTCAACGTGTCGTGGCGCTCGTCCAGATGAGAGCGGATCCCCGCGGCCTGCAGTCGCTCCTGCAAGGCGCGGGCCGCCGGGGCCTGCGCGTCCGAGATCGGGAGCACCCGCACCTGCTCGGGGGCGAGCCACAGTGGGAACGCCCCCGCAAAATGCTCGATCAGGAATCCCACGAAGCGCTCGAGCGTGCCGAAGATCGCGCGGTGGATCATGACGGGTCGGTGCGGCCGGTTGTCCTCGCCCGTGTACTCGAGCCCGAAGCGCTCGGGCTGCTCGAAGTCCAGCTGGATCGTCGCACCCTGCCACTCGCGCCCGATGGCGTCGTTGAACTTGATGTCGACCTTCGGTCCGTAGAAGGCACCACCGCCCTGATCGATCCGGTACGTGGCGCCGCGGTGCTTGAGCGCCTGCTCGAGCGCGCGTTCCGCCTGGTCCCACGTCGCGTCGGTACCCAGCTTCTTGTCGGGGCGCGTGGCCAGGTCGAGCCGATAGGAGAGGCCGAAGGTTTTCCCGAGCACCAGCTCCACGATATCGAGGAGCTGGAAGATCTCCTGCTCGATCTGGTCCTCGCGCAGGAAGATGTGCGCGTCGTCCATCGTGAGCCCGCGCACGCGCAGCATCCCGTGCAGCGTCCCCGAGCGCTCGTTGCGGTACACGTTGGCGATCTCGGCGAGGCGGACCGGCAGGTCGCGGTAACTGCGCTGCTGCGCGGCGTAGATGAGGATGTGCATCGGGCAGTTCATCGGCTTCACCCGATAGCGCACGGATTCCGACTCTCCCTCCCCCGCTGCCATGGGCGGGAACTGGTTCGCCGCGTACAGGGGGAGGTGCCCCGAGCGTAGGAACAGCTCCTCGCGGGTGACGTTGGGCGTGTACACCAACGAGTAGCCGCGCTCGAGGACCGTGTCCTCGATGAAGCGCCGCAGCTGGAACTGGATCATTGCGCCCTTGGGGTGCCAGAAGACCAGCCCCGGGCCCACGTCCTCCTGAATCGAGAACAGGTCGAGCTGCTTGCCGAGCACGCGGTGGTCGCGCTTCTTGGCCTCCTCGAGCCGGCGGATATAGGCGTCGAGGTCGTCCTTCGTGAACCACGCCGTGCCGTAGATGCGCTGCAGCATCTGGCGACGCTCGTCGCCGCGCCAGTACGCGCCGGCCGCGTGCAGCAGCTTGACGTGCTTGATCCGCCCGGTGCTCGGCACGTGGGGCCCGCGACACAGGTCCACGAACGGACCGTCGGTGTAAACCGAGATCACCTCGTTGGGCCCGAGATCTTCGATGCGCTCGAGCTTCAACGGATCGTCGGCGAAGCGCCGCTTCGCCTCCGCGCGGTCCACTTCTTCGCGCACGAAGGGGTAGTCCGCCTGCACCACCTCGCGCATCTTCGCTTCGATCTTCGCCAGATCCTCGGGACTGAACGGGGTCGGGACCTGGAAGTCGTAATAAAAGCCGTCCTCGATCGGCGGCCCGAAGCCGATCTGCGCGTGGGGGAACAGCTGCCGCACCGCCGTGGCGAGCACATGCGCCGAGGAGTGCCGCAACACGTCGAGCGCCGGGGGGTCCTTGTCGGTGAGGATCGCGACGTTCGCCCCATCGGGGAGCGGCCGCGCCAGGTCCCGGACCTCGCCGTTCACGCGCGCCGCGAGCGCCGCCCGCGCGAGCCCTGGCCCGATCGCCTTCGCCAGGTCGGCACCGGTACAGCCGGCGGGGACGCGCTTCTCGCTCCCGTCGGGGAGCGTGACACGAATCTCGGGAGGCATCAGGTCAGTTGGCCGGCTGACCGGCGGACGCCGCCGGCGCGCCGGTGAGGGGCGGCACGCGGCGGCCGTCGTGGAAATACAGCGCGACCGTGAACACGATCAGCGCCCCGATCGCAATCCACCGGGCGATACGGCTCGTGGGCAGTACGTTTGATTCGTCGGCCATCGGGAGGTATTCTAGCGACACGTTTGGCGAACGGACAGGCGCCCCGGCCCCCTCCCTGTCTAGCTTATATAAGGAATGACGACGACAGGCTTCGCGCTTTCACCCCAATACGATCCGCACGCCGTCGAGGCCGCGCTGTATCGGCGCTGGCTCGAGCGGGGCGCGTTCACGCCCGGTTCGGCCGGCCGGCGCGAGCCGTACGTCATCGTCATGCCCCCGCCCAACATCACCGCGATCCTCCACATGGGACAGGGCCTCGACAACGTGATCCAGGACGTGCTGATCCGCTTCGAGCGGATGCGCGGCCGGGACGCGCTGTGGCTCCCCGGCACCGACCACGCCGGCATCGCCACGCAGAACGTGGTCGAGCGCCTCGTCGCGAAGGAAGGCAAGACGCGCCTCGATCTCGGCCGGGAGGCGTTCGTCGAGCGCGTCTGGACGTTCGTGCGCCAGACGGGCAGCACCATTCTCGAGCAGCTCAAGGTGATCGGCGCTTCCTGCGACTGGAGCCGGACGCGGTTCACCTTCGACCCGGCCTACTCGCGCGCGGTGCGCGAGGTGTTCGTCCGCCTGTGGGAGGAAGGGTTGATCTACCGCGGCCACCGCGTGATCCACTGGTGCCCGCGCTGCCTCACCGCCCTGTCGGACGAGGAGGCCGAATCGAAAGACCGGGACGGCAAGCTGTACTACATCCGCTACCCCGTGGAGGGCGGCCCCACGCCCCACCTCACGGTCGCCACCACGCGCCCCGAGACCCTGCTCGGCGACACCGCGGTGGCGGTCAACCCCGCGGACGCCCGCCACGCCGCGTTCGTGGGGAAGCTGGCCCGGCTTCCGATCGCGGACATCGCCATTCCGATCATCGCGGACGACGCGGTCGACCCCGCGTTCGGGACGGGGTTCGTGAAGGTGACCCCCGCGCACGACGCGACCGACTTCGAAATCGGGCTGCGGCACAAGCTGGAGATGCCGCTCGTGATGACCGAAGACGGTCGGATGGAGCACCCGACGCGCGTGCCGAAGTCGCTCGCCGGGCTCGACCGATTCGATGCCCGCACCAAAATCGTGGACATGCTGAAGGAGCGCGGCCTGCTCGAGAAGATCGAGCCGCACCGGCACGCGGTGCGCCGCTGCTACCGCTGCGACACGCTCGTCGAGCCGCGGCTCAGCGATCAGTGGTTCGTGAAGATGAAACCGCTCGCCGAGCCGGCGCTCGCCGCCTACCACCGCGGCGAGTACCGCATCGTGCCGGAACGGTGGAAGGCGACCTACGAGCGCTGGATGGAAGGCATCCGCGACTGGAACATCTCGCGGCAGCTGTGGTGGGGGCACCGCATCCCCGTGTTCACGTGCACCAAATGCGGCGAGCAGTGGGCCGACCGCGAGGATCCCGCGACCTGCCGCAAGTGCGGCGGCCCGGTCGAGCAAGACCCCGACGTGCTCGACACGTGGTTCTCGTCGTGGCTGTGGCCGTTCGCCACGCTGGGCTGGCCCGACGTGACGCCCGACCTCGAGCGGTTCTATCCGGGTCACACGCTCGTCTCCGGCCCCGACATCATTTTCTTTTGGGTCGCCCGCATGGTCATGTCGGGCTACCACTTCATGGGGGACAGGCCGTTTCGCACCATCTACCTCCACGGCATCGTGCGCGACACTGAGCACCGCAAAATGTCGAAGTCGCTGGGCAACGGGATCGACCCGCTGGATGTGGTCGAGCGATTCGGCGCCGACGCACTGCGCTGGACCGTGATCGGCGGGGGCTCGCTCGGTGCGGACGTGATTCTCGACCCGAACGACCTGGAGGCGACGTTCGCGCCGGGTCGGAACTTCGCGAACAAGCTGTGGAACATCGGGCGGTTCATTCTGGCCCAACTGCCGGAGCGGGTGCGGCCGCTCGAGAGCTTCGAGCAATCGCAGCTGCCGCTGGCCGACCGCTGGATCCTGATGCGCGCCAACGACGCCGTCGCTGCCGCGACGACATCCATGGAACAGTTCCGGCTCGATGAGGGGGCCAAGCGGTGCTACGAATTCGTGTGGGGCGAGCTGGCCGACTGGTACGTGGAGGCGGTTAAGCCTCGCCTCGCGAGTGACGGCGCAGGGTCCCGCGCCGCCGCGCACTCGGTGCTCGCCCACTGCTTCGACACCGCGCTGCGGCTGCTGCACCCGGTGGTGCCGTTCATCACGGAGGAGTTGTGGCGGAAGGTCCCAGGTCGGCAGCCGGACGAGCTGCTCGCAGTCGCTCCCTGGCCGTCGTTTCGACCGGAGCTCGTTAACTCCGAGCTCGACCTGCAGTTCCTGCGGGTGAAGCAGGTCGTGGAAAAAATCCGCGGCATCCGGGCGGAGTACAAAGTGCCCCCCAAGGCGCGTCTCCGGGCGAGCATCACCGCGCGCGGGCGCGATCACCGCAAGGTGTTCGAGGCCGAGAACGAGACGATCCGGCGCCTCGCGCAGCTCGACGAGCTCTCCTTCGACGGGGCAGCGAAGCGGGTCGGTGCCTATGCCGTATTCGGCGACGGCAGCGAAGTGTTCGTGGCACTCGAGGGAGCGATCGACGTCCAACAGGAGTGCCGACGCCTCTCGGGCGAGCTGACCCGGCTCGACCAGCAGCTCAGCGGACTGAGCGGCAAGCTGGCCAACCAGCAGTTCGTCGCGCGGGCGCCCGCCGAGGTGGTCGCCAAAGAGCGCGAGAAGGAGCGGGCGTGGCGCGACCAGCGGCAGGTGCTGGCCGACAAGCTCAGGTCGCTCGGCTGCTCGTAACGGCTCTCGGCTGGGGTTGCGCCAGCCAGGGGCCACCGCCGGGGGGCCCGCCCCGGACCACGCCCGCCACCATCCTACGGACCGTCCCTGAGTCCGGGGCGGTGGTACCCGCCCTCCATGGCGACGCCGTGGTCCAGTTCGACGAAGTGATCGAGGAGGCGCCGGGCTCCCCGCAAGGGAGCGCCGCGATCACCGGGCTCGCCGGGAAATTCGTGCTCTCGCCCGTGGGAGGCGCCGTCAAGGTGTCGTGGCACCGGGACGCGGTACACCTCGCGCCCGAGGAAGGCTGGAAGCCGAACCGGGTGTACCACCTCGAGGTGCTGCCCGGGATCGCGGACCTGCGGCGCAACGTCACCAAGACCGGCCGGAGCATCGTGTTCTCGACCGGCGGCGCCCTGCCCACCGCGGCGCTCCGGGGCACGGCGCTCCTGTGGGTGGAGCAGCGCGTGCTGCCGCAAGCCGTGATTCGCGCCGCCCTCCTCCCGGACACGGCCGCGTACGTCACGCTGGCGGACTCCGCCGGAAACTTCCGGCTGCAGGACATCCCCCCGGGGCGCTATCGCGTGTGGGCGATCCAGGACCAAAACAACAACCGGCAGCAGGACCGGCGCGAGCCGTTCGACACGCTCACGGTCACGGTGGACTCGGCGGCGAGCGCGCTGCTGTGGGCGTTCGCGCACGACACCGTCGGCCCGCGGGTGCGGACCGTCGAGTCGGTGGACTCGGTCACGCTGCGGGTGAGTTTCTCGCAATCGCTCGACCCGGCGCGCCCGCCCGACACCACCGCCGTGGGCGTGTTCGCGCTGCCCGACACGACGCCGCTGCGCGTCCGGGCGCTGTACCGGCCGGCGCAGTTCGACTCGATCCAGGCGCGGGCTCGGGCCGTCGCGGACTCG
>JBGPDL010000029.1:0-31372 GCA_041482275.1 Gemmatimonadota bacterium | reverse complement strand
CTCGGAACTGGCGTCGGTCCGCACGATCACGCCGATGCGACCGCGGTTGTCGTTCATCGAGAATGCCATCGTCCGCGGCGCGCGCGGCGGCTGGGGCCGTTGCTGCGCCAGGAGTACCACTGGCCACGCGGCCAGCGCCGCTGCCGCGAGAAGAATCCACTTCCGCTGCATTGCTGATATCCCTCCGGGGCCTAGAGCCCCACGTAAGTAGCGCGAGTCACGCGGACGCTCACCAACTGTTGCATGAGATCCACCCGCTGCTCCCACAGTTTGACGAGCTCGGCGGGACGTGCGGGCGTGTCCGGGGGACCCACCCGCGTCAGTTCGCCGTCGATGACGGCAATGCCGTCTTCCAGGGCGGCCGCCAAGGCGGCCTCGCGGCCGCTCGTCACCCGCCCGTCGGGATCGTAACGCTCGAGCTCCTGCTCGAGCGTGGCCGACAGCTGCTTCACGCGCGCCAGCTCGGCGCCCGCGACCGGTCCCGTCCAGAACGGGCGAAACACGATCAGCCCGGCCACTGCCGCGGCGGCGGCGACGCTCCAGATGCCCCAACGCTCGCGGCGGCGGCGACGGGTCGCGAGGACCGCATCGCGTACGCCTGGCCAGCGGTCCCGCGCGGGTCGCCGCGCCGGGAGCGCCTTGAGCTGCGCGACCCTCTGGTGCAGCGCCTCAAGCTCCGCCCGGCACGCCGCGCACCCGTCACCGTGCCGCTGCGCCCACACAGACCCCTCACCCGCCCGCAGGGCCAGCAGGTCATCCATCGTGCAATGCATCATCGTCCGGCTCCTTCCGTCTCGAGCATCCGCCGCAGCCGCGCGTGCGCGCGCGCCAGCTGCGACTTGGAGAAGCTCACCGTCTTGCCCATCAGCTCCGCGATCTCCTCGTGCGTGTACCCCTCGACGTCATGCAACCATACCACCGAGCGCGACGTCGCAGTCAGTCGCTCAAACGCCCGCTCGAGATCGATCCGGGCCGGCACACCACCCGTTCCCATGCCCCCCGCCACCGATTCCTCCCGCAGTTCCTCCGTCTCGCGCACCTGCTCGCGCCGGATCCGCATCAGCGCCTTCGACGCGGCGATCTGCCGGATCCAACCCCACAAGTGCCCTTCCCCGCGGTACTGCTTGATGCTGCGCACCACCTCGAGGAAGGTCTCCTGCAGCACGTCCTCCGCGTCCTCGGGGCGTCGCAGCACGCGGAGCGCGAGGTTGTACACGGGCGTCTCGAACGCCCGGTACAGCGCTTCCAGCGCTTCCAGGTCGCCTGACTTTGCCCGGGCAACGAGAATGTCGGGGACGGCGAGCGAGATGGTCATCTCCTGAAGTACATAGATGCGTCAAGTACGAAAGGCGTCGCGCAACGACGTCACGCACACGACGTCACGCGCCGACGTCGTGCAACGTTTGCCCGTGACGCGTCATGTGGGACGCCTTCTAACCGATTGCTATCCTATGAGTTGCGGCTATTTTGAGTCATGGCTCTCGACCGCGCCACCCTGCACACCTGGCTGCACCACCTGCAGGACGAATTCGACGCCGCCTACCTCTACCTCGCCCTCGCCGGTCAGGAGCGGGACCCCGGCCGCAAGGACGTCTACATCAAGCTCGCCGGTGTGGAGGAGCGCCACGTCCAGCTGTGGGAGAAGCTGCTCGCCGAGCACGGGCACCAGGTGGGGCGGCCACGACCCTCCGTGAACGCGCGGCTGCGGGCCTGGGTCGGGCGACGCTTCGGCACCGGCTACTTGCTGCCGCTGTTGCTGCGTGAGGAAGGGCAGGAGGTGAAGGGCTACATGGACCTCCACAAGGAGGCCACGTTCGACGACGCGCGGGAGGTGTCGCTCAAACTCGCCAAGGAGTCGGCGGCGCACGCCGCAACGCTGGCGGGGCTCGCCGGCCGGGGGCCGGAGCCGTGGCACAAGACGGCGTCCGGGGGCTTCTTGCGCAACGTCGTCTACGGCTTCAACGATGGGCTCACGGCGAATTTCGGCCTGGTGGCGGGTGTGATCGGCGCCGCCGTGGCGCCGCCCGTCGTGCTGCTCTCGGGGCTCGCGGGGATGTTCGCCGACGCGCTGTCGATGGGCGCCTCGGGCTATCTCGCGGCGAAGAGTGAGCAGGAAGTATACGACCACGAAATCGCGATGGAGAAGGAAGAAATCCGGATCATGCCCGAGGTGGAAGAGGAGGAGCTCGCGCTGGTCTATCAGACGAAGGGGATCGAAGCCGGCATCGCGCGCAGGATGGCCGCGGAGGTGATGCGCGACTCGCAGCGGGCGCTCGACGAGCAAGTGCGCGAAGAGCTGAAGATCGGGGAGGCGCACTCGACCCCGTTCAAGGAAGGGTGGCTGACCGGGGCCTCCACGGCCATCGGCGCCTTCATCCCGGTGGCGCCGTTCCTCATGTTCAACGGACGGGCGGCCGCCTGGATCGCCTTCACGATCGCCATGCTGTCCCACTTCGCGGTGGGCGCCGCGCGCAGCTTCTTCACGGGCCGGGGCGTGATCCGGAGCGGCCTCGACATGTTCGTCGTGGGATTGGGGGTGGCGGCGATCGGATACCTCGTCGGAGACCTGCTGGCGAAGGTGCTCTGACCTGCTACACCACCAGGTTCAATAGTCGATCCTGCACATAGATCGTCTTTCTCACCGGCTTTCCGTCCACGAACTTCCGCACCGATTCATCCCGCAGCGCGAGCTCGACCACCTGCGCTTCGCTGGCGCCGCGGTTCACCGTGACGCGCCCGCGCACCTTGCCGTTCACCTGCACCACCACCTCGACATCGGCGCCGGCCGCGAGGTTGGCGTCGTAGCGCGGCCAAGTCGCCTGGAAGATCGACCGGTCGTGACCGAGAACCGCCCACAACTCCTCCGCGAGGTGCGGCGCGTAGGGGGCGACCATGAGGAGGAGCGGCTCGACGGCGGCCCGGCTCCCCGCTCCCTGCTCCCGCACGAGGTTCACGTACTCCATCATCGCCGAGATCGCGGTGTTGTAGTCGAGCCGCTCGGTGTCGGTGGTCACCTTCTTGATCGTCTCGTGGAGCTTCCGCTCCACCGCCGCCGGGAGCGGTCCCGCTTCCTGGCCCGCCGCTTCGTGCGCCGTGGTCCAGACTTTGTCGAGAAACCGACGGACGCCGATGATGCTGGTGTCGCGGAAGTCGCCGCCCTCCTGAAAGGGCCCGAGGAACATGAGGTACAGCCGCACCGTGTCCGCGCCCCATTTCTGGATGTAGGCGTCCGGGATCACGACGTTGCCGCGCGACTTGGACATCTTCGCGCCGTCCTTGATGATGAGGCCGTGCGCCCGGAGCTTCGGGAACGGCTCGTCGAAGGGCACCTTGCCCAGCTCGTGGAGCACCATCGTGACGAAGCGGGAATAGAGGAGGTGGAGGACGGCGTGCTCGTTTCCTCCGATGTAGCTCGTGACCGGCAGCCAGGTCTGGGTGCGCTTCGGGTCCCACGGCCGGTCGTCGAATTCGGTCGACGGGTACCGGAGGAAGTACCAGGCCGAGTCGAGGAACGTGTCGGAAACGTCGGTCTCGCGGCTCCCCTGGGCACCGCACTGCGGGCACTTCACGAAGTACCACTCCTTGTGCCGTGCCAGCGGGGAGACTCCGCTCGCGTTGGGGCGAAAATCCTCGATGAACGGGAGCTCCACGGGGAGGTCCCGCTCCGGCACGCCCACCGGGCCGCAGCGGGCGCAGTAGATGATCGGGATCGGGGGTCCCCAGTAGCGCTGGCGCGAGATGCACCAGTCGTGCAGCCGGTACTGCACCTGCGGGGTGGCGAGTCGTTTGTCCTTGAGCCAGGCGACGATGTCGCGCTGCGCCTGGCGGCACGGCATCCCGTCGAACTTCCCCGAGTTGACGAGGACGCCGTCCTCCGTGACGCTCGGGAGCGGCTCGTCGGTGCGCACCACCTCGCGGATCGGCAGCCGGAACTGGGTCGCGAACTCGAAGTCGCGCCGGTCGTGCGCCGGCACGGCCATGATCGCCCCGGTGCCGTATTCCATGAGCACGTAGTCCGCGATCCAGATGGGGATCGCCTCGTCCGTGGCGGGATTGCGCGCGTACGAGCCGAGGAACGCCCCGGTCTTGGCCTTGTCGCCCACCTTGCGCGAGACGATGTCCTTCCCCTGCACCTCGCGCCGGTACGCATTCACCTTGCTGCGCTGCTCCTCCGCGGTGAGCTGGTCCACCAGCGGGTGCTCGGGAGCGAGCACGAGATAGGTCGCTCCGAACACCGTGTCGGGACGGGTCGTGAACACGGGGATCTTCGTACCCGCCGGGGTTTCGAAGATCAGCTCGGCCCCCTCGCTCCGCCCGATCCAGTTGCGCTGCAGGGTACGCGTCGAGTCCGACCAGTCGAGCCGGTCGAGGTTATTGAGCAGCCGCTCGGCGTACCGGGTGATGTTGAAGAACCACTGCTCGAGGAAGCGCTGCTCGACCTTGGTGTCGGGATGGCGCTCGCAGTAGCCGTTGATCACCTGCTCGTTCGCTACCACGCTCATGTCCTTCGGGCACCAGTTGACCGCCGCCTTCTTGCGAAAGGCGAGCCCCGCGTTGAAGAGCTGCAGGAAAATCCACTGGGTCCACTTGTAGTACTTCGGATCGGTGGTGGAGAGCTCGTGCCGCCAGTCGAACATGCCGCCGAAGCGCCTGAGCTGGCGGCGGAACGTCTCGATGTTCTTGGGAATCAGCTTCGCCGGATGCGTGCCGACCGAGAGCGCGTAGTTCTCCGAGTGGATGCCGAACGCGTCGAACCCGATCGGCTCGAACACGTCGTACCCCTGGAGCCGCTGGAACCGCCCGTGGATGTCGGCCCCGGTGAAGGCGAACATGTTGCCCACGTGCAGCCCCTCCGCCGAGGGATAGGGGAACATCATGAGGTTGTAGAACGGCCGGGCCGGCCGGTCGAGCTCGGGCTCGTTGGAGTGAGCGCGCGCCCAGCGCGCTTGCCACTTGGCCTCGACGAGCTGCGGATCGTAGGGGGGGACGCTCGACATAAGTGACTGAAACTACACAGACTTGCTCCCCCAAGAAACCCGGCGTACTTTGCGCCACGATTCCATGGCCTCGACTCTCCGCGACATTCTGCAGCGATTCACGTTCTGGGCGGTCGCCGTCGCGTTCGTCGCCGTGGTTGGGCTGGCGTCGTTCGCCGGTCGGGGCGCTACGCGGGCGCTGGAGCGTCTCGCCGATCAGCGCGGAACCGACGTGGGTGAGCGAGCCACCGCGCTGGTCGCCAACTTTGTCCGCGAGCGGCACGCCGAAGCTGACCGGCTCGCCGCCAACCCGTCCCTGATCCGCGCCGCGATCGACGCTGCGCAGTCGGTCGCCGCTCGCCGCCTCGACAAGGTGCCGCCTCCCCAGCTCGAACCGATGTTCGCGGCCACGCGCCAGCTCGGCGCCGACCCCAACGTCGCCCGCTATCTCCGCGGCTATCCCGAGCGATCCGAATTCACCGACCTCATCGTCACGGAAGGCCACGGTCTCGTCGTGATCGCCTCCGGCGTGCCCGACCGGCTGCGGCAGGGGGGCGACTCGTTGTGGCAGCAGGCGATGAGGAACGGGGCTGCGGAGAGCGAGCCCGCGATCGACTCCGCCACCCGCTCGGTCACCGTGCGGTACGCCGTGGTGCTGCGCCCGGTTGAGGGTGCCCACCCGGTGGGCGTGCTCGAGGGCGTCTACCCGCTCGACCGTGTCGGGTGGCTGCTCACCGGAATCGGTCTCGCCGACAGCGCCTACCTGCAGCTCGTGGACAAGCGCGGGAACCTGCTGTATGGCCCGGCCGAGACCGAGTTGCGCGACGTCCCGCAGGACAGGACGCTCTACGATCCGGACCGGCCGCAGCGAGCCGTCCTCCAAACAGCTCGCGGGCCGGAGCTCGTGGTGTCCGTGCCGGCGGTTCGGGGGCGCTTCCCGGCGAACCAGGCGTACTACTGGGTGCTCTTCCGCGCGCCCACGGCCGTCGCCTACGCCACCGCCCGGGCGGTGCAGCGATACGTGTGGTTTGGCGCCAGCGTCCTTTTTGGCTTCGCCGTGCTCATGATGCTGTGGCTGGGGCGCTGGCTCAACGCCCGCGTCGCGGCGCCGGTGCGCACGGCAGGCGACGTCGCCGCCCGCGTCGCGAGCGGCGACCTGACCGCCGCGGGCGCGGGAGTCGAGAGCGTCGCGCAGGAGATCGGCGACCTTCTGTCGTCCGTGCAGAAGATGGTCGTGGCGCTGCGCCGTCTGGTGGGCGCGATCCGCACGGCGGCCGACGAAGCGGCCGCGATGGCCACGGAAATCTCGGCGTCGACCGAGGAAATGAGCGCGTCGACCCAGGAGATGTCGGCCACATGCCAGGACCTCACGCGGCGCGCGGCGGAGCAGGCGCAGTTGGTGCGCGCGGCGGCGGACGACGCGGCGAAGATCCTCCAGATCGCCACGATCCTCGCCGCGGGGGCAGAAGACTCGGTGCGTCGCAACAGCGCCGTCACAGAGGTCGCCCAGCGCAACAAGGAATTGCTGGACCAGAGCACCGCGCAGCTCGCCAAGCTCGCCGAAGAGGTGACCCGCGGGGTGGTGGAAGCCGAGGCGCTCGCCCGCGCGTCGGCCGACATTCAGAAATTCGTGGCGCAGACCAAAGCGGTGGCCACGCAGACGAACATGCTCGCGCTGAACGCCGCGATCGAGGCGGCGCGAGCCGGACCGCAGGGACGCGGCTTTGCCGTGGTGGCGGACGAGGTGCGGAAACTCGCGTCGCTCGCCGCGGCCGCCGCGACGGACACGGCCGACACCGTGCGTGGCGTGCTCGGCCGAGTGGAAGCGACCCGCGAGCGCCTGGCGCAGCTCGCCCTGGGAGCGGGCGCCGCCCGGGAGGCGGCCCAGACGGCGGCCCAGGGTCTGGGCACCGTGGCCGCCGAAGCCCAGGCGAACGACGTGTGGAGCCAGGAGATCGCGAAGATGGCGGGTGAGATGCGGGTGCTGGTGGAGGAGATCAGCGCCCGGCTCAGGTCGGTGGCGCAGGGAACCGAGACGCTGCTCGCGTCCGCCGAGGAGATTGCGGCGTCGAGTGAGGAGCAGAGCGCGTCGACCCAGGAGATCGCGTCGTCGGCGAACCAGCTGGCCGAGGCCGCCGATAAGCTCACCGGCGCGGTGAAATCGTTCCGGCTACTGGCCGACGAGGAGCCGCCCCAGCGCCAGGCGGCGGACTAGTCTCCGAAGTTCGCCAGCCGGACGAGCTGGATGTCCGGCACCCGTGCCAGCTCGTCGAGTACGCCGTTGGTGAGCGGCTGGTCCACCGTGATCGCCGCGAGCGCGTCATGCCCCGGGAAGGCGACCCGGGCCTGGTGGTAGCTGCCGATGTTGATCCCGGCCCCGCCCAAGAGCGTCCCGACCCGCCCGATCACGCCCGGCACGTCGCGATTCCGGATCACGAGCATCCACCCCTCCGGCGCGACGTCCACGTGATAATCGTCGATGCGAATCACGCGCCCGTGCCCGTTGCCCAGCACCGCCCCTGCCACCCGGGCCCGGCCGCGCTCCGCTTCCAGCGTGATGCCGACCGTGGTTTCGAAGCCCGGCTCGGGCGTCCCCGTGCGGCGCGAGTGCCGGATGCCGCGCTCCTCGGCGATGAGCAGCGCGTTCACCAGGCTCACCGGCTCGACGTTCATCGCGGAGAGCAACCCTTCCACCGCTGCCATCAGCACCGGCCGCGGCGCCGCTTCGTCCTTGCCGCCGTAGTCCACCTCGACGGCCGTGACGGGGCCGTCCACCAGCGCCAGCGCGAGGCGGCCAAGCCGCCGCGCCAGGTCGAGCAGCGGCCCGAGCCGCCGCAACAGCTCGCCCGAGATGCCAGGCACGTTGATCGCGAACGACAGATCGCCCTGGCGCAAGGCGTCCCGCACCGCGCCACAGATCTCCATGCTCACCCGCTCTTGGGCCTCCGCCGTGGAGGCCGCGAGGTGCGGGGTGAGGATCACGCGGTCGAGTTTTCGGAGCGGCGAGTCGGCGGGGAGCGGCTCGACCGCGAAGACGTCGATCGCCGCGCCGCCGATGCGCTTCTCGCGGATCGCCTCGGCCAGTGCCGCCTCGTCCACCAGCTCGCCGCGCGCCGTGTTCACGAGCACCGCCGTCGGCTTCATGAGCTTCAGCCGCGCGGCATTGATCAAGTGATGGGTCTGCTCCGTGTGGGCAACGTGCAGGGTCACGACGTCCGCCTGGCGCAGCAGCTGGTCGAGCGGCAGCAGCTTGAGCTGCAGGTCCGCGGCCCGCTCCGGCGAGAGGTAGGGATCGTGCCCCACGACCTGCATCCCGAACGCGCGCGCCAGCTGTGCCACATGCCCGCCGATGCGGCCCAGCCCCACGATCCCGATCGTCTTGCCGCGCAGCTCCGTGCCCTCGAACCGCTTGCGATCCCACTCGCCGCGGCGCATCGCCTCGGCCGCCCACGGAATGTGGCGCACCTGCGCGAGCAACAGGCCCATCGCGTGTTCGGCGGCACTGACCGTGTTGGCACCGGGGGTGTTCATGACCGCGATGCCCCGCCGGGTGGCGGCGTGGACGTCGATGTTGTCCACGCCGGTTCCGGCGCGGGCGATCACGCGCAGGTTGGGGCCGCGGGTCAGAAGGTCCGCCGTCACCCGCGTCTCACTCCGCACGATCAGCGCCTGTGCGCCGCCGAGCGCCCGCTCCAGCTCCTCGCGCGGCTTGCCGGCGCAGTTCACGACCTCGATTTCGGGGGTCGCCGCGAGCAGCTTCAACCCCGCCTCCGCGACCCGATCCGCCACGACCACGCGCTCGGTCACGCCACGAGCCCGGCGAGCAACGCGAGCAGCTCGTCCACCCCCGCCACGGTATGGTCGCCCATGTGCCCGATGCGGATGGTGGACTCTTTCAGCGGCCCGTAGCCAGAGCCGATGGTCCACCCGGCCTGCTTCAGTGCGCCAACGATCTGCTTGGCGCTCTTCCCCTCGGGCACCTTGAGGCACGACACCGTCCAGCTGCGACGCCCTTCCCGCGGCAGGTAGGCGACCCCCCGCTCCGCGCTCCACTCCTCCACGCGACGGCGCATCGCGTCGTGGCGCCCCCAGCGCGCTTCCGCGCCGCCCTCGCGCTCGATGCGGGCGAGCTGCGCTTCGAGCGCGAAGAAAAGCGAGATCGCGGGCGTGCTGGTGGGCTGATGCTTCGTGGTGGCTTCGAGAAAGCTCACGAGATCGAAGTACAGGCCGCGCCAGGGGAGCGTCCTGGCCCGCTCGAGCATGCGCTCCGACGCGGCGCCGAGCGCCAGGCCGGGTGGGAGCGCGAGCGCCTTTTGCGAGCCGGTGAGGACGAAGTCGAGCTGCCACCGGTCGGTTTCGACGGGAGAGCCCGCGAGCGACGTGACGGCGTCGACGAGCAGCAGCACGTCGTCGAACTCGCGCACGACGCCCGCGAGCGCTTGCACGTCCTGCAGCACCCCCGTCGACGTCTCCGAGTGGACGAGTGTCACTGCGTCAACCGGGGTGCGCCGCAGGGCGTCGCGCAGCATGTCGGGCTCGACGGCGCAGCCGAGGGGCACGTCCAGCCGGATGCATTCCTTGCCGCAGGCGCGCACCAGGTTCGCGAAACGCTCGCTGAACGAGCCGTTCACGAGCGACAGCGCACGGTGCCGCACGCCGTTGCGCACGGCCATCTCCATGAAACCGGTCGCCGAGGTCGTGCCGACCATCACGGGTCGGGAGGTCCGGAACAGCCGACCGAGCGGCGCTTCGAGCCCGGTCAGCAGCTGTTCCATCGCACCGGAGCGGTGGCCGATCATCGGCCGTTGCATGGCGGCGAGGACGTCGGGGTGGACGTCGGTGGGACCGGGCAGAAAGAACCGCCCGAACGCAGCGGGAGCGGCGCGGGCGGTCATGCGGTAGCCCGTGCGAGATTCTCGACCAGCCCCTCCTCCACGACTTCCTTCGTCTTCACGAGGCGGACCCCCTCGTCGCCCCAATCCTTGAGCAGCTGCTCCGACACGTCCTTGTCGATCCCCTTCACGGCGTCCGTCACGACGAACAGCCGGGTGCGGGGGCGGCGCTCGAGCAGGCCCTCGATCGCCGCCTTGTCGCATACGTCGGTCGCCACGCCGTACAACACGATGTCGTCGGGCGCGATCACATCGAGCACGGTCGATGCGTTCTCGTTGGTGAACACGTCGAAGCGGTGCTTGTGGAGCAGCACGTCACCCGTGTGCGCCCCCAACCGATCGGCGAGCGCCCTGGCGTCTGCCCGCGCGGGCTCGACCACGAGCGGGTTCTTGAGCGCCGTCTCGGGAATCTTGTTCTGGCCCGGGGTGCCCCGCAGGCAGTGCGGGGGAAAGGTGCTCGTCCAGTCCGGCTTGTCGGAGATCTCGGGATGTCCCGTGACGTGGTCGTCGGCGCTCGCCACGATGCGGATGCCGTGCGCGTGGGCGTAGTCAGTGAGGCGCTTCAAGTTGCCGATGATCCGCTCGGCCTCCGGCACATACAGCTTGCCGTCGGCGTGCATGAAGTCGTATTGGGTGTCGACGTCCCAGAAGATGACGCGGGGCATAACGAGGAATTTCTCCGCGAATGCAGGAACGTGTCAACAGGACGCGGAACGGGCGAAAGCTAGACGCACAGACGCGCAGGGGTAAACAGCACCGAGGGGTCAGGAAGGCTTGTCCCGACCCCTGGTTACGGCTCATCGCTGTGCGTCTGTGCGTCTAGTAGTTGCCTGTTCTACAACCTGAGAGTCACTGCTATCTCATCGCAGCAGGTGTTACGCGGACACCTCGCGCAATCGGCCCACACCTTGAGCGGGAAGTGCTCCCGCTCCGCGGTCGCGAAGCCGAGCTTCAGGAAGAACGCCGGCTTGCGCGTGAGGGCGAGGACTTCGACGAGGCTGTGGGAGTGCGCTTCGAGGATGAGCGCCTCGAGCAGCGCTCGGCCCAGCCCCGCCCCCTGCCAGTCGGGCCGCACCGCAAGGCCCGCGACCTCTCCGAGTCGTTGCGAATAGATCTTGAGCGACCCGCACGCGACGATCTCACTCGTCGCCTCCGCGACGACATACTCCTTGATGTGCCGACAGAGGTCGTAGTTACTTTGCGGCAGCAAGTCGCCGGTCGCGATGTGGGGGGCCATCAGGGCCTCGAGCTGCGGGACGTCGGCCAACCCGGCGCTCCGCACCACGACCCCTGGGAGCGAGGAGCGGGGAGCGGTTCCCTCCGTTGCGGGCCGAAGGCGTGGCTCGCCCTGGAGGGTACCGCTCCCCGCTCCCCGCTCCCCAATAATGGGCAGCGCGCTCACGCGAGGATCTGTTCGAGAATGCCCACTCCCCGCTCCAGCTCTTCCTGCGTGATCACGAGCGGCGGAATGAGACGGATCACCTGCGGCCCGGCGGTGAGAACCAGCAGTCCCAGCTCCCGGGCCGCCGCGACGATCGGGGCGGCCGGCTCCGACAGCTCGAGCCCCCACAACAGTCCCCGCCCCCGCGCCTCGCGCACCCGCGGGCGGCGGGCGGCTAACTGTGCGAGCCGCGCGCCCAGCCACTCTCCCTTGCGACGGACATCGCCCAGGAACGCGGGATCGGCGATCGTGCGCACCACGTCGAGCGCCACGCTCGCCACGAGCGGTCCGCCACCGAAGGTGGTGGCATGATCACCCGGCTTGAGCGCGGCGGCCACGGCGCTCGTCACCAGCACCGCGCCCATCGGCAACCCGCCGGCGAGCGGCTTCGCGAGGGTCAGCATGTCGGGCACCACGCCGGTCTGCTCGTACGCGAACAGGGTGCCTGTGCGCCCGAGGCCGCACTGCACCTCATCGAAGATGACCGCGACGCCGCGCGAGTCGCACAGCTCGCGGACGAAGCCCAGCCACTCGGCGTCGAGCAGGCGGATCCCACCCTCCCCCTGCACCGGCTCCACGATCACGGCCGCGGTGCGCGACGCCGAGACGGCGTGATCGACCGCCGCCCAGTCCTCCCGCGGAACGATGCGGATGCCGGGCACCAGGGGCTCGAACGGCTTGCGATACTCGGGGCGGTCGGTGGCGGCGAGCGTCGCGAACAGCCGCCCGTGAAATGACCCCGAGAACGCGACGATCTCGCTCTTCCCCGACCACTTGCGGGCGAACTTGAACGCCGCCTCGTTCGCCTCGGCGCCCGAGTTGCAAAAGAAGGCGCGGTCGGCGAACGAGCGCGCCACGAGCGCTTCCGCGAGCCGCTCGCCGGCCTCCGTGCGGTACAGGTTGGAGACGTGGATCAGGCCGCTGGCGAGGGCGCGCTCGAGCGCCCCGCGGATGACCGGATGGTTGTAGCCGAGCGCGTTGACGCCGATCCCGGCCGCGAAGTCGAGATAGCGCGTCCCGTCCTGGGCGACGAGCTCCGCGCCGTTCCCCGCCACGAGCAGGGGGCCGACCCGCGCGTACACGTCGAGCAGCGCTGGCGCCGCCGGCAGGGCCGTGGCGTTCGCGGGAACGGCGGTCACGCGGGCTGGACGGCCGACGCGAGGATGCGGGTGCCCGCCCGGGCGTCGCTCAAGAGGCCGAGGTCGCCGATGCGGACGGCCCGCGCTCCCGCCCGGAGCGCGGCGGTCGCAGCCCGGAGCTTCGCCGCCATGCCGTCGGTCGCCGCCCCCAGCTCGATTAGGGTCTCCACGTCGCCAGCGTCGAGTGCCGACCGCACGGCACCGTCGACTTCGACGCCCGGCACGTCCGTGACGACGAGCAGCTCCGCCGCGCGCAGCGCGCCGGCGACGGCCGCCGCCGCATCGTCGGCGTTGACGTTGAGCGGCGGCTCGCCGCTGGCGCCAGCGGCCGGAGCCATGGGCGCGATCACCGGAGTGAGACCGGTCAGGAGGAAGCTCTCGAGCAGCCCGGCCCGCACGCCTGTGATCTCGCCCACATGCCCCAAGCCCTCGGACCCCGGCCGGGCGGTGAGCAGCCCGCCGTCCACGCCCGAGAGGCCGATCGCGTCGAGACCCGCCGCGCGAAGCGTCGCGACCACGTGGCGGTTCACGGGGCCGCCCAACACCAGCTCGACGACTTCCGCCACCTCGGGGCTCGTGACGCGCAGGCCGTCGCGCTTCTCGACCGGCAGGCCAAGGCGCCGGGACCAGGCGCTCACGGCGCGCCCGCCGCCGTGGACTACGACGACCGGGTCGAGCGGGACCAGCGCCCGGGCGCACGCGGCGAGCCACCCGGGGCGATCGATCTCGTTGCCGCCCAGCTTGACGACGCGGACGCTCAGCATACCAGCCCCGCTGTCTCGGGCAGACCGAGCATGACGTTCATGTTCTGGATCGCCTGCCCCGCCGCCCCTTTGACCAGGTTGTCGATCGCCGCGATCACGGTGAGACGCGGCCGGCGCACGTGCGCCACCGGGGCCACACCGATGGCGACCCGATTGCGGTAGACCACGTCCTTGAGCGACGGCAGGGCGCCGTGCAGCACCGTGACGCACGGCTCGGCACCGTACACGGCCTCGTAAATCCCCTCGGCCGTCGCCCGGTCGACGAGACGGGTGAGCGGTACGTGGATCGTCTCCAGGATGCCGCGTTTCACGGGGAGCAGGTGAGGGGTGAACACCAGGTCGCCCGTGAAGCCGCTTTCGCGCTCGAGGGTCGCCTTGAGTTCGGGAAGGTGGCGGTGCTCGTTCCCTGCCGCGTAGGCGCGGAAGTCCTCCGCCACTTCGCCAAACAGCAGGTCCCGCGTGAGCGCGCGGCCCGCCCCAGTCACGCCCGAGGCGGCGTCGATGACCACTTCGCGCGACTCGTCGATCAGGCCCCGCGCGGCGAGCGGCAGCAACGCAAGCAGGGCGGCGGTGGGATAGCAGCCCGGGTTCGCGACCAGTTCGGCCCCCGCCAGGCGGGAACGCGTCACCTCGGTGAGCCCGTACACGGCCTCCGACGACAGGCGGAAATCGGCCGACAGGTCCACGGCCCGCCGGCCGGCGGCGCGCGCCTCGCGCACGTAGCCGGCCGACACGCCGTGCGGCAGGGCCGACAGCACGATCTCAGCCCGCGCGAGCGGTGCGTCCGCAATGCGCACGAGCCGGACGCCCTCGCGCCGCTCCCCGGCCGCCGACTCGGCCGTGGCAAAGACGACCGAGGCCCCGGGATGGCGGGTGAGGAGCTGGAGCAGCTCCTGCCCGACATAGCCGGAAGCCCCGAGCACGCCCACCGGCACGCGTGAATTATTATTCATTGCACCGGAAGAATATTCATCGACCGGGCGAAGTGCAAGAGCCCGCCCCGCTGGCGGGCGCGCGCGTCGCAGCGTAGGCTTTCCGCCCTCGACTGGTCCGGAGAGCACCCGTGTCCCGCACGCTCGCCGCCGCGCTCCTCGCGCCCGCCCTCGCCGCACGACTCGGCGCGCAGGCTCCCTCGGCCCCGCCGGCACGGCCGTTCGCCCTCGACGACGTGCTGCGGGTGCGAGACGTGAGCGACCCGCAGATCGCGCCGGACGGACGGTGGGTGGCCTACACCGTGTCGGCCGCAGACACCGCAGAAGACCGCAACCGCACCGCAGTGTGGATGACCAGCTGGGACGGCGCCCGCAGCGTGCGCCTCACCGGCTCGAGACAGGGTGAGAGCGCGCCGCGCTGGAGCCCCGACGGGCGCTGGCTCGCTTTCCTCTCGAGCCGCGATGACGACCACACCCAGCTGTGGTTGCTCGACCGCCTCGGCGGCGAAGGACGCAAGCTCACCGCGCTCCCGAGCGACGTGGACGACTACGCGTGGGCGCCCGACGGCAAGCGTGTGGCGCTGGTCGTGCAGGACGCGGACACAGCCAAGCCCAAGACGCCCGCCCCGATCGTGATCGACCGCTTCCAGTTCAAGCAGGACGAGGGCGGCTACCTCGGCAAAGAGCGGCGGCACCTCTACCTGCTCGACGTCGCGTCGGGAAAGACGACCATCCTTGCGCCGGGCGACTACGACGAGCTGCTCCCCGCCTGGTCTCCCGACGGCCAGTCCCTCGCGTTCGTGAGCAAGCGTCATCCGGACTCGGACCGCGACAACAACTGGGACGTGTATGTGATGGACGCCGCGCCGAGCGCGGCGCCGCGCCAGCTCACCACGTTCCCAGGCCCGGACGGCGATCCCGACACCGACAGCCGCCCAGCCTGGAGCCCGGACGGCCGCACCATCGCCTACCTACAGGGGGGAGCGCCCGGGCTCATTTATTATGCGGTGCAGCAGCTCGCCGTCGTGCCGGCGGCGGGCGGCGCCCCGCGCGTCCTCACGGCCGCGCTCGACCGCAACGTGGGACGTCCCGCGTGGTCGGCCGACGGATCGTCCCTTTACTTTCTGCTCGAAGACGATCGCACCATGGCGCTCGCGCGAGTGCCGGCGGCGGGCGGGCCGGTCGAGCGCGTCGTGTCGGGCCCCCGGGTCGTGAGCGCCTTCACGACGGCGCCGGACGGGAAAGTCGCCCTGCTCGCGTCCACGCCTCTCGTGCCCGCCGAAGTGTTCGCCGTGGAGGACGGCGCGCTGCGGCCGCTGTCGCGTCAGAACGACGAGTGGCTCTCGCGCGTGCAACTCGGGAGTGTGGAGCCGATCGGATTCAAGAGCCGCGACGGAACGGCGGTCAACGGCTTCGTGGTGAAACCCGCCGACTTCGTTCCCGGCAAGCGCTACCCCACGATCCTGCGCATTCACGGCGGGCCCGTGTCGCAGTTCCAGTACGAGTTCGATTTCCAGCTCCAGACGCTCGCCGGCCACGGATACGTGGTGGTCGTGGCGAACCCACGCGGCAGCTCGGGACGGGGCGAGCGCTATGCCACGGCGATCTACGCGGACTGGGGGAACAAGGATGCCCAGGACGTGCTGGCGGCGGTGGATTACGCGGTGGCGCAGGGGGTCGCCGACCCGGCGCGGCTGGGGGTAGGCGGTTGGAGCTACGGCGGGATTCTCACCAACTACGTGATCGCGCAGGATCGGCGCTTCAAGGCGGCTGTGAGCGGGGCCGGCGCCTCGAACATTCTCGCAGGCTACGGCACGGATCAATACGTGCGGGAATACGAAGCCGAATTGGGCGTGCCGTGGAAGACGACCGCCACCTGGGTCAAGCTGTCATTCCCGTTCCTGCACGCCGACCGCATCGCCACACCAACGCTGTTCCTGTGCGGCGACAAGGACTTCAATGTGCCGCTCCTCAACTCGGAGCAGATGTACCAGGCGCTCCGGAGCCTCGGCGTCGAGACGGAGCTCGTGATCTATCCCAGCCAGCATCACGACATCACCAAGCCGAGCTACCGGCGCGACCGGCTGGCGCGGTACCTCGCCTGGTACGACAAGCACCTGACGCCGTAGGCGCGGCTCAGTCGACGCGCTCGAGACGCGAGTTGGGTCTGTAGGAGCGGCCGACCTTCGCCAACGGTTTGCCTTCCACCCGCACCACGTCGGCCGTGAAATCGAAGCGTCCCTGAAAGAGACTCGAGCCCACTCCGTACATGTCCACCGGCACGTCCTGCTCCTCGAACTGCCGGATCTTGTCGACCGTGAAGCCCCCCGAGACCACGATCTTCACCTGCGTGAACCCCTCCTTGTCGAGCGCCCGGCGCACGTTCCACACGAGCTGCGGGTTCACACCCGCGGGCTTGAACGTCCCCATCTGCGGAACGACCGACTTGTCCACGAGCGTCTCGGCGGTGTCGATCCGCACGCCGTACAATCGCTCCCCGAGCGCGCGGGCCACTTTGAGCGCGGTGCCGACGCAGTCGTTCTCGAAGTCGACGAGCGTGATGAGCCGGACGCTCGGATCCGACAAATCGGCGAACTTGTGGGACGCGAGCACGGTGTCGCCGCCGTAGGCGGCAATCAGACCGTGAGGCACGGTGCCCACGCCTTCCGAACCCCACCAGGATGCCTGCGCGTCGGTCGACACGCCGATCGCGCCCGCGATATGGGCGGCGTAACCGTCGCCGGTCTGGACCAGCCAGTGGTCGTGGCGGGCGGGAAAGAACATGACTTGCTTGGGTCGCGCCGCGTCGACGACCAGGCGCGTGTTGGTACCCACCTTGGTGCGCCGGGCCAGTACGCCCAGGTACAGGGTCTCGAGGTGCGCGAACGCGTCGTACGGGCCTTCGATGAGCAACACCGTTTCCCACGGCTCGATTTCGTCGCCGTCGTACAGCGCCTGCACGTCGAGCTCCGGCCAGACCATGCTGCAGAGCTTGAGAATGGCGATCGCCTCGTCGATCCCACCGAGGAACGCGTGGGACTTGGCGAACACCTGCATGGTCACGCAGGGGCGGTGCTTGTCCTTGAGCAACAGCTCTCGGGTGCGGACGAAGTATTTGTCGGAGTAGTAGCCCTCCCGCATCTTGTCGACGGGGAGGTGGAAGATCGCGGGGTCGAGCCGTTGCTTCCGGGCCATCGCTGGATAATACCGCGCTCAACGCATGACGGGCCAGGCGAAGGTCGCCACGAGGGTATCGCCACCCGTCAGCGCGACGCGGCGGGCCACATTGTCGAGTCGACCGCAGCGGACGCGCGCGCCCCCGGCCGAGCCCGGCGCCACCAGCCGCAGGCAGACAGCGTCCGTCGCGACGGCGAGGGCGCTGTCCCTGCCGGTCCGCGGGGGGTCGGGCCGTTCGAGCATCACGTCGAAATCGAAGGTCTCCCCACCCAGGCTGAACCGGACGCGGCGGCCGGGCGTCTCGGGAACGAGGTCGACCACCCGCTGACTCGATGCCGTATCGCCCCGCACCAGGCTCATGCGGACGGTCACGCGCCGCGGGGGGACGACGGCCTGGGCCGCGAAGACGACGGCGCTGTCGAGAACCGTCACTTCCTCGCTCGCCCGGGTCTCGCCGGCGGCAAACTCACGGCTCACGGTGATCTCGACCCACACGGCGCGCCGTTCGGCCGCCCCCGCCCGTCCGAAAGGATAGAGGCGGGCCGTCCCTCCCCAGGCGAGTCGCGCCCACCGCCGGTAGCTGTCCTCCTCCCACACCGGCAGCCCGCGACGCGAGCGCCCCGCCTGACGCCGGCTGAAGAACACGCCGGCGAGATTCACGGTGTCCGGCTCGGGCAGCGTGCCGAACAGCGCTTCGAGCTCGGTGCCGCGGGTCTTGAGCGACAGCCTCAGGTCCGTCTCGGGCGGTCCGCTGACGACCGCGCTGGCGAGCAATTGCGTGGTGCCGCCGGCCTGCTCGACCGCGCGTAGGTGGTAGGTCACGCGGTAATTGGGCGCCTGCGGGGTCGCGGCGACCGCGAGCGCCGCGACGACCAGGCTATTGCGCGAGAAAGATCGCACGTGTCGCCTCGAGCGAGCCCGACCCGGGCCCACCCCAGCGGCTGTGGCCGAGCCACCCCGCGGCCGCGCCGGCAAGCAAGCTCATTGTCATCCACAGCGCCAGCGTGCGGCCCCGAATCCGCGGACGCGGGACCGTGTGCGCGTGCGGCTCCCCGGCCGAACGCGCGAAGGCGACGCGCATCTCCAGGTGGCTCACGCGCGCCTCGCCGCAATGCCGGCACGCGACGAGGTGGCGCGCCAGGGCCGCGCGTTCGGAGAGACTGAGCTCGCCGTCGAGCTCCAGATCGATCTGCCGTACCCAGTCATCGTGCATCAGGGCAGCTCCTCCTGCACGCGGTAGCACAGCGCCCGGCGCTGCATCCAGCGAACCGCCAGCGCATCCACGAACGCGCGGAACACGCGGTTCCACATGCCGTACTTCGTGCGGCCGAAGCGCCGGGGCCGATGGCGCACCGGCACTTCCGTCACGCGCCCGCCGTGCATGCGGACGAGCGTCGGCAGGAATCGATGCATCCCATTGAACAGCTGCAGTGGGCGCAGCGCCTCGGCGCGGAACGCCTTCAGCGAGCAACCGGTGTCACGGATCGTTTCGCGGTTCAGCCGGTTGCGTACTCCATTGGCGATGCGACTCTGCAACCGCTTCCACCCAGTGTCCCGCCGCTCCACCCGGTACCCCGCGACCGCTGCAGCGCCGCTCCGCTCGAGCTCGTCCACCAGGGCGGGGATGTCCGCCGGGTCGTTCTGGAGGTCAGCGTCGAGCGTGACGACCACGCTGCCCCGCGCGGCGCCGAACCCGGCCGCGAAGGCGGCCGTCTGCCCCGCGTTCGCCGCGAACGCCAGGATGTGCAGCTCCGGATGCGCCCGCTTCAGCGCCTTGAGCACGTCGAGCGATCCGTCGGTCGAGCCGTCGTCCACGGCGACGATCTCATAGCGCCGTCCCGCCAGCGCCCGGCCGATCTCGTCCACCAGCAGGGGCAGACTGTCGCGCTCGTTGTACACTGGGACGACCAGCGAGAGCTCAACGGGAGCGGACATACTTGAGCTCGGGCGCGTCGGGGTACCGGGTCACCAGACGGTTGAGGAGCGCGTCCGCCTTTGGGGCGTCGTGCTGGTGCGTGCGGTAGATCTCGGCGAGCCGGATGCCCGCGAGCGCAACCCGATGGAGCGGAGGAGGGGGATCCGCCTCGAGCAGGCGCTCGAGCATCGCGGTCTCCTGCTCGATGGTGATCGTGGTGCCGCCCGGCATCGCGCCGCCCGTGAGCGCGTTGCCGAGGAACCGGCCGAACGGCTCGACCACCGACCCGAAGACCGAGTCGAAAAAGCTCCAGGCCCCCCACAGCGTCAGCACCAGGGCGACGAGCCGCCATTCCAGCCGCCCGGAGCCGAGGAACAGCACCACGAGCGCGAGGATCGCGAGCCCCAGCGCGGCGCCCAGGATTCCGCGCACCACGGCGCGCGGGCTCGGCGGATCGGCGAAGTCCACGGTCGGAACGTTAGAGGGCCCGCGCAGGGGGAGCAAGTTGACAGCGCTCGCTCGCGGCGCAAACGTACGCACGCTCCCTTCGTCCCGGAGTCACCAGTGGCCGACCTCCTCTCGCGCCGTGCGTTCGTCGCGTCCACCGCCGTGGGCGTGGCCGCGACGCGCGCGCGCGACATCCCCTTCCCGATGGGGCCGCCGCGGCCGCTCCCACGCGCCAGCGGCTGGGTGGCAAAGCCCGTCGCCGTCTCAAGCGCCAACGGCCTGCGGGCGGTGCAGAAAGCCTTCGACCTGCTGATGCAGGGGGCCGACACGCTCGATGCCATCATCGAGGGAGTCAAGATCCAGGAGCTCGACCCCACCGACGACTCGGTGGGCTACGGCGGGCTCCCCAACGCCGAGGGCGTGGTGCAACTCGACGCCTCGTGCATGCACGGGCCGACCAAGCGCGCAGGCGCGGTGGGCGCGCTCGAGGGGATTAAGACCCCGTCCGAGGTGGCCAAGCTGGTGCTCAAGTACACCAACCACATCTTTCTCGTGGGCGAAGGCGCGAAGCGGTTCGCGTTGCAGTACGGCTTTAAAGAGGAAGACCTCCTCACCGAGCACGCGCGCGAAGCCTGGCTGCATTGGCGCGCCAATCTCAACCCGGATGACGACTACCTCGACGTGCCGGAGGCCGAACACCTGACGGCCCGGCCGACCGGCACCATCAACTGCGACGCGGTCACCCCGCAGGGGGATCTTGCGTCGGTCACGACGACCAGCGGGCTCGCCTTCAAGATCCCGGGGCGGGTCGGGGACAGTCCGATCATCGGCGCCGGCCAGTACACCGACAACGACGTCGGCGCGGCAGGCTCGACCGGGCGCGGCGAATCGAACATCAAGGTGTGCGGCGGCTTCCTCACGGTCGAGTTCATGCGCCGCGGGATGAAGCCCACCGATGCCTGCCTCGAGACGCTGAAGCGGGTGGTGCAGCTCACCGAGCCGCGCCTGCTCGCTCCCGACGGCAAGCCCACGTTCAACCTCAATTTCTACGCAGTGAACAAGCGCGGCGAGTTCGGCGCCGCCTCGCTATACCCCGGGCGGTACGCGGCGCACGACGGCGCCGAGGCCAGACTGCGGGACACGGCCCATCTTTACGAGCGGTCCGCTGCGAGCCGCTAGCCTCGCGCTGGCGCTCGCCACCGCTGCTGTTCCCGCGCTCCCGGCGCAGCGGTTCTGGCGCGACAACTTCTATCCCTACGTCTCCTACAGCGCCGCAGACGGTCCCTGGGGAGCGTTCCACTACGGCCGCTACAGTCCGCTCGGCTTCGTCGAGCGGCCGGAGCGCAATCGCGCGTCGCTGAGCGTCGACGCGAGCGCGAGCGTGAGCGGCAGCTACGGCGTCGTCGTGGACGTGCAAGCGCCAGCGTGGAGAGAGGGATGGCGCGCGGGCGTCACGCTCACCGCCGCGCGCGACAACCGCCTCGGCTACTACGGTCTCGGGAACGAGACGCGGTACTCTTCCGATAGCGTGGACCTGGTGGGAACCTACTTTTACCGGGTGAGTCGCACGCGTCTCACGGCGCGTGTGACGCTGCAGCGGCGGCTGGTCGGGCCGGTCCGGGTACTGGCGGGCGGCACCATCGCGCGCAGCGATTTCCGTGCCCTGCCGGGCGCCAGCGTGTTTCGAACCGACCTGAATGCGGGGACCGTGGACCCCGCCACTCTGCCCTTCAGCGACCACGTCCTGCGGGTGGGCGTCGTAGTCGACACGCGCGACAATGAGGTCGACCCGCACGCGGGTGTGCTGCTCGCGACCGTGTTCGCGAGCGGCCACGGCTACACGCGCACGACCGCGGACGCGCGTGTCCAGGTGCGGCCCGCCGGGCGGTTGGTGCTGGCGGGGCGGCTGGCCGCAGAAGGCATGGGCGGGACCCCGCCGCTCGCGGCGCAGCAGGAGATGGAGTCGAGCGAGCAACCCTTCGCCGCCGTGGGCGGCTACCGGTCGTTGCGGGGGTTCTATGACGGGAGATTCACGGGACACGGCAAGCTGATCGGCGGGCTCGAGGCGCGCTACGCCATGCGGTCGGCCGGGGACGCCATGGAGCTCAAGATCGTCGCGTTCTACGACGCCGGCCGGGTGTTCGGATCGGGCGAGAAGGTGCGGCTCACGACGATGGGTCTGCACGAGAGCGGCGGCGCCGAGGTCGCGCTGCGCTTGCTCCGCAACTCACTCGTGGTGCTCGGGTACGGGCGCGGCGACGAAGGCGGGCAGCTGTTGTTCGGGACGAGCTGGAGCTACTGAAGGATGCGCTAGATCTCGCGGATCTCCACGCCGCGCTTCGCTAGCTCGGCGACGTAGTCGCCGAACGGCACCGCTTCGTCGGGGGTGTGGACCCCCTTGGCGGCGACGCGGCCGTCCACCTGCATGAGACCCGTGATTGCGAGCGAGTACCCGGTCGTCCGCATCATCGCGCTCAGGCCGTGGGCTTCGTCCGAATAATCGAGCAGCTGCCACGCGACGCCCTTGCCGTTCCGCCCCCGCACCTCGACCCGCAGCGCGACCAGATCGCGCCCCTCGGGCTTGGTGAGCTTGGGCGACACGATGGCGATGAAGGCGTCGCGCGGCACGATCTCCTTGCCCTTCACCTTGATGGGAGTGAGATCGAGGAGACCGAGCTCGCGGATCGGCCGCATGATGGCGACGTGCCCGGGATAGCGCAGCGTCTTGTACTCCATCGTCCGGACCTTTCCCTGGTACGACCACGGCAGCGTGGAGATCCCGCCACCGGTGTGGAACGCCTCCAACTCGCCCACCGGCGGAGGAAAGGTGACCTGCTCGAGCTCGGAGAGGGCGTCGACGCGGGCGGGCTTGCCGTCGCGCAGGACCCACGAGGGTGTCGTGTAGTAGTCGAGCGCCCCCTCGAGCGAGTAGACGATCTGGTAGTTGAGCGGGGGCTCGGGGTGCTGCGGCAGGCCTCCGACGTAGATCTTCACGGTGTCGGCGTCGCCGACGCGCCGGACGCCCTCGGCCGCGAGGATGTTCACCATGCCGGGAGCGAGGCCGCAATCCGGGATCACCGAGACGCCGCGCTGCTGCGCCTCGGCGTCGAGCTTCTTCTGCTTGAAGACGATCTCCGTGTTGCCGCCCAAATCGGCGCACTGCAGGCCGCTGTCGACGGCGGCTCGGGAGACCTCGAGGTTGAAATAGTACGGTGCCGCGTTCTGCACCGCCGCGTGACCGACCATTGCCGCGCGCAGCGCCGCGGGGTCCTGCAAGTCCAGCTTGAGGAGCGTGAGTCGTTTCCCGACGTGGGGCTTCAAGAAGCCGGGAATGCGCTCGGGCTTTACGTCGGCGATGGTGACGCGCGCCACGCCGGGTTGCTGCAACAGATCGTAGGCGCAGGCGGACCCTTGCAGGCCCGCGCCCAAGACCAACATGCGCATGGCGCGATTACCTCCGGACGTCGTGAGGGACTGCGGCGGCGGAAACCTAGTGGGGCTGGGCGAGCGGCGAAATCCCATTGTTCGCCCGCCGGAGCCTCACCCCAAAGGACCGACCGCCACGTTAGATTCGCGCTCGATGACCCAGGCCGACCTCACCCGTCAGCGTCTCGTGCGCGCGGCGCTCGAGCTGTTCACCACGCGGGGTTTTCACGAAACGACCACGCCCCAGATCGCGAAGAAGGCCGGCGTGGCGGAAGGCACGATTTACCGCCACTTCACCGGCAAACAGCATTTTTTCAACGAGCTGTACCGCGCCGCCGCGCGGTGGGCGGGGAAGCTCGTGAAGGACGCCGACGCGCTGAACGTGGGGCCGCGCGAGAAGCTCGCCGAACTCGCGCGCGCGCTGGTGGCGGGCGCGGCGCGCGAGCCCGCCGTCGCCCGGTTCTTCTTCACGCTCCGCCACGACGACCTGCTGGACGAAGAGAGCCGCAAGACAGCGCGCGACTTCCGCTTCGGCCTCGAGAGCCTCATCGCGCAGGCCAAGGCCGACGGCTCGGTCAAGGCCGGGGCTGCCGAGGTGTGGGCCGGCGTGTGGCTCGGCGTGGTGACGCTGGCGATCGATCGGGTATCGACGAAGGAATGGCCGGAGGCGCACGCGGGGATCACGCTGGCGCTGGATGGTGCCTGGGACGCGATTGCAACGCGGTGAGGCGCAGCTCGAACAGCTCGATCTCGGGCGGCGCGAAGACGCGAATCGGCACGCCCACCACGCCGATCCCTCTGCTCACATACAACTGGCTGTTGCCGCGCTGGAAGTGCCCCATCACGTACTTGGTGATCAACCGTCCGGGCGACCAGCCGATCAGCGGCAGATAGAACTGGCCGCCGTGGATGTGGCCCGCGAGCGTGAGGGGGATGCCGCGCGGGGCGGCCGTGTCCCACGCGCCGGGACGATGCGCCAGCAGGACGTGAAACGCGTCCGGTGGCGCGGTAGCGAGCGCCGCGTCCACATCGTCGGGCTGCGGGTCGTCCGCGGTCCAGTTGTGCGGGTCATCGATACCCAGGAGCGCGAGCGTCGCCCCGTTGCGTTCGAGCACGTGACAGCCGTTCTGCACGAACACCTGCCCCGCGTCCCGGCAGGCGCGGATGACGTCGCGCTCACCGGTGTAGCGATCGTGGTTTCCCAGCACTGTCACCACCCCGAGCGGCGCCGAGAGCTCGCGGAACGCCCGCACGTAGGGCGGGATGTACGCGCGGGAGATGTCGATCATGTCTCCCGTCTGGACGATAAGGTCGGGCCGCAGCGCCTGCGCCCGCGTCACGATGTCCTGCATCTTGTCCTCCCCGAGATGGACGCCGGCGTGCAGGTCGGAGAGGTGCAGCACGGTCAAGCCGTCGAGGCCGGGCGGGAGATCCGGGAAGAGGAGCGTGCGCCGGGTCACCTCGGGGAGTCGATAGGCGCTCCAGATGCCCGACGCCGAAAGCGCGGTCCCGGCGCCGGCGTAGGCGTAGGTCGCTTTGGCGAGAAACCGGCGGCGGGAGAGCGGTGCGTCGGGCGTGGTGCGTGGTGCTTCGCCGTGCAGATCGGGTGAACGCCCCGCGTCGGAAGCAACCACGTACCACGCACCACGCACGTTCGTGGCGAGCCACCACACGACCTTACCCAGGAGATAGAGGCTCACCAGCGCGCAGAAGATCCACCCTAGCAGCTGCCACGCAATCCACGGCCCGGTGAACGGGATGCGCCCCACGCCCCACACGCTGCCGCCGAACAGCACGCGCCAACCCACGAGGAGCCACGGGATGTTGAACGCCGCGAAGAGCGTGCCCAACGCGCCGCGCACCACCCGCGCCCGCTGGGGCCGGGCGGGGTCCGGCAGCCGCTCGCGCAGGTACAGATAGATCAGCACCTGGGGCGCCACAAACAGAAGGAGATAGATTAGGCGTGTGACCATTCGCTCGACGCTCCTCGCGTGTCTCGCTGCGGCGGCACTCGCCTCTCACGGACGGCTGGCCGCCCAGCAGCTCAGCGCCAGTGAGCGGGGGGTCGCCGTGGCCACCGTGTGGGCGGAAGCACGCTACAACTTCGCCTACTGGGACCGCGTGCGCGCCGACTGGGATTCGGCGCTCGCCGCCAACATGAGGCTCGCCGCCGAGCCGCAATCGGACCTGCGCTTCTACCACCGGCTGCGGCGCTTCCTCGCGTTGCTCGCCGACGGGCAAGCCGGCGTGACCGCACCGCCCCACCTGCGCTCTCGCATCGCGCGCCCGCCGCTCCTCGTGAAGAGCGCCGAGCGCCGGCCGTTCATCCTCGACTACGCCGAGAACGACGAGATGCGCGTCGCGCGCCCCGAACGGCTCGCCGAGGTCCTCGCGGTCCAGGGTATCCCGGCGGAGCAGTGGGTCCGTGACTCGGTGCTCCCCGAAGTATCCGCGGCCACGCCGGCGGACCGCTGGCAGCGCGCCGTCGGCTGGATGCTCGAGGGCGAGAAGGGCACTACGCTTCATCTGCTCGTCCGCGTCCCGGGTGCCGAGCCGCGCGGCCTCAGCATGACCCGCAGCGTGTCCCTCAACGATCACTGGCCGCTCGACGTGCCCGCGTTCGCGGCGGAGATGCTGCCCGGCGGCATCGCGCTGGTGCGCATCGCTTCCCTGGCCGACGAGGACGTGGTGCGCCAGATCGACCGAGTCTTCCCCGATTTCGCACGCGTCCAGGGCTTGGTGCTCGATCTGCGCGACGCCGCCGCAGGCAAGACGGAGTACGCCTATCAGGTGCTCGCCCGCCTCACCGACCGGCCCTTCGCCGCCGTGCGCTGGACAACGCCCGAGCATCGCGCGGTGTTCCGGGCGTGGAACCTGAGCGACTCCGCCACCACCTGGTACGGACCGGAGACCGGAACCGTTGCCCCGCGCGCCGACCATCCCCCCTACGGGGGACCGATCGCGGTCCTCGCATCGAGCGCCACCTCCGGCGCCGCCGAAGATCTGCTCGCCGCGTTCCGGGCCGCCGGGCGCGGCGTCATCATCGGCGAGCCGTCGGCCGGAAGCCCGGGCGACGTCGCGACGTTCGCGCTGCCGAAGAGTTGGAGCGTCCAGTTCTCCGTCACCCGGCACCGGGCTCCCGACGGCACCGAGTACGCGGGCGTCGGCGTGAAACCAGACGTCCCGGTGGTTCCGACGGTGAACGACGTGCTGGCAGGCAACGACCTGGCGCTGGACAAGGCTCGAGAATACCTCAAGGGCGATAGAGGGCGGTAGAGGTCACGACCGTCCCCTCTACCGTCTTCTATCGTCCTCTGCCGTCCTCTGCCGCTCGCGTCAGCGGTCCAGCGTCTCCCGGAAGAACCGAACCACGTTCCCCCACGCGCTATCCGCCACGTCCGGCTTCTCCCGCGTGCGCAGGAAGCCGTGACCGACCCCGGGATACACGGCGTAGTGGTACGCCTTGTGGTAGGTCCGGATTGCCGCGTCGACGTCGCCGAGCCCCGCGTCGATGCGGGCGTCGTTCTCGGCGTAGACGCCTAACCCGGCCGCCCGGATACGGGCGATGGACAGCGCGCCGGGGCCGGGCCCGTAGCAGACGACGAACGCCCGGAGCGAGGGGTTGTTCGTCGCGTAGCGGAAGCTCTGGCCGCCACCCCAGCAGAAGCCGATCACGCCCACGCGATCGGGACGCGCGGCCTTGAGGCGCTTCACGTACGCCGCCGTGGCGTCCAGATCCCTGGTGACCGTGTCGGGGTTGAGCCCCGCGATGAGTTTGCGCGCGTCGTCGGCGGACGACGGCGTGCCGCCGCGGCGCGACAGCAGGTCGGGCGCGATCGCGACGAACCCGTCCCGGGCGAGCTCCTCCGTCGTCTGGCGGATGAAGTCGGACATCCCGAAGATCTCGTGAATGACGATCACCACGGGCGCCCGATCCTGGCGCTCGGGATAGGCGAGATAGGCGGTGATGGTGTCTTTGTCCGAGAGGAACTTCACGTACTCGGCATGAACATCCACGGACGGACGGAACGACGGCAGCATGACCAGTGTGATCAAAGCGGCAACGATCTTGAGGTTCATGGAGCTCACCTCGATTGGGCCCCTGCGTCATTGGCGTAGACGCCGTCGAGCGCTGACTTCCCGATTGGCATGTTCTCGCGGCTCCGCACCGCTTCCTCCGCCGCGCGCTCCACCTCCGCCGTCACGGCCGCCTCGGCGTCCTCGAGCCGCGCCGGTGCGACGCCATCTTCCTTCAAGTACTCCTCGTACAGCCCGATGGGGTCGCGCTTCCCCCACGCCTTGAACATCTCGTCCGGGAAGGTCTCCCGCGCCTCGCGCTCGTCGTGGGTCGCGTGCCCGCCCATCCGGAACGTCTCGGCAACGAGCAGGGCGGGCCCCTCGCCGCGACGGCAGCGCTCGGCCGCGAGCCGGGTCGCCGCATAGGCGTCGAGCACGTTGTTACCGTCGAATCCGCTCCCCGCGATGCCGTAGCTCGCCGCCCAATCGTCGAACGTCCGGGGGAGATGATGCTGCTCCAGCCGGGTGCCGAGGGCGACCTGATTGTTCTGGACGATGAAGATCGCGGGCACCCGCCCGACGGCGGCGAAATTCGTGCCTTCGTGCGCCGCCGCGGTCTTGGTGGAACCGTCGCCCACCCAGGTGAGTGCGACGCGCGGCTCGTGCTTCATCTTGAACGTGAGCGCAATGCCGCTGATCACCGGCACCATGTCGCCGACGTGCGAGATCGGCTGCAGCACCCCCTGGGACCACGCGCCGACGTGCAGATCGCGGCCGCGCGAGGGCGAGTCTTCGCTACCCAAGTAGGCGCGCAACATGTCGGCGACGGACACGCCGAGCTCGCAGCACGCCGCGGCGTTGCGGATCATCGGCGCCACGATATCCCGGCCCCGCTCGAGCGCGTGGACCGGTCCGACGGTCGTGGCCTCCTCGCCCGTCCCGAGCCACGCCTTGGAGATCACGCCCGTGCGCACCCAGCGCTTGAGCTGGATGTCATGCAAGCGCGCGCGCAGCAGCCCGGCGTACAGGGAGAGTTTGGCTTCGGCTGAAAGCCGTGCGACGACTGCGGCGCGCTCGGGGTCCCGCTCGACGGTCGTCCGGAACTCGCGCACGAGCGCCGGGTCGGCCTTCCAGTCGACGTACTCGGGCGGATCGAAGGCCGGGAAGCGCCTTATTTCAGCCTCTCCTTGATCCTGGACAGCAGCCCACCGTCGCCGGACGGCGTCAGCGCGTCCGCGAACTCGAGCGCAGTGTTGTAGCGCGCGTCGGGGTTGGACTCCATGGCGCGGGCCAGCGCCTTCTCCAGGCCTTCGGGGGCGTCGGCCCGGAGCTGGCGCAGCTTGAGCGGCTGGCCGCGCAGCCGCGCGATCATCATTTCCTGGGCGTTCCGCCCCTGGAACGGGAGCTTGCCCGTGAACATCTCGAAGGCCACGATGCCGATGGCGTAGATGTCCGAGCGCGCGTCCAGCTGCTTCCCCCGGATCTGCTCCGGGCTCATGAACTCCGGAGTGCCGAGGATGATCCCCGTCGCGGTGAGCTTGGCGAGCTGCCCTTCGGCGCGGCGCTCCTTGGCGAGCCCGAAGTCCATGACCACCGCGCGCGCTCCGCCCCCGTCTTCTTCGACGAGCATAATGTTCTCCGGCTTTAAATCGCGGTGCACGATCAACAGCTCGTGCGCGTGGTGCAGCCCCGCACACACCTGCCGCAGGATATCGATCCCGCCGGCGACGTCCATCGGCCCGCCCCTTACCTCGCGGTCCGACAGCAGCTCGCCCTTGAGGAACGGCATCACCAGATAGATGAGCCCGTCTTCGGATTCGCCCAGCCGTAGGATGCGGCAGACGTTGGGATGGTCCAGGCGCATGGCGAGGCCGGCTTCGCGTCGCAGGCGCTCGACCGAGCTCCTGTCGGTCGCGAGCTTGGGGGACAGCACCTTGATCGCGACGTCATGCCCGGTGGCGACCTCGCGCGCGAGGTATACGTACGACATCCCGCCCTCGCCCAGCTTCTTCTGCACGTGGTAGCGCGAGTCGAGCACCTGGCCCGAGAGAGAGGCGGCCCGATCGAGCCCGGGCTTGGGCGTGGGCGGCGTGCGCACCGCGGTGCCGCCGCCCGACGGCGCGGCGGCGGGCGCTGCCACCTTGGTCTGCGCTTCCACCAGCATGCTGCCGTCGCGAGGACAGAACCGGGCGGTGTCGGCGTACACCGTGCCGCACTTGGGACAGCGGCGCTCGCTCATTGCCGCACCAAGTTGCGTCCTTCGTTCTTGGCGCGGTAGAGGGCCTGGTCGGCGAGCGCCACGATGCTGTCGGCGCTGGTCACGCGGTCGTCGGGGAAAGAAGCCAGCCCGATCGAGATGGTCAGGTTCAGCGGATCGTCTCCCGGATCGGCGAAGTCGTGGTGCATCACGCGCCGGCGCAGCCGCTCCGCGAAGATGGCGGACCCGTGCAGCGCCGTCTCAGGCATCACGACCACGAATTCCTCGCCGCCGTAACGCGCCACCAAGTCCACCGACCGTGCCTCGCGCCGCAGGATCTCCCCCACCTGGCGCAACACCGAGTCTCCGGCGATGTGACCGCGCGTGTCGTTCACGAGCTTGAACCGGTCGATGTCCGCGAGCAGGATGGTGAGTGCCAGGTTGTAACGCCGGGCGCGGTCGAGCTCCGTCTCGAGATCCTCCGAAAGGGCGCGCCGGTTGAGGCAACCGGTGAGGGCGTCCGTCTTGGCAAGCTTTTCGAGCCGCTTTCTGTCCGACACCGCGGTCTCGAAATCGTACGCCTTCTCAATCGCCGCGACGGCGGTGCGGATCACCGTCTCCGAGAATTGGGCGTCGGCCCGGGTGAGCGGTGGATCCTCGCCCGTGGTCCGGAGGAAGAACACGCCGAGCTGCTGGTCCTTCATGGAGAACGGGAGCGCCACCGCCGAGCGGGTCGGCACGGTGATCTGCTCGCGCTGCCACCGCAGCCGCTCCTCCTGGTACAGCGGGTCCGACGCCACATCCTCGACCAGCACCGAGCGACCGGTCGTGAGCGCCCGCTGGATCTCGGGATAGCGGACCAGCTCGATCTGGAGATTGCGGAGCATGGGGTTCTCGTACGCGGCGACCACCACCCCCAGCTGATCGCCCGGCTTCGCGAGCACCATTGAGCATTTGGAGATCTGCAGCACCCGGGCCACCCGCCGGACCAGGATATGATAGATCTCGTCCGGCTTGAGCGAGTCCGTGACCTCGTGCAGGATGTCGACGATCGCGGCGCGGCTCTGCGCCTCGTCGCGCGCGCGGGCCAGCTCCTGAGCCGAGCGGATGTGTGCCTTCACGCGCGCCAGGAGCTCGCGCACGCGGAACGGCTTGGCGATGAAATCCGCCGCGCCCAGGCCGAGCGACTTGACGGTGGCCTCTTCGGGCGGCATCGACGAAATCATCAGCACCGGCACGTCGCGGAACCGGTCGTCCGCCTTCATTTTCGCGAGCAGCTGCAGCCCGTCGACCTTCGGCATCATGATGTCCAGGAGCAGCAGGTTGGGACGCTCCTCCTCGAGCTTCCCCATCAGGCCCTCGCCGCCGGGCGCGGTGACGACCTCGTACCCGTTCTCCTTGAGGATCCACGTAAGCGTCCGCACCAGCGACTGATCGTCATCGGCGACGAGGATCTTGGCGGCGGCCTCGGGCATGGGCGGTCAGTCCTCGAGCAACGAGGGGTCGACGTTGCCGCCGCTCACCACGAGCACGGTGGGCGGGACGGGGCGGACGGCGCCTGAGCGTACCGCCGCCGTGGTCGCGGCGCCGGACGGCTCCACCGCCAGGCGGCATTCGCGCCACAGAAAATGCATCGCTTCCCGCAGCGTGTCATCCTCCACGAGGGCCACGCCGGCCACGTGGCGGCGCAGGCCCGTGAGCTGCGCGAACGGGATCGCGCCCACGGTGAGCGTGATGAGCCCGTCGGCGAGGCTCGCGGTGCGCTCGAGCCGCACGGGGCGGCCCGCCTCGAGCGAGCGCTTCAGCTTGGGCGCGCCCGCGGGCTCGACCCCCCACACCTGCGCCTCGCTTCCCGCCGCCGCCAGCCCGGTCAGCACGCCCGCGATGAGACCGCCCCCCCCCACGGGCACCACCACCGTGCGCACGTCGGGAAGCTGCTCCGCGATCTCGAGCCCCACGGTCGCCTGGCCGGCGATGATGTCCGCATGGTCGAACGGCGGCACGACGGCGAGCCCCTCGCGCGCGGCGATCTCCTCCGCGGCGCGCTGG
>JBGPDL010000028.1:0-32404 GCA_041482275.1 Gemmatimonadota bacterium | reverse complement strand
CGATGCGGGACGTGGCGATCCAGGTGACGCCCGGCGCGGGCGTGGCCGCGGCCGCCGAGTACTACCGCAGCACCGCCGCACCGCTCGCCGCGCGTTCCGCAGGGGGGCAATCGCCCGACGCGCAGCAACCGCCCGGCGGCAAGCCGGCGCCGCGGGCCGCCGTGAGGGCATGAGCCTCACCCGCCACGAGCCGGCGCACCCCCGTCTGCAGCGCAGCGAGCTCGCGGTTCCGGGCTCGCAGCCGGCGCTGTTCCCGAAGGCGCTGGACGGCGACGCCGACTACGTGTTTCTCGATCTGGAAGACGCCGTCGTGCCCGCCGACAAAGAGCAGGCGCGGAAACACGTCGTCACGGGGCTCTTGCAACACGACTGGAGGGGTCGCGGCAAGAGCGTCGCGGTGCGCGTCAACGGGATCGACACCCATTACATGTATCGGGACGTCGTCGACGTGGTCGAGCAGGCGGGACACAAGCTGGACATCCTGCTCGTGCCCAAGGTCGGCGTCCCGGCCGACGTGTACCTGGTGGACGCCTTGCTCACGCAGATCGAATCCGCCCGCGGCATCCCGCACCGTATCGGCATCGAGGTGCTGATCGAGACGGCGCTGGGCATGGCGAACGTCGAAGCCATCGCGCAGGCGAGCCGGCGGCTCGAGGCGATGCACTTCGGCGTCGCCGACTTCGCGGCCAGCGTACGCGCCCGCACCGTCAGCATCGGCGGGTTGAACCCCGACTATCCCGGCGACCAGTGGCACGCCGCCCTGGCGCGCATGGTGACGGCGTGCCGTGCCTACGGGCTGCGCGCGATCGACGGGCCGTACGGCGACTTCAAGGACCCGGACGGTTATCTCGCGGCGGCGCGTCGCGCGGCGGCACTGGGCTATGACGGCAAGTGGGCGATCCACCCCTCGCAGATCACGCTCGCCAACGACGTCTTTACGCCGCCCCCCAAGGAAGTGGAGCGCGCCCGCCGCATCCTGCTCGCGCTCGATGAAGCAGCCCGCGCTGGCCGCGGCGCGGCCCAGCTGGACGGTCGCATGATCGACGCCGCCTCGGCCCGCATGGCTCAGAACATCGTCCAGATCGCCTCCGCCATCGGGGCCCGCACTCCGGGCGCTCCCCCTATGGTCACCACGCGAGCGTAACGGTGGACATTCACGAGTATCAGGCAAAGGAGCTGCTCGCCGGCTTCGGCGTTCCCGTGCCGAAGGGCGGGGTGGCCTACAGTGCGGAACAAGCCGTGTATCGGACGAGCGAGATCGGCGGCTCCCGCTGGGTCGTGAAAGCCCAGATTCACTCGGGAGCGCGCGGCAAAGCGGGCGGCATCAAGCTGTGCGTGACCGATGCGGACGTCCGCCAGGCTGCGAAGGAGCTCTTGGGCAAGACACTCGTCACGGTTCAGACAGGTGCAGTGGGCCTCCCGGTCCATCGCCTGTTGATCGAGCAGGCGCTGCCCGTCGCGCGGGAGCTCTATGTTGGCCTCGTGCTCGATCGCAAGCGCGAGCGCATCGTCGTGGTGGCGCACCCGCACGGCGGGATGGAGATCGAGGAAATCGCGCAGCGCGAGCCGGCTGCGATTCTGCGGGAGGGAGTCGAGCCGGCGGTCGGCATGCAGGCGTTCCAGGCGCGGGAGCTGGCCTTCGGGCTGGGCCTCGCCCCGGCGCAGGTCGGCCAGACCGTAACCACCTTGCTGAGCGCCTATCGCGCTTTCCGAGAACTCGACGCCACCATGGTCGAGATCAATCCGCTCGTGGTCACGAGCGACGGGCACGTGCTCGCGCTCGATGTGAAGATGAGCTTCGACGACAACGCGATGTTCCGGCGGCCCAATGTCGCGGAGCTGCGCGACTACGCGCAGGAAGATCCGCGCGAGGCCGAGGCGGCGGAGCACGGGCTCAATTACGTAGCGCTGGATGGAGACATCGGCTGCATCATCAACGGCGCCGGGCTCGCCATGGCCACCATGGACATGATCAAGCACGCCGGCGGCGAGCCCGCGAACTTCTTGGACATCGGAGGCGGCGCGAGCCCCGACCGCGTGGCCGCCGCTTTCCGCCTGGTCCTCTCCGATCAAAACGTGCGCGCCATTCTCGTGAACGTGTTTGCCGGCATCAACCGGTGCGACTGGGTGGCGGAGGGCGTCGTCCAGGCGGTGCGCGCGGTGCGGGTACCGGTTCCGCTGGTGGTGCGCCTCGCGGGAACGAATGTGGAAGAGGGGCGGCGGATCCTCAAAGACAGCGGCCTGCCCATTCTCACCGCCGACACGCTGTCCGAAGCCGCCGCACGCGTCGTGGCCGCCCGCGATGCCGTGAGAGCCGCATGAGTATCCTGCTCGACGAGAAGACCCGCGTCATCGTGCAGGGCTTCACCGGCGACAAGGGCACCTTCCACGCCAAGGAAATGATCGCCTACGGCACGACCGTCGTCGGCGGGGTCACCCCGGGGAAGGGTGGCACGGAGCACCTGGGGCGTCCGGTCTTCAACACCGTGAAGGAAGCCGTGACCAGTACGGGCGCGACCGCGAGCCTGATCTTCGTTCCCGCGCCGTTCTGCGCCGATGCGATCATGGAGGCTGCCGACGCCGGCATCCGCCTCGTCGTCACGATCACCGACGGCATTCCTGCCCAGGACATGATGCTGGTGAAGCGGTATCTGTGGCGCTATGCCAAGGACCGGCGCACCACGCTCATCGGACCCAACTGCGCGGGCTTGATCAGCGCCGGCCGGGCAATGATGGGCATCATGCCGGGGCACATCTATGCGCGCGGGCCGGTCGGCGTCGTGACCCGGTCGGGCACGCTCGGCTACGAGGCGGCGTCGCAGATGCAGGCGCTCGGAATCGGCATCACGACCAGCGTGGGCATCGGCGGCGATCCGATCAACGGCAGTTCCTTCGTGGACGCCTTGGCGCTGTTCGAGCAGGATCCCGAGACCGAGGCGGTGATGATGATCGGGGAGATCGGCGGGCCCCAGGAGGCGGATGCGGCCATGTTTGTGAAGGAGCAGATGACGAAACCAGTGGTTGGGTACGTCGCGGGGCTCACGGCGCCGAAGGGCCGCCGCATGGGCCACGCCGGCGCGATCATCTCGGCGTTCGGGGACACGGCCGCAGAGAAGGCGGAGATCATGCGCTCCGCCGGCCTCGTCGTAGCGCCCAGCCCCGCCGAGCTCGGGACCACCATGGCGCAGGCCCTCGCCCAGCAACCGTCCCGGCCGGTGATGGTCCAGCGGTGAGCGCGGCGCGGCCGGGCCGCCCGGTGGTGGTCGTCACCCGTCGGCTCCCCGCGCCCGTGGAGGAGCAGTTGGCGCGGGAGTTCGACGCGCGCTTGAACGCCGACGACCACCCCTTCAGCGCGGCCGAGCTCGAGGGCGCCCTGCGCGCTGCGGACGGGCTCCTGCCCACCGTCACCGACCGCCTCACGACACAGGTCCTGGCCGCCCAGCCGCTGCGGGCCCGAGTCATCGCCAACTATGGCGTCGGGTTCAACAACATCGACACGGGTGCGGCCAAGGCGCGAGGGCTCGTCGTCACCAACACGCCGGATGTGCTCACCGACGATACGGCGGACAACGCCATCACCTTGCTGCTGATGGTGGCGCGCCGCGCCGGGGAGGGGGAGCGCCACGTGCGCGCCGGCGCGTGGACCGGGTGGCGACCGACCCACATGCTCGGCACGCGGGTGAGCGGCAAGACCCTCGGCCTCATCGGACTAGGGCGGATCGGCCGGGCGGTGGCGCACCGGGCGCACCACGGCTTCGGCATGCGCGTGATTTTTCACGACCCCTACCCCCCACCCCCGGCCGTCGTCGCCGAGCTGGGTGCGGAGCCGCGGAGCAGCGTAGAGGCGGTACTGGGCGAGGCGGACTTCGTCTCGCTGCACTCGCCGGCGACGCCCGAAACGCGCCACTTGATCGACGCCCGGCGGCTCGCGCTGATGAAGCGAGGCGCGTTTCTGATCAACAACGCCCGGGGCGACATCGTGGACGAGGCGGCGCTGGCGGTCGCGCTCAAGCAGGGCACGATTGCCGGGGCGGGTCTCGACGTGTTCGAGCGCGAGCCCACGGTGACGCCCGAGCTGCTGACGATGGAGAACGTCGTACTCCTCCCCCACCTGGGCAGCGCGACGCAGGAGACGCGAGTGGCCATGGGTCTGCGGGCGCTCGAGAATCTCAAAGCCTTTTTCGCGGGCGCGCCGCCGCGCGACCGGGTGGCGTGAGCGACGCAGACTTCGCCCTGGTCGATACCGCCGAGTACCTGAAGCGCACGGCGGGTCTGCTGTACGACTGCTTCCTCGACGTGCTCCGCGCGCATCACCCGGAGATCGAGCCGGCGCTCAAGGGCGAGCGCGTCGATCCCGCCGCACCCCCGGAGCTCGTCGCCCGGACCATCCAGGCCCAGGGAATGTGGTTCCAGCTGCTCTCCATCGCCGAGCAAAACGCCGCGATGCGCCAGCGACGCCAGAGTGAGGTCGAGCGGGGCTACGAGCAGCTGCGCGGCACGTTCGCGCAGGTCGTTGCCGCCGCCGCGCGGAGCGGCATCACGGCCGACGAGGTCCGCTCCGTGGTCGAGGGTCTGCGCGTGCGGCCGGTCATCACGGCGCACCCGACGGAGGCGAAGCGCGTGACCGTGCTCGAGAAGCACCGGCGCATCTACCGCCGGCTGGTGGATCTCGAGGCACCGCGCTGGACGCCCCGCGAGCGCACCGGCTTGGTGGAGAGCCTCCGCACCGAGATCGAGCTGCTGTGGCTCACCGGCGAGCTGCGCCTCGAGAAGCCTACGGTGGAGCAGGAGCTCGCGTGGGGACTGTATTTCGTCAACGAGAACCTGTTCGACGTGGTCCCCGAGCTCGCCGAGAAGCTGGAGCGCGCCCTGCGACAAGCCTACCCGGCGACCCGGTTCGAGGTGCCGCCATTCTTCCAGTTCGGCTCCTGGATCGGTGGGGACCGGGACGGGAATCCGTTCGTGACCAACGAGGTCACGCGTCGCACTCTGTTCGACAACCGCGTCGCGAGCCTGCGGCGCTACCGCCAGCGGGTCGCCGATCTGCTGCGCGCCCTGAGCGCGACGGAGCGCGCTGCCCCGATCGCGGCGGAATTTCGGGAGGCGCTGGCACGGCAGCTCGCGGCCTCGGAGGACGCGGAGCGGATCCGGCAGCGCAACCCGGGCGAGGTGTTCCGCCAGTATGTGAGTTGCATGCTCCGGCGCCTCGACCTGACGCTCCAGAGCGCGGAGCGGCATGAGCTTGCTGCCGATGTGGCGGCTTACGGGACGGCCGACGAGCTGATCGGCGACCTGCGAGCGCTCGAGACCGGGCTCTCCGGCGCGCAGTGCGGCCGTGCCGCCGAGCTGCTGGTGCGACCGGTGCGCCGGGAGGTGGAGGCATTCCGCTTCAGCACGTTCCGACTCGACGTGCGCGACAACTCACCCCGCCTGAACGCAGCGCTCGGCGCGCTGTGGGGCGCCGGTGGTCCGGCGGAAGCACCGCAGCTGGGGTCCGCCGCATGGCGCAACTGGCTCCAAGGCGAGCTGGCGCGTCCACTCCGCCCCGGCCGGCCCGAGCCGCCTCCGGAGGCCCGGGAGATCGTCGACTTGTTCCGGTTGATCCGGGATATGCGCGACCAGCTGGATCGCGAGGCGATCGGGAGCTTCATCCTCAGCATGACCCACGACGTCGGCGACGTGCTGGGCGTGTACCTCCTCGCCAAAGAAGCAGGCTTGTTCGCCGACGCCGCAGGAACCGAGAGCTGCACGCTGCCGATCGTGCCTCTGTTCGAGTCCATCGACGACCTGCGGCGCGCGCCCGAGATCGTGCGCGAGCTGCTCCAGGTCCCGCTGGTGCGCCGCAGTGTGCGCGCGCAGGGGGGCGTGTTCGAGGTGATGATCGGCTATTCCGATTCGAACAAGGACGGCGGCTTCCTGTCGTCCAACTGGGAGCTCGCCAAGACCCAGCTGCGCCTCACGCGCCTGGGCCGGGAGTGCGGTGTGCCGATCGCGTTCTTCCACGGCCGCGGCGGCTCCGTGAGCCGGGGTGGCGCTCCCACGGGGCGCGCGATCGCCGCCCAGCCGGCCGGCTCGATTCAGGGGAGGCTGCGCCTCACAGAGCAAGGCGAGGTGGTGTCCTTCAAGTACGCGAACCGCGGTACCGCCGCTTACCAGACCGAGCTACTGGCCGCGAGCGTGCTCGAGCACTCCATCAAATCCGAGCGCGAACAGGCGCTCGTCCCGACCACCGAGTTCGACGAGGCGATGGAGGCGCTGTCAGGCGCGGCGCACGCCGCTTACCGCCGCCTGGTGGAGCATCAGCAGCTGGTGGATTACTTCCAGGCGGCGAGTCCCGTCGAGGAGATCGCCCTCTTGAACATCGGGTCCCGGCCCGCGCGGCGTACCGGCGCTCGCACGCTCGCCGACCTGCGCGCGATCCCCTGGGTGTTCGCCTGGACGCAGAACCGCCACTTCATCCCCGGCTGGTACGGGGTGGGCTCGGGAGTCGCCACGTTCCTCGAGGTCCGAGGCAGCCGGGGGGAGGCGCTCCTCAAACGGATGTTCGGCGACTTCCGGCTGTTCCGACTGATCGTGGACGAGGTGGAGAAAACGCTCGCCTACGTCGACCTGCACATCGCGCGGCAGTACGCCGAGCTCGTCACGGATCCCTGGGTACGTCAGGAGATCTTTTCGCTGGTGACGGACGAATACCATCGGACGGTGGAGGTGGTGCGGCGCATCACCGGGTGCACCGAGCCCGCCGGCCGGTTCCCGCTGTTCCGCCAGCGGCTCGGCAACCGCCTGCCGACCCTGAACCAGGTGAACCGGCAGCAGATTGAGCTGCTGCGGCGGTATCGGGCCGCGGCGCCGGAGCAGGCACAGGACCACCTGGCGGCTCTATTGCTGTCGATCAACTGCATCGCGGCGGGGTTTGGCACGACGGGATGAGGCATTGGCCGGCACGGCGATGGCACGAGTAGATTTCCCCCATGCACGACACCCTCTACTTCTCCGATCATCACGTCCAGGTCCGCGACATGGTGCGCGACTTCGCGCAGCAGGTCGTCAAACCTACGGCACGCCAGCACGACCTCGAGAGCAAGTTCCCCTGGGACAACGTGCGGCAGATGGCCGATCTCGGCCTGTTCGGCATCCCGTGGCCGGAGGAGCTGGGCGGGTCCGGCATGGACTATCTCTCCTATGTCATGGTCATCCACGAGCTCGCAAAGGTCGACGCGAGCCATGCCATCACCGTGAGCGCGCACACCACGCTCGGCACGTCGCCGATCGTGGACTTCGGCACGGCGGACCAGAAGCGGCGCTTCGTCCCACTCCTCGCCGCCGGGAAGGTGCTGGGCGGGTTCGGGCTGACCGAGCCCGGAGCGGGGTCGGACGCGGGCGGGACCGCCACCATCGGGGAGGAGAGAGGCGACCACTACGTCCTAAACGGCTCGAAGATCTTCATCACGCACGCCGGCGTCGGCGAGATCTTCGTCGTGACCGCCCGTACCGATCCCGCTGCCAAGAAGACGCACGGCATCACTGCGTTCATCGTCACCAAGGACACAACCGACCTCGCGGACGCGAAGCGCGTCGGCGTGGGGCACGATCCGGCGCTCCCCAAGTGCCCCGGGGTACAGGCCGCGAAGAAGGAGGACAAGCTCGGTTGGCGGGCGTCCGATACCCGCGAGCTCGTGCTGCAGGATGCGATCGTCCCGAAGGAGAACGTGCTCGGACCGGTGAACAATGGCTTCCGGCAGTTCCTCCACACGCTCGACGGCGGTCGCATCGGCCTGGGGGCGCTGGCGCTCGGCATCGCCGAGGGGGCGCTCGAGGAGTGCCTCCGCTACACCACCACCCGGCGGCAATTCGGCAAGCCGATCGCGAGCTTCCAGGGCGTGCATTTCGCGCTCGCCGACATGGCGACCGAAATCGAAGCGGCCAAGCATCTCGTCTACCACGCCGCGTGGCTCAAGCAACGCGGCCAGCCCTTCAAGAGGGAAGCCGCTATGGCGAAGCTGTACGCGTCGGAGCTCGCCATGCGCGCCACCACCAAGGCCGTCCAGCTGCACGGCGGCTACGGCTACACCACGGACTACCCGGTGGAACGGATGATGCGGGACGCGAAGATCTGCGAGATCGGCGAAGGAACGAGCGAGATCCAGCGAATCGTCATCGCCCGGCAACTGCTGGGCGACGTGGTCAACTAGAGATCCGGAGGCGTGTAGGGCGCCGGTTCGGGCAGATGTTGCTCCGGATGCTCCAGCTTCTTGTGTAGGTGCTCCAGCAGCTCCAGTTGCCGCTGCTGCATGTGCCACAGCTCGTGCCACTGCTTGTAGCGCAGTCCGTCCATCTTGTCGTGCAGGTCCCGGATCTCGATCTCCGCCATCAGGTTGATCTCGTAGTCCTGGTGGGCTTGCATTCGGTCCTTTTCGGACTGGCGGTTCTGGCTCATCATGATCACCGGTGCCTGGATCGCGGCCAGGGCCGAGAGAACCAGATTCAGGAGGATGTAGGGATAGGGGTCGAAGGGATGCTTGGCCACGAGGTACGAGTTCACCCCCATCCACCCGAACAACACCCCGCCGAAGATGAAGATGAACGGCCAGCTTCCCCCAAAGCGCGCGACCTTATCCGCCACTCGCTGCCCGACCGTCATCGACGCTTCGTACTCCTGATCCACCAGCCTGGTCACGCGTCCGCGTTGCGCGATCTTGGAAACGAGCGCCTGCTCCATGTCGGAGATCTTCCGGTACTCGGTCTCGAGGTATCCGAGGAATTTCTTCGCCCGATACTGGTCGTGGCAGTCGGGACAGATCCCACGCTTCCCCTCCCACTCAGGGCGATCTCTCCTGATGATGTCGAGGATCTGATTTTCCATTTTTTGCGGAGACGCGAGCTTGCGACCGTCCACCGGCGTTCCGCACAACGAGCAGTTGAACTTGGGCATGAACGTCCTTCCCCCTTAGGGCACGGTCATCCCGAGGTTGCGCACCAGAAAGGCGAATCGGTCCGCCTGCTCCTCGATCACCTTGCTGGTCGGCTTGCCGGCCCCGTGCCCGGCCTTCGTCTCGATCTCGATCAGCACCGGTGCCGGCCCTGCCTGGGCGGCTTGAAGGGTGGCCGTGAACTTGAACGAGTGCCCCGGCACGACGCGATCGTCGTGGTCGGCCGTGGTGACGAGCGTCGCGGGATACCGCGTGCCCCCCCTGATGTTGTGCAACGGCGAGTACTTGTAGAGGTAGGGGAACTGTGCCGCGCTGTCGGCGGAGCCGTAGTCCGTCACCCACGCCCAGCCGATCGTGAACTTGTGAAACCGCAGCATGTCCATCACGCCCACGGCTGGAAGCGCTGCCCCGAACAGCTCCGGTCGCTGGGTCATGACCGCCCCCACGAGCAATCCGCCGTTTGACCCGCCGGCGACGGCGAGCTTGGCAGGGGAGGTGTAACGCTGCGCGATCAGGTACTCCGCGGCGGCGGTGAAGTCGTCGAACACATTCTGTTTCTTCTCATGCATCCCGGCCTGATGCCACTCCTCGCCGTACTCGCCGCCGCCTCTCAGGTTCGGCACCGCATAGATACCGCCCATCTCGAGCCAGACGAGCATGGCAACGGAGAAGCTCGGCGTGAGGCTGATGTTGAAGCCGCCGTACCCATACAGGTAGGTCGGGTTCGAGCCATCGAGCACCAGTCCCTTCCGGTGTGTGATGAACATCGGTACCCGCGTGCCGTCCTTGCTCGTGTAGAACACCTGCTTCGTCTCGTAGCCGGACGGATCGAAGTCGATCGTGGGTGCCTTGAAGACGCTGGTCGCGCCGGTCTTGAAGTCGTAGCGGAAGATCGTGGTGGGATAGAGGAACGACGTGAACGCGTAGAACATCTCGTCGTCCTTCCGCTCCCCGCTGATCGCGCCGATCGATCCGAGCGTTGGGAGATCGAGATCCTTCACACTCTCCCCGTTTCGCGCGACGAGGCGCAGCCGCGAAGACGCGTCCCGCATGTAGTGAGCAACGAACGTGTTGTGGATCAGCTGCACCCCTTCGAGCACGTCCTGTCCCTGCGGGATGACCTCCCGCCACCTTGCCCGCGCCGGCCGGCGGAGGTCGATCGCGATGACGCGCTTGCGCGGCGCGTCGAGATCGGTGTGGAAGTAGAACACCGGGCCGTCGTTCCCCGCGAAGCTGTAGCTCGCGTCGAAGTCGTCGAGCAACCGCACGACGTCGCCCCGCACTCGCGGGCGCTTCGCGGCCTTCAGGTCCAGGTAATAGACCCGGTTACGCCGGTCGGTGCCGAGCCATACCTGCAATACCGCGTAGCGGCCGTCGTCGGTGACCTCGGCGTTCATCCCCCAATCCGGCTGGTCCGGCCGCTCGTACACCAGCACGTCCTGCGCCTGATCCGTTCCGAGCCGGTGATAGTAGAGCTTCTGGAACCGGTTGACATCCGTGAGGGCTTTGTCCGCGGGCTCGGGGTACCGGCTGTAGAAAAAGCCTGCCCCGTCCTTGGTCCACGACGCGCCCGAGAACTTGATCCACCTGAGATGGTCGGGCAAGTCGCGTGCCGTGGCCACGTCGCGCACGCGGAACTCCTCCCAGTCCGATCCGCTCGCCGACGTGCCGTAGGCGAGCAGCCGCCCGTCCTCCGAGAGCGCCAGCGTGGAGAGCGCCACCGTGCCGTCCTCGGACAGGAGGTTCGGATCGAGCAGGGCTTCGGGGGTCGCGGCCAGCGTGGTCTGTTTGTACAGCACCGATTGGTTCTGCAGGCCGTCGTTCTTGAAGAAGAAGTAGCGGCGCGCCTTGCGGAACGGCGTGCCGTACTTGGGATAGTTCCAGAGCTTGGTGAGCCGGTCCCGAATCCGCGCTCGAGCGGGAATCTCCGCGAGATACGCGGCGGTGAGCCGGTTCTCGGCCTCGATCCAGGCGCGGCTCTCGGGCGAGTCGGGATCCTCGAGCCAGCGATAGGGATCGGCCACGTTGGTACCGTGGTAGTCATCCACCACGTCGCCCTTGCGGGCGGGCGGATACTGGAGCGTCTGGGCCGGTGCCGGCGCTGCGCTCGTGAACATGCCAGTCAGGAGAAAACTCCCGGCGAGGGAACGGAGCAGGGAAGCGGTCATTTGCCGTAATCTCGGGGTGGTTGACGTAAGTCGCAAGCCCACTTATATTTAGGCATGCATTGGATCTCTGGCCTGTCCGCGCTCCGCGGCGCCCACGCCGCGCCCCCCGCGGACGTCCCGTCCAATCGGTTCGGCTCATCCTCCGTCTATCTACTCGGAATGAGTTCTTGCTGGCACAATCGCGGGATCCCGACCGGCTGCTGGCCGACCGGGGTCGAGGGCACATGCTTTGAAACGGGAAATTCTGATCAGCGGGAGCGCGCGCGAGACCCGCGTCGCGATCCTGGAGGACGACCGCCTTGTTGAGCTCCTGGTCGATCGTCCGGACGCCCGCCGCATGGTGGGCGACATCTACCTCGGCACGGTTGAAGCCGTGCTTCCGGGGATACAGGCCGCGTTCGTCAACATCGGGGCGGAAAAGAGCGCCTTTCTCCACGCCTCAGACCTGATCGAGGCGGAGGAGGAGGACGAGCCCTCCGAACACGACGACGAGGACAACGGCAACGGGGGAGGCGACGGCGGCGGCCGATCCTCCCGGCGTCGGCTGCCGAACATCGCCGACGAGCTGAAACGCGGCGAAGCGAAGATCGTCCAAGTCATCAAGGAGCCGATCGGCACCAAGGGACCGCGCGTCACCGCGCAGATCTCCCTCGCCGGCCGGTTCCTCGTCTACATGCCGTTCGCCTCCAAGGTCGGCGTCTCCCGCAAGATCGAGAATCGCGACCAGCGCGCCAAGCTGCGCGACCTGGTGTCGAAACTGGTTCCCAAGGACTCGGGGGGCTGGATCATCCGCACGGTCGCGGAAGACCTGACCGAGCAGAGCTGCAAGCGCGAGATCGACCACCTCCACGGGCTGTGGAAGAAGATCAAGCGCAAGTCGGGCTCGGTGCGGGCGCCCGCGCTGCTGCAGCGCGAGACGTCTCTCACGCGCGGCATCATCCGGGACCTGTTCTCCGACAAAGTGGATTCGCTGCTGGTCGATTCCAAGGTGCTGCACAACGAAGTCGTCCAGTACCTGAAGCAGATCGACCCCGACCTGCTGGAGCGCGTCAAGCTGTACGACACCGAGGCACCGCTGTTCGACGAGTACGATATCGAGGCGGAGATCCGGAGCCTCTTCAAGCCGCGCGTCGAGCTGCCGACCGGGGGTTACCTCATCATTCAGCCGACCGAGGCCCTCACCTCGATCGACGTGAACACGGGGCGTTACACGGGCAAGAAGGATCCCGAGAGCACGATCCTGAAGACGAACGTCGAGGCCGCCGGCGAGGTGGCGCGCCAGCTGCGCCTGCGCGACATCGGCGGCATCATCGTCGTCGATTTTATCGACATGGAGTCACGCGGCAACCGCGACAAGGTGCTCCACGAGCTGCGCACCCACCTGGGACGCGACCGGGCGCGCACCAAGGCGTTCGCGGTGTCCGAGCTCGGGCTGATCGAGATGACGCGCCAGCGGGTTCGCCCGTCGCTGTGGCAGTCGATGACCGCCGAGTGCCCGACCTGCCACGGCATGGGCCGGGTGTTCCGCCCCGAGGTGGTCGTGCGGCGTATGGAGCGCTCGCTCAAGCGGGCCGGAGCGGAGCACAAGGAGCGCCAGCTCGCCGTGCGGCTGCATCCCGACGTCGCCCTGTACCTCGTGGAGCAGGAGCCTAACTTCTTGCGCCAACTCGAGAAGCAGACGGGCTTGGAGCTCGAAGTGCGCGACGATCCGATGATGCGGCTCGACGAATTCCGGATGATGGCGAAGCCGGCGGGCAGGGACGTGACAGAGCAGTATGCGGTGGCTTGACCGAAGCCTAGGCCGCAATTAGAGTTCCGCCCTCATGACCTACGCCATTTTCTCGACCGGCGGAGCCCAATTCCGGGCCGAGCCTGGACGCACGATCAAAGTCCCGTTGCTCGAGGCCCAGCCGGGGAGCAAGGTGACGTTCGACCGCGTCCTGCTCACGAGCGACGGCAAGCAGGTGCATGCCGGGAAGCCGGTGGTGAAGGGTGCGAAGGTGACGGCCGAGGTGGTGCGGCACGGCAAGGGTGAAAAGATCAAGATCTTCCGGTTCGCGCGTCGTACCGGGTACCGGCGTCACGCCGGACACCGGCAGCCGTTCACCGAAGTGAAGATCGCGGACGTCAAGCTCAAAGACTGACGGGAACAGCCATGGCCCATAAGAAGGGTGTCGGATCCTCTCGCAACGGCCGCGACTCGGGGCCGAAGTATCTCGGCGTGAAGCGCTTCGGGGGAGAATTCGTGACCGCCGGCAGCATCATCGTGAGGCAGCGCGGCACCAAGATCCATCCTGGGCTGAACGTGCGCCGAGCATCGGACGACACCTTGTTCACGGTGGTGGACGGCCAGGTCAAGTTTGAGCACAAGAACAAGAAGCGGTATCAGGTGAGCGTGTATCCCAAAGCCGCGGGATAGACGGCGCCGCCCTGCTTCGTCGACGGTCTCACCGTCTAGTAACTTGGTGGCAGCTTTTTATAGCGCTCGAACAGCTCCGTCTGCCGGCTGCGCAACGGGATCTCCTTGCCCCGAATCAGCACGTGCTCCACCCCGGTCGTGAACTCGAACGGATCGCCCGACCACACCACGACATTCGCCACTTTGCCCGGCTCGAGGGAGCCGTACCGATCGGCCACGCCGAAGATCTCGGCCGGCCACAGCGTGACGGCGCGCAGTGCCTGGTCCCACGCCAAGCCGTAGGACACCGCGTTCCCCGCCTGCTGCCGCAGGTTGCGTGACTTGTGCGTGTCGGTCTCGAGCAGCGCGACCTTCACACCCGCCTTGACCAGGAGTGCGGCGTTCTCGTAGCGGATACCGAGCGCATCGTAGCCGGGGATGTTGTCCATCGGCTCGACCAGCACGGGCACGCCCGCCGCCGCGATCGCCGCCGCGATTTCCCACCCCTCGGCGCCGCCCGCGAGGATCAACCCTAGCTTGAACTCCTTGGCGATCCGCAGCGCCGTCTCGATGTCGCTCCGCCGGTTGGCGATCGCGATGAGCGACTCCCGCCCGTGCAGCACTGGCAGCAGCGCTTCGAGATCTTGGGCCGATGCCGAGAGCGGCCGCATCTGGGCACGACTGAAATCCGTCTTCCGTCGCTCGTATTCGAGTGCATCACGGAACACCTGGCGCAGGCGCTCTGCGACTCGCGCGCGCGAGCCCCCGGCGTCTTCTTTCGCGCTTTCCGACAGGTCCGCGACCACGCCCACCGGGGATTTGACGAGCATCTGCTCGATGGTGGCGCCGTCGAGATCGATCAGCACCGCCTGGCCGCTCACCAGGTTGCCCGTGGGCGACGCGAGCGCGGTGGTGATTCCCTCGATCCGGGTCACGGGGATGAGCGTGGAGGCGGGGTTGATGCCCTCGGCCACGTTGAACGCGGCGGCGATGGTGTCGCCCTGAACCGAGGCCTCGCGCGTCGCCCGGACCGCGCTGACTTCCACCAGGCCGAGCTGACCGGCACCGTCGATCAACCCCGGCGTGACCCATTTCCCGGTCGCGTCGATCCGTGAGGCGTCCGCGGGAATCGTTACGTTCGTGCCCACGGCGGCGACCCGGCCATCGCGGACGAGCACGGTGGCGTTGGCGAGTTTCGGGCCGGACACGGGATACACCGTACCGCCCGTAATGGCGATGGTCTGAGCCAAGAGAAGTGCGATCATCGGTCGCTCCCCGGCGCCGGCTCCTGGCCGAGCTCGAAGTCGGTGCGCGGCTGGTGCGCGGGGTCGGCGCGATCGTACACGAGCCAGCCGTCGTTGTAGACCTGCACCGCTTTTGAGTAGACGGAAAACGGATCCCCGGACCACACGACCACGTCGGCCATCTTGCCCGGCTCGAGCGTGCCGACGACCGAGTCGAGCCCGATGACCCATGCCGGGTTGGTGGTGATCCAGCGCAGGGCCTGGTCGCGCGTGATCGGAATGCCGGCGCGTTGCCCCGCGTACATAGCCTTCGCGGCCTCCTGGTTGAGTCGTTGGATGCCGCTGGGATCGTCCGAGTGAATCACCGGGCGCCCGCCCGCCTGCTGGTTGAGCGCGGCGTTCTGCTGGATCCCGTCCATTGCTTCCTCTTTGAAGCCCCACCAATCGGCCCACACCGACACGGACGTTCCTTCCTTGGCGAGCAGATCGGCGATCTTGTACGACTCCACCGCGTGGTGAAACGAGCGGATCTTGAACCCGAACTCGTGTGCCAGGTCGAGCATCTGAGCCATCTCGTCGGCACGGTAGCAGTGATTCTGCACGTACATGTTGCCCCGCAGCACTTCCGCCAGCGACTCGAGGCGGAGATTGCGCTCCGGCGGATCGCCCTTGTGGTCCTGGTTCCAGGCATCCCACTTGCGGCGGTACGACTCCGCCTGGATGAACGCGGCGCGGTAGCCCGCCATGTTCCCCATGCGGGTAGACGGGCCGCCTTTGCCGCCGTACACGCGCTTGGGGTTCTCGCCGCACGCCATTTTCAGCCCGTAGTGCGCCCCGGGGAACTTCATCTCCTGCACGGTGCGCGCGGGAACGAGCTTCAGGATCGCGCTGCGGCCGCCGATCAGGTTGGCCGAACCCGGCAGCGCCTGAATGATCGTGATCCCGCCGGCAATTGCCAGGGGAATCTGCGGGTCCTGGGGCCAGAACGAGTGCTCCGCCCAAACCTCCGCGGTTACCGGACTCGTCGCCTCGTTGCCGTCCGATTCCGCGTCCGTACCGGGGGCGGCGTACACGCCCAGGTGCGAGTGATCGTCGATCAGGCCGGGCGTCACGAACTTGCCCGTCCCGTCCACGACCACCGCGTCCGCCGGGGCATCCACCGTGGCGCCGATCGCGACGATACGCCCGTCCTTGAGCAGGATGGCGCCGTGGGGGAGCTCTTGACCGGTGGCGGTCATGATCGTCGCGTTGCGAATCAGGACCGGCGGGTTGGGATGACGCCGGTAGCTGGACGGATACTGGGCCCGGTTGGCGCTCGTGCTCTCGACGGGCGCGGGGGCAGCGGAAGCGGGCGTCGCGGCGGCCTGAGCCGGCGCCGGCGGCTGACTGGCACGCGCTCCGGCGGATGCACAGGCACCCGTCAGCGCGAGCAGCAATGACACGGATGGCCGCATGCGGATGTCCTCCACAGTTGTGCTACTTGACGAGTTCTACGACGAACGGCTGCCCCACGAACTCCGTTTTGAGAACGCGTCGCGGGGCATCCGTGCTGACGTACATCGTGAACGGCACCCGCGACCCCGTCACGTCGATGTGGTACGCCTGGAACGTACCGGCCGGCACCGTAACGGATTCGGGTCCGCTCACCTTAAAGGTGAGGGACTTCACCGCGTTCTCGCTCGGCGTGAAGAACGTCATCGTGACGGACTTGCCCACGGCGAGCGGCAGCGCGGGCACGACGAACGGTACGGCGTTCTCGTCCACCGCGCCCGGCGGCAGGGCGGTATCGATGTCGAACCGTTTGACGGAACCGTCCGGCTGGGGTGCGGCGCTCGAGCCCTTCACCCGCCCCGCCGCATAGGTCAGGTGGGTTTCCGCCTTCTTGCCCTGTTGGGCGGTCACCTGATCGACCTGCCGCACCGATCCGTCGCGGGGGTCGAGCACCAGCGTGGTCTGCTGTTCGAACGCGCCGTCCGCGAGGTTCGAGCGCTCGGCGTACACCAGCGAGTCCGCCGGATGCCGCACCTCGGACACGGTGAACCCTACGGGATTGCCCTGGATCAGGACGCGCGAGCTGTCCGTGTGCGCCGCGAATTGCGCGGGATCGAGCGCCACAGGACCCGCCTCGGGATTCAAGTCGGCGGGCGGGAGCGGCTTGCCGTCGACGTCCACCAAGCGCACGGGTGCGATGGCCTGGAGCCGGTCGTAAAGCTTGGTGCCGTCGCCCACGACAACGATCGTGAGCGCGCTGCGCCGGTACAGCCGGGCGGCGGCCGCTCGCGCCTGTAGTGCGGTCACCGCGTTCAGCCGCTCGCGGTACAGGCGCAGGTAGTCGTCACCCAGGCCCAGCAGCTTGACGTTGGCGAGCTGGCCGGCGATCTGGCTCGGTGTTTCGATCGTGAGCGGGAACGAGCCGATCAAAAACCCCTTCGTCGCCGCGAGCTCCGAGTCCGGAATCGCTTCCGTGCGGATGCGGTCTACCTGGTGGAGGAGCTCGCGCAGCGCGCTGTCGGCGACGTCGGTGCGCACTTCGGCCGTCGTCTGCCAGTAACCCAGCCCACGATAGCGGTGCAGCGAGGCGTAGGCGCCGTACGTCCAGCTCCTCTGCTCGCGCAGAATGAGGAAGAGCCGCGAGTCCGGCCCGCCGCCCAACGCCTGGGTGGCGACCCGGGCGGGGTAGTACACGGGGTCGGTGGGCAGGATGGTCGTGTTACCGGCCACGACGTTGGCCTGCGCCGAGCCCGGGCGATGCACGAGCAGGATATCCGTCTTCGCGTGCGCCGCGGGCGCGGGCAGCGGTGGGCTCGGCGGCGGCGCTCCGCGCCAGCCCCCGAACGCCCTGGCGGCGAGGTCGCGTACCTGCGCGTCCGTCACATCTCCAGCCACCACGAGCAACGCACCGGCCGGTCGCAAGCGCTGGCGCGCGAACTGCACCACGTCGTCGCGCGTCACCGCCTGATAGCTCTCGCGCGTCGGGCTCCGGCCATACGGGTTGCGGCCATAGATCTCGGTCCCGAAGAACCGCTGCGCCACGGCTCCCGGCTGCGACAGCTGCAGCGCCAGCGCCGAGAGGGCGCGGGTGCGCGCCAGCTCGAGCTCGCTCTCCGGGAACGTGGAGTGCAGCGTCACGTCGCCCAGCAGGTCCAACACCAGCCCGGCCTGGTCGCTCAACGCGTCAGCGGAGATCGTGAGGAAGTCGTCCCCGGCGGATGCCCCGAGCGTGCCACCCACACCCTCGATCGCCGCGGCGATCTGCTCCGCACTGCGGCTCTCCGTGCCCTTCGAGAGCAACTCCGCTGCGAGCTCCGCGAGCCCCTGCCGCCCCGACGGGTCGTAGATGCCGCCGGCGCGGAACGCCAGGCTGACCGACACGACCGGCTGCTCGTGATGCTCGATCACCACCAGCTGCAACCCGTTGGGCAACGTGGCTTCCTTGAAAGGCGGGAAGCGGACGGGCGTGAGGGGGGTCGGCTTGGGGGGTGTGGTGGGGAAGGTGCCCTGCGCCAGAAGCGCGTGCCAAGCGGGAGCGAAGGAAAGCAGGACGGCCCCGAGCGAGAGTCGGTGGTTCACCGCGTCCCCCCTTCACCCGGCGCCCCGGCCGCGGGCGGCTTCACGATGACCACGACAGCGTTCGCGGGGTCGAGATACTTGCCGGCCACGCGGCGGACGTCCACGGCGGTCACGGCAAGGTAGCGGTCCAGATCGCTGTTGATCTCGGCCAGGGACGGGTGGAACATGTCGTAGTGGTGCAGCTCCTCCGCCTTGCCAAGCGTGGTTTCCCGCCTGTGAATGAAGTTCGCGCGGAACGTGTTCTTCGCCTTCGTGAGCTCCTCATCCGTCACGCCCGCCGTCCGGAGGCTGTCGAGCTGGGCCGCGACCAGCGTATCCAGCTTGAGCGCGTCCACCCCCTGATTCGCAATCGCCAGCACCAGCAGCACGCCGGGTCCGCGTCGCGAATCGAACGGATTCATGGCCACCTGCGTGCCGAGGGCCGCCCGCTCGCGCCGCACGACAGCCACGTTCAGCCGCGAGCTCTCTCCTTGTCCGAGAATCACGTTGAGCAGCTCGAGGGCCGGCGTGTCCGCGTCGGCATGGGGCGGCACGCGGTAGATGCGCACCACGGCCGGCAGGTTGGCGTGCGCGTCCGTCAACTCCCGGCGCACGCTCCCGGGCGAGAGTCGCATGTTGCAGCTGACCAGCGCCGGGTCGGCGTGGCGGGGAATCTCGCTGAAGTACTGATTCACGAGGCGTCGCAGCTCGAGCGGCCTGACGTCGCCCACGACCACGAGGGTGGCGTTGTTCGGCGCGTAGTACGTGTCGAAAAACGCCTGCACGTCGGGCAGCTGGCCGGCGTCGAGGTCGTCCATGGACCCGATGACCGTGTGGGCGTAGGCGAAGCACCCCGCGCTGTCGAACGGCCAGGTCATGCCGTCGATGAACGCTCCCGAGTAGGGCTGATTGTCGATACGCAGCCGGCGCTCTTCCTTCACCGTCTCGCGCTGATTGTGGAAGTTCTCCTCGGTAATCGCGAGCGCCCGCATGCGATCGGCTTCGAGCCAGAGAGCGAGGTTCAGCCGATTCGACGGAATGGTCTCGTAGTAGTTCGTACGGTCCTCCGCCGTGCTGCCGTTCTCCGAGCCGCCGGCGCGCGAGATCCGCTGGAAATGCTCGCCTTTCTTCACGTGGGCGGAGCCTTCGAACATCATGTGCTCGAACAGGTGCGCGAAACCGGACCGACCGGGCCGCTCGTTGCGGGAGCCGGCGTTGTACCACACGTCCACCGACACGATCGGCGTCGAATGGTCCTCCGAGTAGAGGACGCGCAGTCCGTTGGGAAGGGTAAACGCCTCGTAGGGAATCTGGCCGGCCTGTCCGCGAAGCGCCGCTGGCCCGGCAGCGGCGAGCAGCCCCCACACGGCCAACACCCCCGGGACGCGCATACGACGTGTACGCATACGACCAAAGCTCCGTTGCCGAAGGAGGAAGGGACTCAGTCGGGCGTCGGGACGACGGGTCCCGAATGCACCAACTCGAAGGCGAACACCCCGTCGAGAGTCTCGCCCTTCACGACGCGCCGCAGCGCGCCACGCGTCGTGTAGATCCGGAAACCGCCGCTCCTGAGCGGCAGCACGTCGAATCGACCCGCCGGGACCTCGATAGTCGTGGGCGACTCGCCGACGAAGCTCAATGTGACGAGCGAGTCGGCGAATTCCTTGTATGCCGGGATGGCGAGGGAATCTCCAGGCCCGACGTTGGTCACGGCACCCGCGAGGAAGACGTAATCCGATAGGACCGTGCCGGGGGAGAAGCGGCGATTCACCGTCTCGATTCGCACCTCGCCGCTCTTCGTGCCGACCCGCCGACGCCCCGAGATCTCTTCCCGCTTCAGGTCCAGGTCGTGCTCTACCATCACGGTGTCGGAGAGCGGTGAGAAGAGATCGATGTGATGGAACGTCGAGACGGGTTCGCCGGTGAGCCGGTTCAACACGACGCGCAGACGCTCCTCCTCGATGGGCCGGAACTCCGACGTCGCGGTGTAGATCAGCTCCTGGGTCATCTCGAGCGTCCGGATCTCGTACTGCCACACGGCCCACCCCCGCTCCTCTCCCCGCAGGCGGAACACGAACGAGTCGCGGGTCGCAGGGAGGGCGGGGATGTCGAAGCGGAGCGGTTTGGGACCGGCACTCTGCGCGGCAGCAGCGGCCGGACTAGACAGCAGCAGGAAACAGAGCCAACGCATTGGTCTCGAGAATCGCCTTCTTGTGCGGGTCGCCGAGCGGCAGCCCCAGAAACTGGTCGATATTGAGCCGCATGTCCTTCACGCCCGGGCTCGGCCAATCGGTTCCCCACACCACACGGTCGGCGAGTTCCGAGAGACGCGGAAAGTACTCCAACAATCGGGCGGGCGGTATCCCGGAGACGTCGAGCCACATCCGGCGGTGGCGCCGCAGCACGAAGAACGCCTCCTCCATGTACAGCGGTCGTCCTCCGTGCGCCATCACCACGCGCAGGTCGGGGAAATCGATCGCCACGTCGTCGAGCTCCATCGGATTCCCGTACTTGCAGCGCGCCCCGGGGAAGATGCTGGTGCCGGTGTGGATCATCACCGGCAACCCCCGTTCCTCGCAGCGGCGGTAGATCCTCCCCAGCGCGTCGAGCCCGTCGGTGTACGCGTTGGCGGGGAAACCCTGGTGCGGTGGATGCACCTTGAGGAGCCGGATCCCCAGATCCACCAGCCGATCCACGTCGCCCGCGGGATCCTTCGTGAAGCGCGCGTGCACGCCCCCGTACGGCAGCAGCCGTTCGGGGTCGGTGCTCGCGTACTGCGCGGCGAAGCGGTTGGTGGCGTCCGTGAATCCCATGACGTCGGGCGAAGGGTAGTTCACGAGACCTACGCGCCACACGCCCGAGCGGTCCATCATGTCGAGCAGGGCCCGCGGGTCGTCCATCACCTGGATCATGAGCTCCCGGTGCGCGTCCTGGCCGCGCCACATCACGTCGAGCACCTCGGGCTTGAGCTCGCGCCACGGCTGCACGTGGATGTGCACGTCGGTGATGCGCGTCAGTCGCTCCAGGTGTAGAACCCCTTCCCGGTCTTCTTCCCCAGCTCGCCCTTCGCCACCTTGTCGCGCAGGATCTGGGGAGGCTCGAACTGCGGCTCCTCGAGCGCCTGGTACAGGGACTCCGCGATCGCCAGCCGCACGTCGAGGCCCACCAGGTCGGTGAGTTTGAGCGGCCCCATGGGATGGTTGTACCCGAGCTCCATCGCCTTGTCGATGTCTTCCGCAGAGGCGACTCCCCGCTCGAGCATCCGCATCGCCTCGAGACCGAGCGCCAGCCCCAGCCGGCTGGACGCGAAGCCCGGCGAGTCCTGCACCACGATCGGCTCCTTGTCCAGGGCGCGCGCGAGCGCGACCGCGCGCTGCACCGTGTCGGGCGCCGCCCGCGGGTGCGTCACGACCTCGACGAGTCTCATCGCGTGCACCGGGTTGAAGAAGTGAATCCCCACGACCCGACCGGGATCCTGCACCGCGGCGGCGATGGCTGTGACGGACAGTGATGAGGTGTTGGTGGCGAGCAAGGCCTCGGGCGGCGCGGCCCGCTCGAGCTCGGCGAAAAGCTGCTGTTTCACGCCCAGGTGCTCGCGCACGGCCTCGATCACGAGCTCGGCGCTGCTCACCGCCGCCGCGAGCTGGTGCTCGGCGCGCAGCCGACCGGCGGCAGCGGCGCGGTCCGGTTCCGCGAGCTTCCCGCGCTTCACCGCGACCGCCAGCAGATCGTTCAATCTCCCGAGCGCGCGCGGGAGCGCGTCCTCCCGGCTGTCGGTGAGGCAGACCTCGAACCCGGCCAGCGCCGCCACGTACGCGATGCCGTGGCCCATCGTCCCGGCGCCCACCACCGTCATTCTCCCGGCGCTCATGCCGGCCCTCGCCGCGCGTCGACGATCCGGCGCCCGAGCTCCGGGCGGTTCGTGCAGATGGCGTCCGCCCCGAGCTCGAGCAGCTGCCGCATCTCTGCGGGGTCGTCCACCGTCCAGACGATGAGTTGCATGCCCTCGGCGTGCAGCGCGTCGGCCAGCGACCGGTCCACCAGCGTCCGCTCCTGCCACAGCATCGTCGCCCCGGCGTCCTCGAGCGCCGCCAGCGGCCGCACCGGATAGGACGCGCTCAACACGCCGCGGCGCAGGGCGGGGTACTCCCGTCCCAAGCGCTGCACGACGCGGTGATCGAAGCCATGCACGGCGTAGCCTGCGGGGTTCGGGCCCTGACGCAGCGCATCGAGCACACAGGGGTCGAACTGGGGCGACAAGGACTTCACCTCGACGAACACCTGCAGCCCTGGCCCCAGCACGCGCAGGACGTCGACCAGACTGGGCACCCGCTCGCCGTTCGCCAGGCGCTCGTCGGCGACCTGGTCCGCGGTGAGCTCGGCAATGCGGCGGCCCGCGATGGTCTCATCGTGATGCACGATGGGGGTGCCGTCGGCCGTCGCATGTATGTCCAGCTCGACGGCGTCCGCGCCCAGGGCCGCCGCCGCGCGAAAGGCCGCGAGCGAGTTCTCGACCTCGCGGGCCGACGCGCCCCGGTGCGCGATGACGAGGGCCTGACTCACTTGAGCAGGCTGTCGGCCTTCTTCGACTCGATCCAGCCCGGCTCCTTCTCGATCGCGTGCACCGTCTCATACTGCTCGGGCTGTGGCAGTACGGTCTTCAGGTACGCCGCGTACTTCGCGGCGTCGTCGACCGGCTGGCCGTCCACCGTGTACAGCTGGTGTGCGTATACGCCGATCTTGCGGTTGAACTTCGTGTCCGGCACGTGCAACCAGCGCTCGCGCTCCGGGATGAACATGTTGAGGCGCTCAATCAATTTCGTGATCTCCTGCCGGTACAGATCGCGGCTGTACTCGTTGAGCTTCGCCTTGTCCGGCTCGGTCTGGTTGTCGCGCTCGTCGTAGCGGCCCTTCAGGCCCCACACGTACGCCCAGTGTGCGGACGACGAGTTGTCGGTGCCGAACAGGTCGAACGCGGTGGGGATCCACTTGTTGAAGAAGCGCTGGATCACTTCGGGCGGCATCTTGCCCGCCTTCACGATGCGGAGCAGCCCGTTGTTTCCCGTGCCCAGGTGAAAAGACTCCTCTTTGAGCATCGGATTCATCGAGCGTGACAGTGGGTCGAACGCCGACACCGAAAGCATGGTGAGTTGGAACTTGCCGTCGCGGTCGATGAACTGCGTGTACGTGAAGAAGTCGAGCCAGTTGTCCACCAATTCGTTGAAGGAGCCGAGCAGCCGTTCCCCTTCGTCGGCACGGCGCTCGAGCAGCTTCGCGGCTTCCCGCTTGCCCTCGTCGCCGAAATGCGTACACAGGAGGTAGGACATCTGCCAGCCATGACGCATCTCCTCGGTCATCACCCGCATGAGCGACAGCAGATCGTAGTCCGACGGAGCGTGCGTGAGGAGGCTGCGCTGCTGCTCCACGGAGGCGAACTCCGTGTCGCCCTGGTACACAATCAGGTTGAGGAGCGCGTCCCGGATCCGCTGGTCGGGAATGTGCATGACGGTCGGCCACTTGCGCTGGCCTTTGTAATGGCCGAACTCGATGTGGGGCACCTCCGGCTCCCCGAACTTCGCTTCGAACTTGAAGCTGCGGATCTCCCCCTGCGGCAGGCCGATTGAATCCTGCCAGTACCGGAAGTAGTCGATCCATTCGTCGAAATTGTTCAACTTGCGGACCATCAGCGGCTCCTCTTCGCGAGTGAAGCGCCGCCCCTGATGCGCTCGCGCGCCTCCGGGGTGGCGAACAATTCGTTTTGCTGCGTGATCTCGAGGTCGAGCGTTTCGGTGAGCGAGCTGGCCTCGCTCCGGTACAGGGCCTGTTTGGCGCGCCGCACGGCGGCCGGCGGCTGGGCCGCCCACTGCTGCGCGAGCGCCCGGGCCGCGGCCGGCAGCTCGGCGTGCGGCACGACCCGGTCGAACAGTCCCAGCGCGAGCGCCTCGACCGCCGGCACCATGCGGGCGCTCCACACCAGCTCGAGCGCCTTGGACGGACCAACCAGCCGCGGCAGAAAAAAGCTCCCGCCCCAATCGGGCACCAACCCGAGCTTGTGAAACACCTGGCCGATCGCCGCCTGATCCGAGGCGAGACGGTAATCGCACGCCAGCGCCAGGTTGGCCCCGCCCCCCGCGGCCGGCCCGTTCACCACAGCGAGCACCGGCTGCGGCGCTCCCCGGATGGCGAGCGCCACGTCCTTGCCCGCGACCACGAGTGCCGGGCCCTCCGCACCGAGCACCCCCAGATCGGCACCGGCACAGAACGCCCGGCCCGCGCCGGTGATTACGATGACGCGCACGGCGTCGCTCCGCGTGAGCAGCGCGAGCGCCTCCCGCAGCTCGTCGCACAGGGCGCAGTCCAACGCGTTGAGCTTCTCCGGCCGGTTGAGGGTCACCGTGCCGATCCCGTCTACGATCTCGACCAGCACCCGCTCGTACGCCGCCATCAGGTGCGCTCCACAACCATGGCGATGCCCTGACCGACGCCGATACACATGGTGGCCAGACCAAAACGCGACTGCGTCCGGCCCAAGGCGTGAACCAAGGTCGTCAAGATGCGCGCCCCCGTCGCCCCCAGCGGATGGCCCAGCGCGATCGCGCCGCCATAGATGTTCACCTGCGCCGGATCCAGCTTCAGCTCGCGGATGCAGGCGATCGCCTGGGCGGCGAACGCTTCGTTGAGCTCGACGAGATCGATTTGATCGATGGTGAGACCGGCGCGCTTGAGCGCTTTCTGGGTGGCCGGGATCGGGCCCAGGCCCATACAGCTCGGGTCGACGCCCGCGACCGCGGTCGCGACGATCCGCGCCAAGGGCTTGCTTGGCCGGGACGTCACGAGCAGCGCAGCGGCTCCATCGTTGATCCCGCTCGAGCTCGCCGCCGTGACGGTCCCGTCCTTGCGGAACGCCGGCTTGAGCGCGGACACCCGGGCGATCGTCGTGCCGGCGCGCGGGTACTCGTCCGTGGTGAACGCCGTGCCGTCGGGGAGGGGAACCGGGACCAGCTCGTCGGTGAAGACGCACGCCCTGAGCGCCGCCTCCGCCCGCCGTTGGCTCTCGACGGCAAACGCGTCCTGCTCGGCCCGGCCGATCCGGTAGCGCTCGGCGACCACTTCGGCCGTCTCACCCAGCGCGATCGTCCACTCCTTCCTCAGCCGTGGGTTCGTGAACCGCCAGCCGACCGTCGTATCGGCCGTCTCGGGAGCCTTGCGGCTCCACGGCTCCCCCGACTTGAGCATCACGTAGGGCGCCCGCGTCATGTTCTCGACGCCGCCCGCGATGAACGTCTCCCCCTCGCCTGCTTTGATCGCCTGCGCGGCGCTCGCCGCCGCCTGCAGCCCCGAGCCGCACAGCCGGTTCACCGTCTGGCCCGGGACCTCCACCGGGAGACCCGCGAGCAGCAGCGCCATCCTGGCCACGTTGCGGTTGTCCTCCCCCGCCTGATTGGTGCAACCGAGGATCACGTCGTCGATCGAGACGGGATCAACACCCGCGCGCTCGACGACGGCTTTGATGGGGATGGCCGCCAGGTCATCCGCACGCACGCCCGCGAGCGAGCCCCCGTGCTTGCCGACGGGCGTGCGCAGCGCCGCGCAGACGTATGCGTCGTTCACAGGGCGACCCAGACGGTCTTGGTCTCCGTATAGTTGTCCAGGGCCTCTTTCCCGAGATCTCTGCCGAATCCCGAGAACTTGTAGCCGCCGAAGGGCGCCGCGGGATCGTAGAGGTTGTAGGTGTTGACCCACACGGTCCCAGCCTTGATTGCCCGGGCCACGCGGTGCGCCTTCTGGACATCTTTGGTCCAAATTCCCGCAGCGAGACCGTACATCGATTGGTTGGCGAGTCCAATGCCGTCCGCTTCGTTCTCGAAGGTGAGCACGGAGAGCACGGGCCCGAAGATCTCCTCGTCCACGATCTTCATCCCCGGCTTCGCGCCGTCGAACACGGTCGCCTCGACGAAGTAGCCTTTGCCGTTGACCTTCGCCGGCTTGCCGCCCGCTACCAGCCGGGCGCCCTCCTTCTGGCCGGCGGCGATGTAGGAGAGCACGGTCTCCTGCTGGCGCTTGGATACGATGGCGCCGAGCCGGGTGTTCTTGTCGAACGGATCGCCGGGCGTGAGCTGCTTCGCCCGCTCGGCGAGCTGCTCCACTACCTGGTCGTGGACCGCTCGTTCCACCAGCAGGCGCGACCCCGCCGCGCACACCTCACCCTTCCCGTAGAAAATCCCGTTCTGAGCACCGCGCACGGCGGCCGGCAGATCGGCGTCGGCGAAGATGATGTTCGGGCTCTTGCCGCCGAGCTCGAGCGTCACCCGTTTCACCGTGCCCGCCGCCTCCCGCATGATCCATTGACCAACGGCGGTGGAGCCCGTGAAGGCGATCTTGTCCACGAGCGGGTGACGCACCAGCGCCGCGCCCGCGGTCGACCCAGGCCCGGGCACGACGTTCAGCGCCCCCGGAGGCAGTCCGGCGGCCACGGCGATCTCACCGAGCAGGAGCGCGGTGAGTGGCGTCTCGTGCGCGGGCTTCAAGACCACCGTGCACCCCGCCGCGAGCGCCGGCGCCACCTTCCACGTGGCGAGATTGAGCGGGAAGTTCCACGGCACGATCGCCCCCACGACGCCCACCGGCTCGCGCAGCGTGTAGGTGAAGCAGTTGCCGCTCACGGGCAACGTGTCGCCCGTCAGCTTGTCCGCCCACCCCGCGTAGTAGCGAAACGTCTCGATCGCCATCGCCACATCGATCCTCGACTCGAACAGCGGCTTGCCGTTGTTCCTCGTCTCGATTTCGGCGATCTCCGGCGCGCGCTGCTCCACCAGCTCGGCCACGCGATAGAGCAGTTGCCCGCGCCGCCGGGCCGGGAGGTCGCGCCATTCCTTCGATTCGAGGCACGCGCGCGCCGCCCGGACCGCGGCATCGATCTCAGCCTCGCCCGCTTCGGCCACTTCGGCGAGCGGCTCTTCCGTGGCGGGATTGGTGAGACTGTACCGCGTGGCGGCCGCCCGCCACTCGTTACCGATCAGGAGGTCGGTTTTCACCGGCCCTTGAACTCCGCGACCCGCTTCTCGAGACTAGCGGCGATGCCCTCCTTCGCATCCTCGCTCTGAAACAGCTGCTGCTGCAGTTCGCGCTCCAGGGCGAGCGCCGACTCGAAGGGGATCTCGGCGCCCGTCTGGACCGACCGCTTGATCAGGCCGACTGCCTTGGAGGCCTTGTGCGGCGGGCAGAACTGCCGGGCGTAGAGCATCACCTGCTCCCAGAACTCCTTGGCGGGGAAGATCTCGTTCACCATGCCGAGCTCCTTGGCGCGATCGAACGAGAACAGCTCGCCCTTCGCCATCAGCTCGATGGCCCTCGCTTTGCCGATCAGCCGCGCCAACCGCTGGGTCCCTCCCGTGCCGGGAAGCACGCCGAGGTTCACCTCGGGGAGCCCGATCTTGCCGGCGTTTTCCTTCGCGAGCCGGATGTCGCACGCCATCGCGATCTCGAGCCCGCCGCCCACCGTGTGCCCGTTCAGCGCGGCGATCGTCAGCTTCGGCGTCTGCTCCAGGCGGTTGAGCGTCTCGTTGGCGTGCAGGCAAAAGAAGAACTTGAAGCGCGGCGTGACGCTGTTGAGCATGCCGATGTTCGCGCCCGCCGAGAAGAACTTGTCGCCGTGGCCACGCAGCACCACCACGTGGACGCCGTCGTCGAAGCGCGCCTTCAGGATCGCCTCGTCGAGCTGACGCATCATTTCGTACGTGTACGTGTTGGCGGGCGGGTCGTCGAACTCGATGATCGCGACCCCGCCTTCCACCAAGTAGTGAACCAGCGTCTGCCGCTCGATTTTGGGTTCCGTCATCGTTGCCATGAGCCGTCAGCCTCCATGTACCGTGGAGCGCGCCTCGGCGAACCCGCCGACGAAGATGCGCGCAATGAGCTCCGCCAGGCGCTCGGGGTCGATCTCGCCCGCGGGGTCGTACCAGTTGTAGATCCAGTTCATCATGCCAAAGAGGATATACGCGGCGGCGCTGCGCTCCGTCGCCGGCTCCTCGGGGGACGCATCCTTCAGCAGGCCCTCGAGCAGGTCCACGTAGCGCCGCTTGATCGCGCTCACCCGACGCTCGCGCTCACCCGCGAGCGAGTTCGCTTCGTGCGACAGCACCTTCATCTCGGCCATGTGCGCGGCAAAGAAGGCCACGTGATGGCGGATGAACGCGTGCAGCCGCTCCGCCGGGTCGGCGTCGCCCACTCCCGCCAGCGCGCGTTCGGCCCCCGCCAGCACCTGCGTGAAGCACCGCTCCTGGATGCGGTACAACAGCTCTTCCTTGCCCCGCACGTAGTAGTACATCCCCGCGAGCGACATGCCGGTGGCCGCCGCGAGGTCGCGCATGGTGGTGGAGTGGTAGCCCTGGACGGCGAAGATCTTCGCCGCCCGGGAGAGGAATTGGTCGAGGCGCTCGTCGTACGGTCGCATTGGGGTTCGAACGGGCGTTCGAATTGTGAAGCTAGGGGCGCGCCAACCGATGGTCAAGGTCGTGGGGGGTTTGGAGGTTGGTGGAGGTTTGCGCCCGACCTCCACCAACCTCCCCTAACCTCCACCGACCTCCACCCCCCTAATATTTCCCGTACTCCAACGTCTACGGTTACCGACGCGCATGCCCCACGCCGAGCCCGTCGCCGCGGTGCCGACCGATGCGGCGCTGATCGCCGCCTGGCAGGGCGGTGACGAGCAGGCGGCGGCCGAACTGGTCCGCCGTCACGCACGCGCGCTCGCCCGCTTCCTGGGGGGCGCGGGCGCGTGCGACGCCGACGCGGACGACCTGGTGCAGGAGACGTTCATTCGCGCGTTCCGCGCTGTGGCCAAGTTCCGCGGACAGTGCCGCTTTCGCACTTGGTTGATGACGATCGGCGGCAACGTGCTGAAGGATGCGCAGCGGCGCTCGCGCCGCGCGCGGGTGGTCCCGCTGGGAGACGACTTGCGGGCCACCGACGGCGATCCACACGAGCAAGCGGTCGCCGGCGAAGCGGAAGCGCGGCTCGCGGCGGGGCTCGACCGGTTGCCGCGCATGCAGCGTGACGTGTTCCTGCTCCGGGCGCAGCAGGGGCTCGGGTACGAGGAGATCGCGGCCGCGCTCGGCACCACACCCGGCGCGGCCCGGGTGCACTACCACCATGCCGTCAAACGACTGAAGGAGCACTTGGCGTGACCGACGACGAACTGGAGAAACTGGCGCAGCGGCTCGGCGCACGCGCCGCCGAGCGACTGGATGTCGAGCGCACGGCAGAGGCGGTCGTGACCCGGCTGCGCCGGCAGCCGCCGGTCCCAGCGCGGTCGTGGGTGGGGCAGGGACCCTGGCTAAAGATCGCCGCAGCAGCGCTCCTGGTCGTGAGTGTCACCGTCGTGGCTCGCGCGCCGTGGCGCGCGCGGCCGCCGGTCGCGGCGGCGGTCGTGCCGCTGGGCGAGGACTTGAGCGGCCTGACCGCGGCCGAGCTGCGCGAGGCCATCACGGCACTCGATCAGCCCCTCACCGATGAGAGCGGTGGGCTCGATACGGGACTCGAGGGCTTGAGTTCGGATGAGCTGCGAGCGCTGCTGCGTTCGCTGGAGGGGTGAGCGATGAAACGAGCGTGGTGGCTGCTGGTGATGCTGCTCGTCGTGTCCGGGCTCAGGGCCCAGATACCTGCCGACACGAGCGACGACGCGGAGGTGCAGCAGCTGCAGCGGCGGATCCGCCAGCGCTGGAACGAGCGGGTGCACCAGGACCTCAACCTGTCGAACGATCAGGTGGCGCGCCTCCGGGCGACGGAGGGCCGCTTTCTCGAGCGACGCCGCGCGCTCGCCCGCAATCAACGCGCCGTGGCCGACGCGCTGCACGGCCAGCTGCAGCCCGGCGTCCCGGCGAACAGTGACAGCGTGCGCAAGCTGATGGACGCGCGTGACCGGAATCGCGCGGCGCTCGCCCAGCTCGAGGGGGACGAGGACCGCGAAATCGCGGGCTACCTGAGCCCCGTGCAGCACGCCCGCTACCAGGTGATGCGGGAGCAGCTGCGGCGACGCATTCAGGAAATCCGCGAGCAGCGGCGCGGGATGGCTCCCCGGCGCCGGGTGATGCGACCACGACGGCGGCCGTAGGAAGGCTTCCCGCCCGCTAGGGCCTGAGGCCGAACGCCGCGGCGAGCGCGCGCAGCGCGGCCGCGCGGGCGCGCGCCAGCGCCCCGTCCTCCGGCTGGCCCGACAGCACTTCGAAGGCGCGCCAGGGCGAGTCCGACCACGCGATCGCGAACACGGCGCCGCAGCGCGGGCAACGCATGGTCGGCGCAGAGTCGTGCAACGGGCTGCGGTCGCAGCAGCTCGGGCAAACGGCGTACCGCAGATCGGAGGCGGCAGGGGGCGCGCCGTCGGGCCGACGACGGACGAGCGACCACATCGGGGGACGCAAGGGGAGGATCTGCAGGAACGTCCGTGGGACGCGGAGCAGCCGGTGGTTCACGTCGAGGACGGCTTCGACGGAGGTAAGCTCCTCGATGCGATACCACGCCCCGCGACGCAACGGGCTGTCCGTCCCGGCCCGCACCCGGGCCCAGTATTGCACTTGGGGCATCCGCGCTCTCCGAGCGACGGTCGACTTGCGAACTCCAGGCGTCCGCGCACCCGGTGGTCGCGCGGGCTGCATCATGGCCGCTGCAGACAGATTGGGACTGTGACAGCCGACACCGGAGCCCCGTTCACATGCTGAAACGCTGATGGAGGCCGGGGTCCCGCCCACGCACCCGGGCGGCTAAGTTAGGGTCTCGCGAGGAGGAGCATGATCGGGATCCCCGAGTGGGCCGTCGGTGTGGGCTTTATCATCCTGGCCGGCTCCGTCGGCAGAGCACTCTTCGGGCGGTTCGCATCCGCGGACCAGCTACGCAGGCACAAAGCGTCCCGGCGCCACCTGTCGCAGGCGGTGGAGGATTTGCGGAGCAAGCTCGGCGGCGGTGAAGACGTTCAGACAAGACTCGCCCAGCTTGAGGACGTGCAGAGACGGCTCGCGGATGTCGAGGAGCGGCTGGACTTCGCAGAACGCATGCTCGCCAAGCAGCGAGACGCCGACCGGATCGCTCCTCCGCAGCGCTAAACGCGCCCGAGTGGCGGAATGGCAGACGCAGGGGACTCAAAATCCCTTGTACCTCCTTGGTACGGCTGGACTATCTAGGTAGTGGTGGCATTTTTATGGCACGGGCCCGAGTGGCGGAATGGTATACGCGCAGGTCTCAAAAACCTGTCCCGGCAACGGGATGTGAGTTCGAGTCTCACCTCGGGCACTCGGTGCAATCACTAGGATGGTTATTTGCCGCCGCTACCGCGTGGGCATGACGTTTCACGACCTGATCGCCGCATATGAGCCGATGACCCTCGATTTGCCCGAAGGGCGCGGGGTTATCAACCTCGGGTCCGAGGGAGTAGGAGTGGCGGTAGATGAGGGGTCTGAGCGACGTTTCTACGACCGATACCAGGATTACCACGCTCCGCCACGGCCGGACATGGCCCCCGACAGCGCCCGGGTAACGGAGCTCTTTGTTAGCAGCGGGTGCCCGAAGGCGTCGAGGTAACTTCGCCCGAGTGGCTCGGTCCTGCCGGGGTCGTCCAGGCCACGAGTTCGGCGGCCAGGGTGACCCCCGGAACCGCGAGCGTCACGATCACGGGATTCCCGCCGACGGTTGCCAGCAGCACGAGCAAGAAGCCCAAGCACTCTCCTCAGGCACTCTACAGACACGCACACAGGACCCCCTCCGAGATGCGCCGGGGTGCCCGCCCTTGCGCTCCAGCGTGAGTTGGGGGGATATGGGGGCCGCTGTTCAACCGCCGCCGTCCACAGGGGGATCGCCATGGCCGCCGTGTCCGCTCGTCGTACGCTCCAGCTGACGGCTCTGGTCATCGCGGCCCACACGGCCGCCCACGCGCAGACCGTCGCGCGCCCCGCGGCTGTCGCTACCGGCGCGACCGCGGCGTGGACCCTGAAGCTGAAGGGGAACATCCGCTGGCAGCAGGTTACACCGGCGGGCGCGCTCCTCGCCTCGACCGATGCCGCGCTCGCGGGGGTCGATATCGAGCGCGGCCAGGTCGCGTGGGAGAAGGCCGAACTGGGCGGGCTG
>JBGPDL010000027.1:0-33775 GCA_041482275.1 Gemmatimonadota bacterium | reverse complement strand
CGCCACCGGGCTGCGACGGGCGCGCGTGCTCCGCAAGCTCAACGCTTTCGACGCGGCAGCGCAGGCCTACGACGCCGCGGGCGCGCTGGCGGCGGCGAGCGGCGACCGCCACTCGGAGCTGCTGAGCCGCATCGGCCGCGCTAACGCAGTGATGGGCCGCGGAAATCTACTAGAGGCCGGGCGCTCGCTTCGCGGAGTATTGCAGGACTCAGAGGCCCTCGGCGATCGGGAAGCCCAGGCGCGCGCGCACCAGGTGATCGCTGTCGTGCTAAGTATGGGGGGACAGCCAGCCGAAGCGATCCCGCACGCATGGCAAGCGTTCCAGTTGTACGAGGACGAACTGTCACGGATGCGCGTGCTAAGCGACCTGGGAATCATGCTGTTGATCGTCGGCGACGTGGAAGGGGCGGAACGTGCCCTGACCGAGATCGTGCGGCACGGAGCGAGCCAAGATGTCGTGGACAACGCCATGATCGAGCTGATGCACTGCGCTTCCTATCGGCGAGACCGCGTCGGCTTCGAGCGGTGGCGAGAGCGGTGTGAAGCCCGCCGTGACAGCATGCCGCCCAACATTCTGTCTGACTTCTCTCTCAAAACAGCCATTGGTCGGGCGCGGTTTGGGCAGTTCGATCGAGCGGAGAAGTTGTTGGGCACGGCGCTCGAAATCGCGGAACAGGCGGGGCTGCACGAGTTCGCGTTCCGTATCGAGCGCATCAAGGACGGGCTCCGCGACTGCTCTCAGGGGTGCGAGGCACCACCTGAGGCCGCCGCGGAGCCGGAATTCCCGAATGAGTCCGTGCGCGAGGTGTCGGCCGCACTCGCACACCTCGGTACGTGACGCGTCGAGACCGCCCTTACGCGTGACTCAGTGGCACGTGTTGCTGCTGCTGTAGTCGCAGCCATGCTGCGGGCCGGTGGCGTCGGCGCAGGCCGACGCGCTGAGCGCAAACGAGACGACGAGCAACGCCAGCAGAGTGCGAAGCGAGCGCGACATACGTACCTCCGCGAACTGAAGTGTGAGGAGTGGAACTGCTGCAACTCTGCTAAGCTCGCGTCTCGGCAAGGGGCACGTTAGGGCGTTTTCGCGGCATCGGGGGGCGTTTTTGCGACAATGCTGGTGCTAGCGGCTGTCCCCGAAGTGCAGTATCACAAGCTGCGCCGCGCCGCCACGGCACGGTTTCCCCTGGCACATGCCCGCACGTGGGAAGACGCCCTCGCGACGATCCGCGGCCGCCCCGTGGAGCTCGCGGTGGTCGACCCGCTGCTCATGAGCGTTCCGAGCGCCACGGAGATCGAGCGGCTGCGGCGGCTGTTTCCTTCGCTGCCCCTGATCCTCTACACCACCCTCTCGCCCCAGACGGCGGCGGTGCTGCTCCAGCTCGGCCAGACCGGCATCCGTGACATCGTGCTGTGCCGCTACGACGACCACCCGACCCGGCTCTGCGACGTGCTGGTGCAAGAGGAGGCGCGGTCCGCGTCGCGCCAGCTGCTCGATCAAGTCGCGGCGGTGCTCGCGCCGCTGCCGAGCGAGCTGCGCTGGGTGCTCGAGGAAGTGTTGCGCTCGCCGGCCGAGCTGCAGACGGTGCAGCAGGTCGCGGCGCGCGCCCGGCTGGACCGCCGCACCTTCGAGCGCTGGTTCGCGCGCCTGGGGCTGCCCTCGCCGCGCCACTTTCTCGCGGCGGCGCGCGTGCTGTACGCGCACCGGCTGCTGCAGGACCCCGGCTTCACCATCGAGGACGTGGCCCAGCGAATGGGCTACGCCCAGACCAAAACGCTGCAGGCGCACGCGCGCCTCTACCTCGGACTGACCGCCGGAGAGATGCGACTCACCCTCGAGCCCGCCCAAGCGCTCGAGCGCGTGGCGCAGGGCTTCGTGCCCGCCCTCCAGGCGCGCGTCTCGGTCTCGTGAGCGAGCCGCTTTTCACCGTCCTCGTCGTCGAGGACGAAGCGTCGCTGCGGCGCGCGCTGGAGCGTGCCCTCGCGCGGGAAGGGTACCGCGCGCTCGGCGCAGCGAGCGCGGAGACCGCCTACGAGCTGCTCGCCACCGAGCGCGCCGACGCCGTGCTGCTCGACGTGCGCCTCCCCACCATGTCGGGCCTGGCGCTGTACATCGCCCTGGTGCACCGCACCCCGGCACTGGTCGGCCGCATCGCGATCATGACGGGCGACGCCGAAGCGTATTCGGTGCGCTCCTGGCTGGAGCGCAATCCCTGCACGGTGCTCCGGAAACCGTTCGACCTGGAAGAGATCGTCGCCTGGCTGCGCGGCGTGCTGGATGTGCCGGGTCGCGAACGGGGAAACGGCTAGAAGAAGGATGGCCGACAAGACCGTTGACAAGCTGCGCGCCCTGCTCAAGACCTACGGCGAGCGGACCGCGCAGGGCCCGGCCGACACCCAGCCGGTCCCCGACGAAGGGGAGCGGCGGCGCCGCGCCTGCGGCGACCGCCTCCAGAAGGTCGTGCGATCGGTGCTGCAGACCTTCGCGGCCGAGCTGCGCGACGCCGGTCACGAGGCCGCGATCGACGACCACACCGAGAGTACCGACGTCTATCCCAGTGTGGCGCTGGTGTTCACACCCCGCACGCCCGGAGCGACCGCGCTCGCGTCGATGCTCGCGTTCAAGTGCGATCCCCGGCGGGGCATCGCGGTCGCACGCGACGTGCGACAGCCCGCCTCGAAGGGCCGGGTGGTCTCGACCAGCACCGATCGCCTGGGGACGATGCGGGTGGAGGGCGTGACCACCGAGTGGGTGGAGACCAAGACGTTGAGCTTTGTCGAAGCGGTGCTCAAGGCCAACTAGCGTCTACTTCCATGCCTCCGTCGGCACGTCCGCCGGCGGCTCGAGCGATTGGAGATAGGTCACGAGCTTCCACACCGCGTCGGGCGAGAGCAGCAGTCCGCCGTACGCCGGCATGCCGTGCGGCCGGCCGTAGTAGATGGATTGGAAGATCGGGCCGTCCGAGCCGCCGAACCGCCACCGCCCGTCAGCCAGGCTCGGACCCACCCAGCCCAGTGCCCCGCCCCCGTGGCAGCCGTCGCAATTCATGACGCCGAAGGTTCGTTCTCCCTGTGCGGCGGACGCACGGTCGCCCTTATAGGGATTCCGTAGCGTGGCGGCGGGTGGGGCCACGCCGCCCGCGAACACGTGCTGATCGTAGCGTACCGCCCGCGGCGGTCCCGCTGCGCGTTCCCTGCAGGCGGCGAGCGCGACCACCACCAGGAACGCTCTCATAACGCGAACAACCACACGATGCCGCCCTGGCTCGTGTGCCGCGCGATGTCGGGCGTGAAGTCCGCCGGTGGCCGGACGTCCGCGGGGTCGTCGGAGCGCACGTCCCCCGCCAGGAGAAACCAGTCGCCGCCGATGCCGGCATAGACGGCGACGTATTGTCGGCCGTCCGCCCCGGTGAAGCTGATCGGATTCCCCACCACTCCCGAGCCGACCTTGAATCTCCACAGCGGGCGACCGCTCTTGGCGTCGACCGCCTTGAACCAGCCGTCCAGCGTGCCGTAGAACACGACGTCCCCACCGGTCGCGAGGACGCCGCTCCACACGGGGTAGCGCTCCTTGATCTCCCATACCCGGCGCCCGCGCGCGGCGTCCCAGGCGATGAACGCGCCCAGGTTGCCGCCGGACCCCGCTTGATACGGCGTGGTGGCGCCGATGAACGGTGTCCCGGCGATGTACGTCGCCTGGGTTGCCTGATAGTCCATGCACATGTTGTTCGTGGAGACGTAGAACAGGCCGGTGCGCGGGGAGTAGGCCGCGGGTGCCGCCGGGCTCTTCCCTCCTTCCAGCGTCGGACAGATGTGTTTGACGTTGCCGCGCGACGCGCCGGTCAGCTTGGTCGAGTCGACCACCGGACGGCCGGTGGCGAGGTCCACGCGCTTCGCCCAGTTGACCTCGACGAACGGTTCGGCCGAGAGCACTTCTCCGGTGGCGCGGTCGAGCGTGTAGGCGAAGCCGTTCTTGTCGAAGTGCACGAGCACTTTGCGCCGCCGGCTCCGGATGTCCAGGTCCGCGAGGATCATCTCGGCGTTGGCGTCGTAGTCCCAGCTATCGTGCGGGGTGAATTGATACGCCCACACGAGCGAGCCGTCCGCGGGGCGGCGCGCCAGCACGCTGGCCGTCCACTTGTTGTCGCCCGCGCGCTGATCGGGATTGTACGGCCCGGGATTCCCGACGCCGTAATAGAGGAGATCGAGCACCGGATCGTAGGACATCCAGCCCCAGACCGGCCCGCCGCCGTTCTTCCAGACGTCCTTGGGCCAGGTGGTGAGCGCGAGCTCGGTCCCCTTGTCGTAGAACGGCCGGAACGTGCCCGCCTTCGCCAGCACTTCCGAATCCGGGCCGATGTTGTACGCGGTCCACACGATCCGGCCGGTCTCCAGGTCGAGGGCCTTCACCCAACCGTGGATGCCGAATTCGCCGCCCGAGGCTCCGACGATCACCCGGTCCTTGACGACGAAGGTCGCCACCGGCGTCGTCTCGCCCTTCGCCAGATCGGCGATCTTCGTCTTCCAGAGCTCTTTGCCGGTGGCCGCGTCGATCGCGACAGTGCGCCCGTCCAGCAGGTTGTAAACGATCTTCCCGGAGGCATAAGACGCACCCCGGTTGATCGCATCGCAGCAGGCGATGCCGACCGCGTTGGGGTCGACGTCGGGGCGATACTTCCACTTGAGCGGATAGCCGTCCTGCGTGAGGTCGAAGGCGTACAGCACGTTCGGGTACGGGGTGACGACATACATCGTGTGGTTGACGACCAGCGGCTGCCCCTCGTGGCCGCCGAGTACGCCGGTCGAAAACGTCCATACGGGACGGAGCCGGCCCGCGTTCGCCGCCGTAATCTGGGCCAAACCGCTGTAACGAGTGGCACTGTAGTCCTTCGCCGGCATGGTCCACTGCGGGTCCTGCGCGCCGGCGCGACTCGCCCACAGCGTGAAGAGCAGCAGCCCCGTCAAGCGACCTCCTTACGCACTGTCCGTCCCACGACCACCGTGATGTTGTCGGCGCCGCCGGCGTCGAGCGCGTCCTGCAACAAGCCCTCACACGCGCTCCTGGCCGACGTCATCGAGAGCAGGCGCTCGCGGATGCGCTCGTCCGAGACGTGCTTGGTGAGTCCGTCTGAGCATAGCAGCCCCACGTTGTTCCAGTCCTGCTGCATGGCGGTGACCACGGGCGCCGTCTCCGGCCCGCCCAGCGCGCTCGACAGCACGTTGGCGAGCGGAGTGCGGACCGCTTCGCTCCGCCGGAAGACGCCGCGGTCCACGAGCTCCTGAGCCAGCGTCTGGTCGCGCGACAGCTGAATCAACCGGCGCTCGCGCAGCAGATAGCAGCGGCTGTCGCCCACGTGGAGCAGGTAGGCACGAGGCCACACGCCGATCCACAAGGTGAGGGTGGTCGCCATGTGCTCGCGCTCGGGGTCTCCTTCGCGGCGCCGCAAGATATCGGTGTGGACCTGATGCGCGGCCGCCTCGAGCGCTCGCGCAAACGTCACCTGATCGGCCGGATCGGCGGCGTAGTAGCAGTGAGTCGCATTCGCCACGTACTCGGTGACCGCCTCGACCGCCAAGCGGCTCGCTTCCTCTCCCCCCGCCGTCCCTCCCACTCCGTCCGCGACCATCGCGAGGAACGCGAGACGCTCGTGGTCCTTCGGCACGACATCCACGCTGGGCAGGCTCGTGAGCAGCACATCCATATGCTTGCGCAACGAGCCGATGAGGAAGTGATCCTGGTTGGTGGGGCGAACGTTGCCGGGGTGGGTCAACCCGTAGACGTCGATCTCGTCGTCACGCGGCTTGCGGTCCGGCGCGGTCGCGGCGGCCCCCGCGACCCCAGCGGGGGCAGATCGGGGCGTCGTCACCCAGACAATAGTGGCCTGCATTTCGTCCTGGCGCAAAGCCGGGCGAAGGCTAGCTCGGCCGCTGCCGAACCTCCGGCTTGACCGGGCGAACCGGTCCCCCTACCGTGGTAGCGCCGCCCACCACAGCCCCTTTTCCCGAGGTGACGATGCACACACGCTGCAGCGGCCGGTCGGCGCTCCTCCTCGCACTGCTCGCTCTGGGCTGTGGCGGCGCCCGCCGCCCGGTGGTTCAAGTCCCGCCGCGCCTCGATGTGACGACGTACGGCCGGCTGGGGCTGGTGACCTTCACCGTCGAGAACGCCAAGGGCTCGCTTCATCAGTACGCGACCGAGCAGTTCGCCGAGGCACTGCTTGCGGCGCAGCCCGGGATCGAGGTGCTCGAGCTCGGGCCCGCAGACACGCTGCTCAAGCGGGTGGGTGAACGGGCGCTCGGCATCGCCGCGGCCCAGGAGCTGGGCAAGCAGCGCGACATCGGCGCCGTGTTCGCGGGTCATCTCAAGGTGACGAATCCCCAGGCGGGCGGCGGGATCGCCTCGCTCGTCACCCCGCATCTCGAAGCCACGATCCGCGTGGATCTCTCCGTGCGGCTGCTCTCGACCCGCTCGGGCGCCACGCTGTGGCGTTCGAGCGCCTGGGCGACCCAACGAGTCGGTCACATCGCCCTGGTCGGCGGACAGCTCGATTTCACCGCCAAGGATCCGAAGGAGGCCTACGGGCGGCTCGTGAGCACCCTGATCAACTTGGTGACGCAGGACGTGCGGCCAACGTGGCAGCAGCAGTGAGGGGATGGGGCAAGGTCCTCACACCGGGACCGCCCGTTCCCGCTCCTTGAGCACGCGCCGCAAGCACTCCGGAAGGAGCAACGCACCTATGTATTCGAGCAACCGCCCGGGAGGACACTCGCCTTGAAGATCGCAATGCTCGGCTCCGGCCCCGTGGGCCAGGCGCTCGGCACGGGCTTCGCCAAGGAAGGTCACGAGGTGAAGCTCGGCACCCGCAAGCCGGACGACGGGAAGGTCGCGCAGTGGACCAAGCAGGCGGGCCCGAAGGCGTCCGCCGGCACGTTCGCCGACGCCGCGCGGTTCGGCGAGCTGGCGGTGCTCGCCACCAAGTGGGAGGGCGGCGCCACCGAAAACGCCATCAAGCTCGCGGACCCGAAGAACCTCGCCGGCAAGATCGTGATCGACGCGACCAACCCGCTCAAGTTCGCGCCCAACGCCCCGCCGGGACTGTGGCTGGGCCTGAACGACTCGGGGGGCGAGCAGGTGCAGCGCTGGCTGCCGGGCGCCAAGGTCGTGAAGGCGTTCAACACCGTGAACTACGCCTTCATGTACAGGCCGCAGCTGCCGGGCGGCCCACCCGAGATGTTCATCTGCGGCGACGACGCCAAGGCGCGGCAGACCGTCGGCGACATCTGCCGCAAGTTCGGGTGGGTGGTGACCGACATCGGCGCGCTAGCGGGCGCCCGGCTGCTCGAGCCACTGGCGCTGCTTTACGTCACCATCGCCATCCAGTCGGGCAGTTGGAGCCTGGCGTGGAAGCTGTTGCGGGCGAAGAGCTGACGCGGGCGGCCTACGCCGCCCGGGCGCGCGACAGCTCCTCGAACTCCTGCTCCGACAGCTCGAGCAGCGCCGCGCCCATGTTGTCCTCGAGGTGCGCTACGCGCGATGTGCCCGGAATCGGCAGCATCACCGGCGAGCGCCGGAGCAGCCAGGCGAGCGCCACCTGGGCGGGCGTGGCGCCGAGCCGCCCGGCGGCGCGGGCGAGCGGGCCGTTGGGGTCCGCGAGCTTCCCGGCCGCGAGCGGAAACCACGGCAGGAACGCGATGCCCTCGCGCGTGCAGTGGGCCAAGACCGCCTCGTGCTGACGGTCCGTCAGTCCGTAGCGGTTCTGCACCGAGACAATCGGCACGATCTTGCGGGCCCGCTCGAGCTCCGCCACGGACACTTCCGACAGACCGATGAAGCGGATCTTCCCCTGTTCCTGCATCCGGATCAGCGCGCCGAGCTGATCCTCGAGCGGTACTGCGGGATCGACGCGGTGCAGCTGGTACAGATCGATCGCCTCGAGCTTGAGCCGGCACAGGCTGCCTTCGAGGGCGGCGCGCAGGTGCTCGGGGCGTCCGTTCGGCGCCCATTGATCCGGGCCGGGGCGCTCGAGACCGGCCTTGGTGGCGATCGTCAGCTCGTCGGGATAGGGGTAGAGCGCCTCCGCGATCAGCCGCTCGCTCACCTCGGGACCGTAGGAATCGGCGGTATCGATCAGGTTCACCCCCAGCTCGACGGCGCGGCGCAGGACCGCGATCGCTTCCTGTCGGTCGCGCGGCTCGCCCCAGATGCCCTCGCCGGTGAGCCGCATGGCGCCGAAGCCAAGCCGGTACACCGGCAGCTCGCCGCCCAGGAAGAACGTGCCGCTCTTGGCGGCGGGGGAAACGTCGGGGACGCCCGCGAACGGGGGCACGGATGAAGTCGTCATATGGCTCGTGTTGTCGGTACGTCGCTAACACCGGAGCGCGGGGTCCGGTTCCGGCCGGGGGGTGTGGCGCCGCCGCACCGCCCGGCTCAGGCGGTGCGTTTCAATCGGAGCGCAGATACGAACAGCAACGTTTCTTCGACAAGGAATAGCAGCCAGAACGCGTCGTGCTCGACGGCGGTCGTCACGGCACCGGTGATCATGTAGAACACGGCGATCACGATCGGCACGACCAGCACGTCGCGGCTGCCGCGGCGAGCGGCGAACCAGGCCCAGAGGGCGAGCGCCCCGAACACGAGCATCGCGCCGCTCACCCAGTACCACACCACCCAGATGATGCTCGCCACGTCGGGATCGAGCGTCGATGCCGCGAACGCCGGGCGGAGGCCCATGTTCGTCGAGGCCGACGTCCCGACGATCCTGTACGGGAGTGCGTTCGCCCAGGCTTCGGGCAAGACCTCAAGCGAGCGGTCGCCTGGGGATTTCCTTCTCCGGGTCGACAAAGGGCTTGGCCACGACTCGCGCCGGCCGCGCGTCGGCGCCGGGCAGGTCGACTGCGAGGCTCGTTCCGAGCGCGGCCTGGGCGGCGGGCACCATGGCGTACCCGATATTCTTGCGCAACCGCGGCGAAAACACCGCCGATGTGACGTGCCCGACCACTTTGTCGTCGGCCCGCACCGGCCACTTGATCATGTTGAGGGCGAGGGCGTCGCCGGCGATCTCGATGCCGACGAGCTTGCGCCGCGCGCCCGCCGCCTTGATCTCTCGCAAGGCCCGCCGGCCGATGAAGTCGGCGCCTTTGTCCTCGTCCACCAACCGGTCGAGACCGACCTCGTAGAGGTTGTTTTCCAGCGACATGTCCGCCCCCCAGTTGAGGATCCCGGCCTCAATGCGGCGGATATCCGACGGGCCCGTGGGCCGGATAGCGTGGGGCTTGCCCGCCGCCATGATCCGGTCCCACAGCTCGCCGCCCCGGCTGCCGTCACGCAGGTAGATTTCGTACCCCACCTCTCCGGTCCAGCCGGTGCGCGTCACGACGACGGGGATCCCGTCGAGCGCGGTCTCGACGAAGTGGTAGTAGGGCAGCCGCGGCACTCGGTCTCCGAACAGCGCCTGCACGACGAGCTTAGCCTTGGGTCCCTGGATCTGGACCGGGGACACGTCCGGCTCGCCGATGCGGACGTCGAGTCCGGCGTTGCGCGCGACACCCCGTGCCCACAACAGCACGTCCGAGTCGGCGAGGGCCAGCCAGAAATGATTCTCGCCGAGGCGCAGCAGCACCGGATCGTTGATGATGCCCCCGTCCTCGGCCGTGATGACGACATATTTGCCCTGGCCCACGGCGCAGCGAGCGAGGTCACGCGGAGTCAGCATGTTGACGAACGCGAACGCATCGGGACCGGTGATCTCCACCTGGCGCTCCACGGCCACGTCCCACAGCGTCACGTGGTTGATCAGGTGCCAGTACTCGTCCTCCAGATCGCCAAAGCAGATGGGAAACAGCATGTGGTTGTAGACGGTGTAGGCCTTGGCACCGAAGCGCTGTGTGGCCTCGAAGAACGGGGTGCGGCGGAGGCGGGCACCGCGTTGTACCAGGCTCATCTCGAACGGGGCGGGCACGGCGACATCCGCATGAGGTTGGTACCGTCGTGCGCGACTCATGGTGTGACGACCCATCTGACCCCCTGTCCGCGCCGTAGCCGTTCCAGCGCGTCGTTGATGGCCGCGAGCGGCACGGTGCCGCTCACGATCGGATCGAGCTTGATCTTGCCCGCACAGACGAGCCGGAGGATCTCGGGGTACTCCCCGGCGCCGCACCCCAGGCTGCCCACGATCTCGAGCTCGTAGTACATCAGCCGCGCCGCCGACAGGGTCACCGGCTCGTGCGAGTAGCCGATCACGCAGAGCCGCCCGCCGCGCCGCAACAGGCCGAACGCGAGCTCGATCGTGGCCGGCGTGCCAATCGCCTCGAACGCCACGTCCACGCCGCCCTCCGTGACCTTGCGGACCGCCTTGTCCACGCGCTCGACTGCGCGCGGATTGATTGTTTCCGCCGCGCCGAGCGTGCGGGCGAGCTGCAGGCGCTCGTCGTTCACATCCAGGGCGAGCACGCGCGCGCCGGCAGCGGCGGCGCACTGGACCACGTTGAGCCCGACGCCGCCGCACCCCACCACCGCGACGCTGTCTCCCATCCGCACCCGCCCGCGGTGCTTGACCGCGTGGTAGGGAGTGGAGATCGCATCCGCGATCACGCACGCCCGGTCGAGCGGGATCTCGACTGGCACGGGCACGAGGTCCTTCGCCGGTACGGCGACGTACTCGGCGTAGGCGCCGTCCACGTTGTTACCCAGCATTACGAGGTTGCTGCAGAGATTCTCGCGGCCCTGGCGGCAGAAACCGCACCGCCCGCACGACAGCACCGCTGGGATGAGCACGCGGTCGCCCACGGCGAAGCCGTTGCCCCCAGCGCCGAGCGCCGCGACGGTGCCCGCGGCCTCGTGCCCGAGGATGAGCGGGGGGGGCTTGAACGTCGCGACGCCGTGGTCGATGTAGTGGAGGTCGGTATGGCACAGTCCGCAGCCCGCGACCTTGACGAGGACTTCGCCGGCTGCGGGCGTGGGGGTCGGCACCTCGGCGAGCTCGAGCGGGCGGTGGGGCCCGCGGAACAACGCGGCTTTCATGCGCTTCCTCCGGTGCTGGGGACGGCGGCGGCGGGCTCGGCGGCGAGCCGGCGCAGGCGGCGCTGACCGAGCAGCGCGGCGCCGAACGCCGCCGTGAACTGCACCAGCTCGTCCGGGGGCACGTTGACCGCCGCCCCGAGCGCGCTCCGGACCACCTCCGCCATGCGCTCGAAGCGCAGGATCCCCCCGATGAGCGTGTACTCGGGCTCCATGCGCACGCGCTTCATCAGCTGCACCGAGCGATCCACCAGCGAGACGATGGCGCCGTGCATGATGTCGGCGGGTGCGGCGCCCTCCGACAGCTGGTTGATCACCTCCGACTCGGCGAACACGGCACAGACGCCGGAGATCAGCACGGGGTTCTTGGACGTCGCGACGAGCGGCCCGATTTCCTGCGTCGTGTATCCCAGATAGCGCGCCGTCTTCTCGAGGAACGCGCCCGTGCCGGCCGCGCACTTGTCGTTCAGCCGGAAGCTCTGGACCTTCCCGTCCGTTCCCAGCCGGCTCGCTTTCATCGTGTGGCCACCGACGTCGAGGACGGTGCGCGTGCCCGGGAAAAGGTGCTTCGCGCCGCGACCGCCGGCGGTCAGGTCGGTGACGGCCACGTCGCCGATGCCCGTCTGGTGGCGGCCGAATCCGGTCGTCACCACGTAGCTCACGTCCGCCCGGGCCACACCCGCGGCGTCGAGCGCGCGCGCCAACGCCCGCTCGGCGGCCTGCGCGAGCTTGAACCCGGTCGACTCCATGGCCCGACCCAGGATCGTCCCGTCCGCCGTGACGACCACGGCCTTCGCGTAGGTGGAGCCGATGTCGACTCCGGCAGTGAGGGTCATGCGCGCTCCCGCGCGGGGCCGGCCGGCGCGCGGCCGGCCGCGATGCGGTCGAGGGCGAACAGCGCGGCGCCGATCGCCCCGATGAAATGCGACTCGTCGCTCACGTTGACTGTCAGGCCGAGCCGCCGGTTCAAGGTCTCCACCATGGCGCGGTTCTTCGTGACGCCGCCGGTGAACGTGACCTCCTGCTCGATGCCGACCCGGCGCAACAGCCCGATCGAGCGCGCGGCGATCGACTCGTGCACGCCGAGCAGGATGTCCTCGATCTTCTTGCCCTTGCCGAGCCATGACAGCACCTCCGACTCGGCGAACACCGTGCACGTGGTGCTGATCTTCACGGCGCGCTCGCCCTTGAGCGCCGTCGGCCCGAGCTCGGCGAGGGGAAGGTCGAGCGCCACCGCGGCCGCGCCGAGGAACCGGCCCGTCCCGGCGGCGCACTTGTCGTTCATGCAGAAGTCCACGATCTCGCCGGTCGGCGCCACGCGGATCGCCTTCGTGTCCTGCCCGCCCATGTCGAGCACCGTGCGCGTGCGCGGGAACAGGTGCACCGCTCCCCGCGCGTGGCAGCTGATCTCGGTCACCTGCGCGTTGCCGAACGTGACCTTGTAGCGGCCGTACCCCGTCCCCACGACGAACTCGACTTCCTCCTCGCGCAGGTCGCCGCTCCCCAGCGCCTCGTGGAACGCCGCGTCGGCCGCCCGCATCACGTTCGCCCCGGTGTCGATGAGCGAGCGGCCCACGATCCGGCGGGCTTCGTCGATGATGATTGCTTTCGTCTGCGTGGAACCGACGTCCACGCCCGCCGCGTAGGCCATCGCGCTTGTCTCCCCTACACCGTGAACGTGGGCGCGGTGGCCGCCGGGTGGCGCCGCACCGCGAGCCCCTCGAAGAACGCGTCGATGCGGTTCTTCATCTGCGCCTCCGACACCACCCGCCGGTCCATCATATCGGACTCGATGAACAAGCTGGGCACGTCGCGCAGCGCCATCAGCGCCCGCCGCGTGTCGGCGAGCCCGGTCGAGACGGTGCGGCAGCTCTTGATAGCGTGGTACACGATCCCATCCGCGGCGTGCGTGTCGATCATCTCGGCCAACGCCTCGGTCTGGAAGAACATGCTGTCCATCGCGTGGCGCACGCCGAGCAGCACGCCCTCGGCCAGACTCTCGATCGGGCGCGCGAGATCGTACGCAAAGCCGAGATTCGCGCCGCCCGACGCGAACCGCAGGTACGTCGAGTTCACGAACACGCCGCCCCAGTCGGTGAACAGCTCGCCGAAGCGCCGGAAAATGGGATAGCAGGGCACACCGACGAAGATGAGGCGCCACCGCTCCTCGATGGCGGTCCCGATGCCGTGCTCGGCCTTATAGGCCATCTCCTCAACCAGATCGCGGAAGAACGCCGCGCCCTCGGGCGTGCCGCGGAACCCGTTGGCCACGCCCAAGTAGATCGTGCCGTCGGAGAGCGCGTTGAACACCGCGGGCCGGTTGCGGTTGAGCTCGAGCACGCGCCGCCAGCCGGCGGTGAGGGCATTGGCGTGGCCCAGATGCTCGCGCAGCCGGTCGACGTCGAAGCGCCGCCCCGACACCCGCTCGCACAGGGCGATCAGCTCGCCGAGCTGCGCCTCCACGTAACGCCGGTCCCGCTCGAAGTCCTCGCTGCCGCGCGCACTGGCGAGCCCCGCCCCGCGCGAGCCGGGGATGTCGAGCGTGAACAACGGCATCCCGTACATCCGCTCCCAGATCTCCCCCCACTTGATGTAGGTGTTGCAGGCGTTGGTGCAGATCGCGAGCGCGGGCTTGGGGATCTTTCCCATCGGGTGAGCGCCGCCGCGCAGCTGCGTGGCCACGTCAGCCTTCACGTAGCCGCAGATGTCCGGAGAGTAGCCGTAGCTCTCGGCCTCGTTCAGGTACTCGTGTGCCACGCGCCGGACGGCGGACTGGAGGGAATTGATTTCGGGGAACACAAGCGGAAAGTCGAACACCCGCAATAGCTCGGCGAGGCTCCCCATCACGAAGACGTAAGCGGCGCCGCGACCCTGCTCCGCCGCACCGGAGAGCTCCTGGAACCAGTCGCGGAACAGCTGCGCGCCCGCGGCGTTGCCGCGTCCCACGACGCTGGCGTTCGTCCCCGAAGTCGTCATGACCGCCTCAGTCGAACAGCAGGTTCTCGACGAACGTCTCGAGCTGGATCTCGAGCTGATCGAAGCTCGTCATGTTCTCCTCGAACTCGCTCACGAAGTACGGAATCCCGCGCTGGTCCAGCGCACGCGTGTGCACCACCAACTCCTCGAGCCCCGGCTCGCACATCTTGGCCGACATGAGGATCGCGGCCCGCGCCTGGGCGCCGTCCAGGCGCTCGAGCAGCATGCGGTCCTTCGGCTTGCGGAGGTCGTGCTGCACCGGGCTGTGCGCCGAGTGGTCCACGTAGGCCCGCGCGAGATTCATGAGCGGGTCGCCCGAAACGGACACGTCCTCGGTGATCCACCGCATGCCGATCAGAAGATCGTCGTCCACCACGTAGCACGAGCGCGCGATGGCGCGAAGCAGGTCGAGCGGAGGCTGCTCGCAGAAGCCGCCCTCCAGGATCACGCGAATCTTGTCCTGGCGCGGCGTGGACCGGCGCTGGATGAGGGGCAGCACGGTGCGCAGCAGATCGTTGTGCTCTTCGCGCGGAATGAGCCCCCCGAGCGCCACGAGCACATACGCTTCATCCGCCGTCACGAGCCACGGCTGGTCGCGCTTCACGGCGTACAGCCGGCGCAGCAGGTCGCGGTTCTCGTTGAAGACGGCGATCGAGCGCCGCAGCTCGCCGTCCGTGACCGCCCGGCCCGCGATCTCCTCGAGCGCACGCCGCAGCCGGTCGTACTCGTCACGCAGGTAGGGCGCCGCCGCGCAAGAGTTCGGGTTCTGAGGGAGATAGAGAATCCGGCACGGATACGAGACATTCCGGCCCCACACGCCGGCCAAGTTCCGCGCCGCATCGCAGATCGGGTGCGTCACGAACAGTTCGAGGGCCACGCGCCCGGACAGCGCCAGCTCGAGCGACGTCTTGATGATCGAGCACAGGTAGGAGCCGAAGTGCGACTCCGCTTGCGTCGGCTCGACCGGGGCGCCGCGCACTTTGAACGGCAGCAGCCCCGCGGCGTGGGCGATCTCCTCGGGAAAGTAGACCTGAAAGTGGCCCACCACCTTCCCGCCGCGCTCGCGCCAGCGCCGCACCGTGGGGAACTCGGGGTCCTCCACCAGCTCGCGGGCGTGGTAGAGGATCTCTTCGAGCGGCTTGCCCTGCCACGCGGGGAAGATCGCAGCGCTCATCGGTCTGCCCACGCGGGCGCCCGTCTCTCGACGAAGGCGAGTAGCCCTTCGAGGGCGTCCTGGGTCGTCATCACCCCATGGAGGTAGAGCTCTCCCTGCCCGCGCAACGCGGCGGCGCTCGCCGCCGCCGCGCCGCCTCTGAGGCCCCGCTTCGCGAGGCGCAGCGCGGCGCCCGAATGCCGGGCGATCCGCCCCGCCAGCGCGAGCGCCGCGTCCGCCAGTTGGCCGTCCGGCACCACCCGGCGCACGAGTCCCACCTGCGCTGCCTCGGCCGCGGTGATCGTGTCGCCCCCGTACACCAGCTCCGCCGCGACCCCACGCCCGACCCGCGCGGGGAGCAGGGCGCACGCCGCAGGTGGGATCACGCCGAGCAGGATCTCGGGCTGACCGAACACGGCGCTGTCGCCCGCGACGATCAAGTCGGCGGCCTGCACGAGCTCGAAGCCGCCGCCCAGACAGCGGCCCTGTACCGCCGCGATCACCGGCAGCGGAAACGCGTCCAGCGCCGCGACCGTGTCCATGAATTCCGGGATCAGCGCGGCATGCTCGGGTGGCAGGTGCTCGCGGATGTCCGCGCCGGCGGAGAAATGCTTTCCCGCAGCGGAAAGGAGGAGCACGCGCAACCCGGGCGTCGCGGCGAGGGCCGTGAGCTCGGCGCGCAGCCGAGCGAGCACGTCGCGGGTGAGGATGTTGAGCGGCGGGTGGTCCAGCGTGAGCCGGCCGATGGCTCCGTCGAGCGAGCGAGTGACGGTCATGACATCAGGCGGGCACACCGCCGAGCAGCTGGCCGCCGTCCACGGGAAGGACGGCGCCGGTGACGAATCCCGCGCCCTCGGTGCAGAGGAACCGGACGACGGCGGCGACTTCGCTCGGCGTGCCGCAGCGGCCGAGCGGCGTGCGCGCGTGGGCGCGGGCGCGAACGCCCTCGGGGAGGTCCCGCGTCATCGCGGTGTCGATGAAACCGGGTGCCACGACGTTCACCGTCACGCCGTCGCGCGCCAGCTCGAGCGCGAGCGAGCGTGCGAGTCCCACGAGGCCGGCCTTGGCCGCGGCGTAGTTGGCCTGGCCGAACGAGCCGCGCAGGCCGTTGATCGAGCTGATGAACACGAGGCGGCCCTGGCCCGACTCGCGCAGCGCCGGCGCCGCGGCGCGAGCGGTGTGGAACGCCCCCGTCAGATTGACGGCCAGCACGTCGTCCCAGTCGGCGTCGCTCATTTTCCAGCTCACCCGGTCTCGCGTAATCCCGGCGGCGCAGACCACCCAGTCCAAACCGCCGCGCTCCGAGAGCAGGCGCTCCATCGCGCCCTGCACACGGGCGCAGTCACCCACGTCGGCTTCGAGTGTGAGGCCCGCCGCCCCCGCGCCCTCGGGGAAGGCGACGTCGAGCCCCGCCACCCAGGCGTCGCCAGCGAGCGCCTCGACCACGGCGCGCCCGATGCCCCGACCCGCGCCGGTTACGAGAGCGGTGCGCCGCATGCGCCGCAGAACCGGTGATCCACCGGCAGCGCCGCCGCACCGCAGCGGCCGCAGGATTTCAGCGCCGCGCCCCATGGGGCCTCGGTGGACAACCCCTGTGCCGCGCGCTCGCGCAGCATGGCGTAGCGCGGCGCGCGCTTCTCCACGAAGGCCTGCATCCCCTCGACCGGCTCCCAGGATGCGTAGTGGAGCGCCAGCCAGTCCTGCGCGTGCCGCACCGTCGAGTGCCACGCGAAGTCCTTGAGGACGTTGGTCTGCTGCTTGGTGTAGCGCGCGCACTCCGGGAAGGACGCGAGGATGCGCCGGGCGACATCGTCGACGCACGCATCGAGCCGCGACAGGTCGATCGAGAACCCGTCCTCGCCGCGCTGCGCCTTACGGATTTCGTCGGGGTCCGCCTCGTCCACCCAGGTGTCCCCACGCCGCACGCTCGGGACGACCCAGTTCGCGAGACCCCAGGCGAGCGCCTGCGGCGCGGGGATCGGCTCGTTCAGAAACAGGATCTCGCGCGCCCGCTTGTCCCCAACCACGAGGGGCAGCCACTGCGTCGCGCCGCCGCACGCCACCGAGCCGACGTGCGTCCCCACCTGCTTCAGGTAGGCGTGCTGGGCCATGACCGTGAGATCGCAGGCGAGCTGGCTCTCGTTGCCGCCACCCACCGCCATGCCGTTGATGCGCGCGATGACCGGTTTACCGGTGTTGAGGATGCTCTCGATGTAGGCGCGGAACAGCGCCATGTATTTCCAGTAGTCGCGCGGGGTGGCGACGTAGGTGCTGGCGTACTCCTTCACGTCGCCGCCGGTGCAGAACGCCCGATCGCCTGCTCCGGTGAGGACGATCACGCCCACCGCATCGTCGAAGCTCGCGTCGCGGAAGGCCGCCGCGAGCTCCTCGAGCGCGGGCGTGGAGTAGGCGTTGTAGTGCTGGGGTCGGTTGATGGTGATCCGCGCGACGCCGTCGGCTTTCGCGTACAGCACTTCGCGGAAGTTGAACGACTCGGGCGCGCGGGTGTCGAACGCTCTCGTGGTCGTGGTCATAGTGGTTGGGCGGTAAGGCCGCCGACGAGATGGGCGGCGAAGGCGGCCCCGAGCTGCGGCGCGTGCAGCGAGCCCCCGGGGCGGTACCAGCGCGCGATCCAGTTGATGGCGCCGAGAATGGCGAACACGGCCGTCTTCGGGTTCACCCGGCGGAACTCCCCGGATTTCATGCCTCGAGCGACGAGGCGCCGCAGCTCCCGCTCATAACGGTCCCGCAGCGCGATGATTTCGGCCTGGTGCGCCGGCGTGAGCGCGGTGACTTCGAACGCGAGTGGCGACCCCTCGAGCGTGTCCGTCATCACGCGCACGTGCTCGCGCACCAGGAACGCCAGCCGCTCCGCGGGCCCGTCGTAGCGGGCGCGCGCCTCCTCGAGCAGGCGCGCCACCTCCACCAGAGACTCGCGGTGGCAGACGTAGAGGATCGACTCCTTGTCGGGGAAGTAGTGGTACAGGGCCGTCTTGTGCACGCCGAGCCGGGCGGCGATGTCGTCGAGGGTGGTGGCGTGGTAGCCATTCTCGCGAAACGCGCGCAGGGCAGAGTGGAGGATCTCGCCCCGCCGGCGGCGCCGTTTCTCCCGGACCCGGGGGGAGCACGTCGCCTGCGCGCCATCGGGCATCGGGATCTCCGTGCGAGCATGTGGGTTCACCAGCAGTTCAAAAATTCAACTGCAGTTGAAGAAATGCAGGTTCGCGCGTGAAGCAACGATGAAACGCAGATGAGACCCGATCGTGAAGAATCCGACAGACGCGCTTCGGAGTCGCTTTAGAATCACCGGCTAACCTAGACCGATATGACACCGGGCACGCTATTCGCCGCCCTCAAACCGCTCCTGGGCGAGACGTTGGCGCGGATCGAGGCGCAGCGGTGCTTGGAGTGCGGCGGCCCGACCGCCGCGGCGCCCTGCCTGCTCGCCTGCCCCGCCGACGTGGACGTGCCGGCCTTCGTCGGCGCCATCGCGCGGGGCGATCCCATGGCGGCCGCCGCCATCATCTTCGCCGAGAACCCCTTGGGCGGGAGCTGTGCGCGGGTGTGCCCCGTGGAGGAGCTGTGCGAGGGCGCCTGCGTGCTGGGCGCGGCCGCCCGGCGACCCGTCGAAATCGCGCGCCTCCAGCGCTTCGCCACCGACCGAGCGTTGTCCCGCGGTTTCCCGATGGGAAGGCCTTCGCCTCCCAACGGCAAGCGCGTGGCCGTCATCGGGGCCGGCCCGGCCGGGCTCGTGTGCGCCGGCGAGCTCGCCAGGCTGGGGTACCGGGTGACGGTGTACGACGCGCGACCCGACTGGGGCGGGCTGATCCGCTACGCCATCGCTCCCTACCGTCAGGTGCGCGAGCCGCTGCCTCAAGAGGTCGAGCGCATCGCCGCGCTCGGCGTCGAGTTCCGCATGAGCTGCCCGGTGGACAGTGGCGAACGGCTGAGTGCGATCGAGCGGGACGCGGACGCCGTCTTCCTCGGCATCGGCCTCGGCGAGGACGTCGCTGCGGCCTATCCCGGCGACGACCTGCGCGGCGTGTGGAATTCCCTGCCGTTCATCGAAGCGATCAAGCTCGGGCGGCCGCTCTGGGTGGGAGCCCGGGTCGTCGTGATCGGAGGCGGGAACACCGCCATCGACGTGGCGCGGGAGGGGCTGCGGCTGGGCGCTTCGGAGGTGACGGTGCTCTACCGCCGCACCCAGGCCGAGATGCCGGCCTACTCGCACGAACTCAGGGAGGCGCGGGGCGAGGGAGTCCAGTTCCGCTGGCTCACCGCCCCGCTCAGGTTCCTGGGCAACGGCCGGCTCGACCGCGTCGAGTGTCAGCGGATGCGGCTGAGCGAGCCTGATGTATCGGGTCGCCGGCGACCCGAACCGGTGCCGGCCAGCGAGTTCGTCATCCCGGCGGACACGGCGGTCCTGGCGGTGGGTCAGCAGCGGCGGACGGAGTTCCTCGGCTGGATCGAGGGGCTGCGACTCGAGCACGGGCTGATCGTGATCGACCGGGCGACGGGCCGGACCACGAACCCGAAATACTTCGCGGGCGGCGACGCCGTGAACGGCGGCGACACCGTAGTGGCGGCGGTGCGGGCCGGCAAGGTCGCCGCGCGCGGCATCCACCGCGCCCTCTCGGCCGCGGAGCGCGCCGCATGAGATCCGCCTTCGAGCGCTATGAGCAAGGGAGCGCGGCGCTGCTCGTGAACCGCGCCTGGTGCAAGGGCTGCACGCTGTGCGTGGACGTCTGCCCCAGCCGCATCCTCGCGCTCGACGCCGCTCAGCTCGTCCACGTCAGCGACATCGGCAAGTGCATCTTCTGCGGCCTCTGCGCCGCGCGCTGCCCCGACTTCGTGTTCGTCGTCGAGCGGCCGAAGCGCAGGAACGCGCGGGTGCGAGCCGGCGCGGGGAGCAACTGATGCGCCCGATGCGATTGATCCAGGGGAACGAGGCCTGCGCGCTGGGTGCCATCCGAGCGGGGTGCTCCTTCTATGCCGGCTATCCCATCACTCCCGCATCGGAGATCATGGAGTGGATGGCCCGGCTGCTGCCGCCCCGCGGCGGCGTGTTCCTCCAGATGGAGGACGAGATCGCGGCGCTCGGCGCCGTAATCGGCGCGTCGTGGGCCGGCGCGAAAGCGATGACCGCGACCTCGGGGCCGGGCTTTTCGCTGATGCAGGAGCACATCGGCTACGCCGCCATGACCGAGACCCCGTGCGTCATCGTGGACTCGCAGCGCGGCGGCCCGAGCACGGGCATGCCAACCCTCCCCTCGCAGGGCGACGTGATGCAGGCCCGCTGGGGCACGCACGGCGACCGACCGGCGATCGTGCTCACGGCGTCCTCCGTCCGCGACACCTACGAGGTGACGGTCGCCGCGTTCAACTTGAGCGAGACGTACCGGTTGCCGGTCGTGCTGCTCTTGGACGCCATCCTGTCGCACATGCGCGAGAACGTCGAGCTGCCCGAGCTCGAAGTGGTGGACCGCGCCCGCCCCGACGCGCCGGAGGGGTTCCAGCCGTTCGCCGGCCAGGAATTCCTCCCGTTTGGCGCGGGCGCCAACGTCGTGGTCACCGGTCTCGCGCACGCGGAGTCGGGACGCCCGCGCTCGTCGGACGGTGTGAACCTCGAGCGGATGCTGCGGCGGTCCCTGGACCGTCTGGCCGCCGACGCGGAGCTGATCTCGCGCTACCGCACCTACCGGGCGGAGGACGCGCGCCATCTGATCCTCGCCTACGGGATTACCGCGCGCGCGGCGCGGGCCGCGGTTGACCGGCTGCGCAGCGACGGCATCCGCGCCGGCCTGCTCGAGCTCCAGACGCTCTGGCCCTTCCCCGAGCGACTGGTCGCCGAGTTGGCGAGCCGCGTCGAGCAGCTGATCGTGCCCGAGCTGAACCTGGGCCAGCTGGTGTGGCCCGTCCGGGCGGCCGTGGCGGGGGCCGCGCCGGTGCGGGCGCTCAATCGCGCCGACGGGCGGCTGTTCTCGCCGCCGGAGATTGCCGCAGCCGTCGCGGAACAGGAGGTCGCTCATGCCGCGGGTCGGTGAGGACCTCCGCAAGTACCTGCGGGTGGAGATGCTGCCCAACGTGTGGTGTCCGGGGTGCGGGCACGGCAACGTGGCACGCGGCATCGCCGCCGCGCTCGACGACCTCCAGCTCCCGCTCGAGCAGTTGGTGATGGTCGGCGGAATCGGGTGCTCGGGACGGACACCGTTCTACTTCAACGCCAGCGCCATGCACACCACCCATGGGCGCGCGCTCGCGTTCGCCACCGGCATCAAGCTCGCGAAGCCGGCGCTGACGATCATCGTGACGATGGGGGACGGTGACGCCGCGGCGATCGGCGGCAACCACTTCATCCACGCCTGCCGGCGCAACATCGACCTCACGGCCATCGTGTACAACAACTCCACGTACGGGATGACCGGCGGGCAGCACGCCCCGACGGCGCCGCGCGGCACGCGCTCCAGCACCACGCCGCGCGGCAGCATCGAACCGCCGTTCGACATGGTGGAGCTGGCGCTCGGCGCCGGTGCCACCTATGTCGCGCGCACGACCACGTTCGATTTCGAGGAGCTGCCACGCCGCATCGCGGAGGCGGTGCGGCACCCAGGGTTCGCCGTCGTCGAAGTGCTCACGCAGTGCCCCACGTTCTACGGCCGCATGAACGGGCTGGGCGACGCGGCGGCGATGCTCGACTACGAGCGCGACCAAACCGCATCGTGCGAGCGGATCACGAAGGAGGACCTGGTCGGGAAGCTGCCCCTGGGCGTGTTCCGGCAGGCGGAGTGCCCCGAGTACGTGCGCGAGTACGCCGCACTGTGCGCGGCGAGCCGCGGGGAGGGGGGACAGGCGTGATCCCGCACGACCCGTTTCAGGTACGGCTCTCCGGCAGCGGCGGGCAGGGCGTCATTCTCGCGGGCGTGCTGCTCGCCGAAGCGGGGATGCACGATGGCCTCCAGGTGGTCCACACCCAGAGCTACGGCCCGGCGGCGCGGCTCGGCGCCGCCAAATCGGAGGTCGTGCTGTCCCGCCACGAGATCGCGTTCCCCGAAATCGGTCTCCCGGATGCCGTCGTCTGCCTGTCGCGCGATGCCTACGTCAAGTACGGCAGCCAGCTCGCGCGCGATGGGCTCAGGATCGTCGATGAGCAGGTGGCGTCCGAGCTGCCCGTCGCGCCCGATGGCGCGATCGTGCTGCCGATCATCCGCACCGCCCGGGAACTGGAAGCGGGCGGCGCGATCACCGCGAACGTCGTGGCGCTGGGCGCGTTTGTGGCGCTGTCGGGCGCCGTGTCGGAGGATGGTCTTCGGCGCGCGCTGCGCGAGCGCGTGAAACCCGAGACGTTCGACGTGAACCAGCGCGCGTTCGACGCAGGACTACGCCTCGGGGCGGCCATCGCAGCGGCAAAGGCGGGTTGAAGTCAGCGCCTCCGCCTGCGTGATATTCACGGTGTCCCGTCCCGCACCACCAGCCGCCGTGCATCGTCGTCGTAGGTGACGAGCAGGATGCGGCGCGGCGAGAGCGCGATCATGGTGTCGAGCGCGAGCCGGCCCGGCGTCCCCTCGTCTTGTTCGTGCGCGCCCGGGGGGACGTCGCCTTCGCGGGTGAAGGTGACGACGAGCGCGTGGGTCCCCGGCTCGAGCGGCAGCTCGTGGTAGACGTACAGCGGCCGGTCGTGGCGCGCGCCCGCCGCTTGCACCAGCTCGTCCAGCGCGCGCGCCCCGTCCACCCGCACGTGCAAGCGGTACGGGAGAATTCGCCCTTCGCACCGCTCCTGCTGGCGCATGTGCGCGGGGAGGCGCTCGAGCTCCTCCGTCGTCAGGCGGCGGCACTGCTCCACCCGCTCCCCACGGGCCCGCCACGCGAGCCGGACGATGCCGTAGTCTGCCCGGTCCGCGGTGTAGGGCGCCCCCGAAAGGGCCCCGATCGCGAGCGCGCTCGCGAGCGCCACGGCGCTCCCCGCGACGCGCCGCACGACCTGGGTGGGAGTCATCGCGACGCCTCCTCGGGCGCGGTGTCGCACTCCCGCAGGACGTCGAACTCCGCCTCGCGCGTCGCGGCGGCGAGCTCGGCGAGCGCGGCCCGGAAGTTCTGCAACTCGGCGAGCACGCGCGCCGCCTCACCGCCGCCCGCCTGAACGAGCCGCACCCGGCGGCGGTCCACCCGGTCCCGCAGCTCCGCCTCACGCTCGTGGTAGACGCGCTGCTCCAGCCACTTGCCGCCTTCCCGGTTCCAACAATCGCGCGGCGGGCAGGAGACGACGAGCACGCCGCCCGCTCCGGCCCGCAGCACGTACTCGATCACCGACGTGTGGAGGCTGCCGGCGCAGGAGACCGGGTACACCGCGGCGCCGTGGAACGACTCGGCGCCCGCGATGCCGCCCGCGCCGCGATCGCACGCGACGATCACCACCTCCTGCGCGCCGGGCCGCCGCGCCGCGACGAACGCCGACACCCGGGAGAGCTGGTCGCGGCCGGTGCGCCCGGGCGGGCCGACGCCCATCGGCGCGCACGAGCCGGCGCAAATGCCACAGCTCACGCAGCGTCCGGTGTCCACGCGGGCGACCAGGGCACTCGCGTCGGGACGCACGTCCTCCGTGCGCTCGACCATCGCGATCGCCTCGTAGGGGCAGTCCTGATAGCACTGCTCGCAGCCCGTGCAGAGCCGCTCGTCCACCCACGAGGGCGGGGGCCGCGCTCCGCGCTCCGGCCGGGTCCAGAGCGGCGCCAGGAGCGTCACGGCCGCGACGGCGAGCGTCGCCGCCCACGCGGCGCCGGGCGAGAGCGGGCGCGCGAGCGGCAACCAGAAGCTGTAGAACCAGTCGAACGGTGCGCGAGCGGGGAGCCGGAACAGATCGGCCTCGGGGCCGATGGCGGCGGGCCAGACGAGCGACAGGGCGAAGAGCAGCCCGATCACGCCCCACATCAGCCGGCGCGGCGGCAACAGGCCCGGCCGTGCCACGCGCGACACGTGCAGCCACACGAGCAATCCGAGGCCGATCGGGATCGCGATGTGGGCGAACAGATTGAGGAAGAAGAACGCGCCGGGGATCGGCCGCTCGCCCACGAACGTGCGGCTGATCGGCTCCGAGAAGATGGGCAGCACGTCGAGCAGGCGCGCGCCCGCGCGCGCCAGCACCTGCCCCTGCACGTCCCACACCATCACGTAGCCGGTCCAGCCGCACACCAGCACGACGAACAGCAAGGTCAGGCCGCTCACCCAGGCGAGCGTGCGCGGGCCCCAGCTCCTCCCCTGGGCGAACAGCCGCAGCGCGTGCACCGCCGCCGCCACCACCGCGGCGTCCGACGCGTAGCGGTGCAGCCCCCGGATCCAGCGTCCCAGCCACACCTGGTCGCTGATGCGCGCCACCGAGGCGAAGGGGGCGCCGATCCGGTAGAAGAAAAGGAGGTAGATGCCGGTGACGAGCACAACCAGCAATAGCGCCACGACCAGGGCGCCGCTGTGGTACAGCGGGTTGTAGCGCCAGCCGTACAGCCGGTTCATCCAGGCGTCGGCCCGGGCCAGGGCCCGGCGGGTGCCGCGCTGCGCGCTCGCTACGATCGCCACCAATCGGCCTCGTCGGCAAAGGAGACTTGCGCGGTCAATTTATGATATTAACATGATAAAGACAATTATGCTTTCCCAAACGGCGGAATACGCGCTGCGCGCCGTGCTCTACCTGGCCGAGCGCGCCGACGACCGGACCGTGCGCGTCGGCGAAATGGCCCAGGCGCTGCGCATCCCGCGCAATTACCTCTCGAAAATCCTGCATCGGCTCGCCCGCGCCGGCGTGCTCACGTCGACGCGCGGCAAGACGGGCGGCTTCCAGCTCGCCGTGCCCGCCGACCGTCTGCGCCTGTCCGAGATCGTCGCCCCGTTCGACCGTATCGACGAGCGGCGCCGCTGCCTCTTGGGCCGGCCCCAATGCAACGACCGCACCGCCTGCGCGGCACACAGCCGCTGGAAGGACGTCGCCGACACCGTCGCCACCTTTTTCCGGGAGACCACCGTCGCGGAGCTGCTCTCCGACGCCGCGGTCCCCGCCTGATCCCCTCCACACCGGGAGGCTCTCATGACGGAGCAGCACAATGCCCCAGGCGAAACCCTGCCGCTCGGCCAGCGGCTCTTCGACTCCATCTTCCTGTTGCTCGGCGCCGGCATTTTGGTGATGGTCACGTTCTACACCCTCTGGGGCCTGTGGGAGATCCTCACCCTCCCGCAGGCGCCGCTCCCCTGACGGGAGAACCCCCATGAACACCGGAATCCAATCACCCAAGGGCATCTGGTGGAAGCCCGCCGGCCGCGCCGAGAAGCTGTGGGTCGGGATCGCCTTCGGCTGGTGTATCGTGCTGTTCGCCATGATGCCGCTGTGGCACCTGAAGGGTGCGCAGAACCCCTCCGGCATCCGGCATCGCGTGGACCCCTCGGCCTACGCCCGGCGCGTGAACGAGTTCATCAAGCAGTACAAGATCGGGGAGGACGCAGGACATGCGGTCGTGGCACCGCCGCCCGGAAGCGACGTGTACCTCCAGGCCCGCATGTGGTCCTGGGACCCGGTCCTGAAGCTCCAGAAAGGGGTCGAGTACACGCTGCACCTTTCGGCGCTCGACCTGAACCACGGGTTCAGTTTGAGCCCGGTGAACCTGAACTTCCAGGTGGTGCCGGGCTACGATTACGGGCTGCGCGTCGTCCCCACCGAAGCGGGCGACTTCCGCATCGTGTGCAACGAGTTCTGCGGCATCGGCCACCACATCATGGTCGGCCGCGTGATCGTGGTGGACAGCGCCGGCCACATGCCCGCTGTCGCGGGAGGAGGGGGTGCCCAATGACCGCCACACCCATGGCAGCCGCGTTCCGCACCTGCCCCACCACCGGACTCAAGGTCAACGCCACGGCCGAGGCGCTCATCAAGGCGAATGCCGTCGCGGCCACGGTCGCGCTGTTGATCGGCGGCATCGCCGCTGTGCTGGTGCTGCTCACCCGCTGGCAAGCGGTGCACCTGCTTCCCGCCGAGTGGTTCTACCGCATCCTCACGGTGCACGGGATGAGCATGCTGATCTTCTTCATCCTGTTCTTCGAGATGGCCGTGCTGTACTTCGCGAGCGCGGTGATCCTGAACAGTCGCGTCGCGATGCCGCGCGTGGCGTGGGCCGCGTTCGGACTCATGGTGCTCGGGGCGGTGCTGGTCGAGTGGATGATGTGGGCGGGGCGCGCCGACGTGCTCTTCACCTCGTACGTCCCGCTGCGCGCCGATCCGCTGTATTACTTGGGCGTCATCCTGTTCGCCGTGGGCGCTTTGGTCGTCGTCGGGATCTTCTTCGGCACCCTCGTCGTCGCGAAGCGCGAGCACACCTACCAGGGCTCCGTCCCGCTCGTCACCTTCGGCGCCGCGGCCGCCGCGATCATCGCCGTCGGCACGCTGGGCCACGGCGCCGCGATCTACATCCCCACCTTCTTCTGGTCGCTCGGCCTGATGAAGGTGGACCCCGAGATCTACCGCATGGTGTGGTGGGGATTGGGCCACGCGTCCCAGCAGATCAACGTCGCCGCCATGGTGTCGATCTGGTACCTGCTCGGCGCGCTGACCATCGGATCGATCGTCTTGAACGAGAAGGTGAGCCGTGCCGCCTTCGTGCTCTACATCCTGTTCATCAACATGGCGTCGGCACACCACCTGCTCGTGGACCCGGGGCTCTCACCCGCCTGGAAGGTGTGGAACACGAGCTACTTCATGTACCTCGCGGTGCTCGCGAGCATGGTGCACGGCTTCACCGTGCCCGCCGGTATGGAAGCCGGCCAGCGGCTACGCGGGCTCACCAAGGGCCTGTTCGAGTGGCTCCGCAAGGCGCCCTGGGGCGACCCCGGGTTCAGCGCACTCGTGTTCTCGGTGATCATTTTCGGGTTCGTGGGCGGAATCACCGGCGTCACGTTCGGCACCGAGCAGATCAACATCATCGCCCACAATACGCTGCGCATCCCCGGGCACTTCCACGCGACAGTAGTCGGCGGCACGGCGCTCGCTTTCATGGGGATCACCTACTACGTGATCCCGCTGATCTTTCGGAAGCAGATCGCCTTCTGGAAGCTCGCGAAGATCCAGCCGTATCTGTTCGCGGGCGGGATGTTCGTCTTCTCGGTGTTCATGACGTTCGCGGGCACGTTCGGCGTGCCCCGCCGCCATTATGACATCAGCTTCTCTCAGGCGCCGTTCGCGGTGCAGTTCAATCCGGCGGTGGACCTGGTCATGGGCATCATGGCGCTGGGCGGCCTGCTGGCGGCGGCGGGTGGGGGGATCTACATCTTGATCACGGTGTGGTCGGTGTTCTTCGGGAGGCCGCTCGCGGCGGGCGCTCCGACAGGCATGTACGGCGTGCCCCAGGGCATCTCCTCGCCGCCCAAGCCGATCTCCGAGAGCGTCACGGAGCACGGGCCCACGCCGGGGACGCTGGTGCTGGTGTTCGTGTTCCTCGCCGCGTTCGTGGCCTACTACTTCGTCAACTGGAAGCTGCTCTCCGTGGTGTGGAGAGTCGGGTAGCGACCGTGCGACGGGGGGACTGGCTCGCGGTCGGGGCGCTGGCGCTGATCCTTGCGATCACCGCCGTATGGTGGGTGCTGGCGCTCTGGCCCGTGCCGGCCACCGGGGAGGCCCCCGCGTGGCTGCTCCGCACTCGCGCGGTGTGCTTTGGGACGTCGCCCTCCGGCCTGCCGGACGGCTACGGCTGGCTGACCCTCATCGGCCAGCCGATCCTGATGCTGGGGATGTTGTACGCCGTGGCGGGAGATGCCGTACTCGCGGGGCTGCGCGCGCTCGCGCTGCTCCGCGCGGGCCGGGTCGCCCTGGCCGGCGCCATGGCAGTGTCGATCGCGGCGCTCACGGCGGCCGGCGCGCGGGTGGCCAGCGCCGCGGGTCCCGACCCCAGTGCCTCCGCTGCGGCGGCGTCCTCGCTCGCGCTCCCGCGGTTGGACCAGGCCGCGCCGCCGCTCGACCTGGTGGATCAGCGCGGGGAGCGGGTGAGGCTGGCCCGGTTTCGGGGCCGGCCGGTGTTGCTCGCGTTCGCGTACGCGCACTGCGAGACGGTGTGCCCGCTGGTGGTGCACGACGTGCTGCGCGCGCGAGAGCTGGCCCGGGGCCTCGGGCCCGTGGCCGTCATCGTGACGCTCGACCCGTGGCGCGACACGCCGGCGCGGCTGGCCGCGATCGCGGAGCGCTGGCGGCTGCCCGCCGACGGATTCGTCGCGAGCGGCGACACCGGCGCCGTGACGGCGACGCTCGACCACTGGAGCATCGCCCGGCAGCGCGATCTCCGGACGGGAGAGGTCGTGCACGCAACGCTCGTCTATCTGATCGCGCGGGACGGCCGGGTGGCGTACGCCGTGAGCGGCGGCGTGGGAGCGGCGGCGCTCGCGGACCTGTTGCGGCGGCTGTAGTGTCGGTCTTGCGCGAGCTCACATAGCCCGGGATCGTCTAACGCCGCTTCTCCCGGGCGCGCTGGGCGCGCAGCTCCTCCAAGCTCTCCCACATCTCCGGTCGGATGCTGTCGACCAACTCCTTGCTGAGTTTGCCCAGCATGGCTGCAATCGCGCCGGTATCGAGGCCGGCGATGCGGCTCTCCTCGATGACACTCGCGAAGTGGATGCGAGCCTCCCGGATCATGGCACCGAACGTGCTGAGGCCGCCCCCCCGCTCGCCCAGTGCGAGGGCCAGCAGGTAGAGATCCCGAGCGCCGTCGAGCCGCTGCAGCAGGTAATCCCGACTCGTGGCGGGACTCTCGTGAGACATGCGACGCTCCTTCATGGACCGGGTGAAATCCCGCAAGCGTGCGGCGAAGCTAAGCTCCGGAGCGACGGCGCCGGGCGCGCCATGCGAGATAGACAGCTCCGAGCACCGCCAACACCATCAGCGGGCCCGTGAAGATCATGAACAGCACCCGCTTGCGGGTGGCCGCTTCGCTGCGGAGGCGCTCGGCGTCGCCGCGGATGGTCGCGAGGTGGCCCAGCTCATCGGCGTAACCATACCACCAGGCGTAGTCCGGGCTCATGTGGAACGCGCCCTTGTAGCTCTTCAACGCCGAGAAGAAGAACATGTCGAAGTATTCGCGCTCGATCGGCGTCACATCGTAGTAGAGGCTCGTCGGCGAATGCTGGGCCATGGACCCGGGCAGCTCGATGGCGGTGAACCGGGGACCGGGTAGCAGGCCAGCGGACACCGCGGCGTGACTGGGCCGGATCAAGCCGTCGTGGTACAGCCCGCCGAGCACCCCCCGCGCATCAACTACCAGCGCGTCCCCGGCGAGCTTGTGTGCGTCGGCCGACTCGAGGTAGCCTCGCGCCTTGTCCTCGGAGTGACAGGTCATGCACACTTTGATCATCTCCTTCCGCTTCCCCTGCCCTTCCGCCGTGGCCGCCAGGTCGTTCAAGTCGCCGCCCGCCGCCTGGGCGCCCATCCCCCAGATGATCTTGCGGGTCATGTTGTGGCTCACCGAGCGCGTGCCGCCGTCCGAGACGTAGACCATATGACAGTACGCACAGGTGGGGGTGTCGTACGTGGCCTGATCCAGGAACGGCGCCCAATCCCAGTACTTCCCGCGGGCGACGTAGATCGAGCCGTGCTTCGAGGCCATGTAGGCCTCGTAATTGGGATGGTCCGGGCCCATGTGGCACGTGTAGCACGCCTCGGGCTTGCGCGCCTCCTCGAGATTGAAGGAATGGCGCGTGTGACACGCGATGCAGCCGTTGCGGTACACCAGGCTGCTCATGTCCACGTAGCGGTGCAGCGAGTCGCTCCAGTACTTCTGATCCGAGGCGCCGGCCTGCGCGTGGCAGGCGTCGCAGCCCATCTCCATCACTTTGCGCGGCATTTCCTTGTAGTGCGGCACCCCGATGTTGCGCTCCCAGTTGATGCCGAGCGTGCCGGGTCCGGGGCCATAGGAATGCCCGGCGTCGAGCACGTGCTCCTTGTAGATCTGCGGGTGGCAGCCGCCGCACACGATTTCGGGCACGCGTCCCTTGCTCACCATGATCGCGTCATGATCCCGGCCGTGACAGTTGGCGCATGTGATTTGGCGGATCGGGTAAATCACACGGGGGTCCTGCATTCCCGGCCGGCCCATGGCGCTCGCCGCGAACTGCCGCACGATGGTGGGCTCGAGTTTGGCATGGCAGGGTGCGCAGCTCTTGGGGTCGAGCGAGCCGTGAGGCAGGTTGGCGAGGATCCGGGGCGGCGGCGGCGGCGCGTGCTGCACGTAGTCCCGGATCGCGGCGGCCTCGGCGTCGCTCACGACCTCCAGAGGGAACCGGGGCATCAGTTGCCGCGGCTGCCGCAGCTGGTGAACGAAGGCGTCGAGCGAGAGCCCGGTGCCGGCGAGCACCGGGCCCACGCCGCCCCGCCCGCTCGCGCCGTGGCAGCCGAGACACCCTTTGGTGATGAACAGATTGGCCCCGCCGGGAGAGCCGCTCTGGGCGACCAGAGCCTCCAGCGGCGCGGCGAGCAACGAGGCGAGGAGGAGAAACCGACGTTTCATTGTTTCGTACCAGAAGGTGGGCCTACGATAGCCCCGCCGGGGCTGGGCGCAACCCCCGTGCCCGAGTCCCTGTCGTCGAGCGCCGTCACATCGGCGACAATCCCGACGCCCGTACGCGAGCCCAGATGTTGCCGGCGAACACGGCGGCCGCGGCTGCCTCCGCGAGCCGGCCGATCAGGGGAAGGACATCACCCATCCGTCCTGAAGCGAGCGGCCCGACGGCCGCGAGCCACACACCGGCGTTCACGAGCCCGAACGCGAGCCACGCGGCGGCCTCACTGCCGTGAACCGAGTGCGGCACCCCGAAGCGCGGGAAGATCCACGTGGCGACTCCCATCACGAGCTGGATCACCCAGCCCACGAGCAGGAACTCGATGTGCGCGGGCAAGAGGCGCGTCACGGCCGGGGCGAGCGGGATTCCCTTGTTGAAGAGCAGGATCGCACCCAGGGTGAAGCCGAGCGCCAGGTAAACGAGCGACGCCCGGATGAACCAGCGGCTGACGCGGGGCATGGCGCGCTAGCGCTCCTTCACGCGCGTCCAGGTATTCACCACGAACGCCATCCCGCCGAGCCACTGCAGCACCGCCGACCCCGCGAGCGCGGCGCCGAACCCCGTGCCCGGGTGCAGCGTGGAGGCGGGCTCCGCGATCACCCGGAGCAGCAGGCCAGCGTTGAGACACAGGTAGGCGGCAAGCGCGAGCCGATCGCTGCCGCGCGGCGTCTCCTTCGAGTACTTGGGGAACATCCAATACGCCACGCCGAAGATCATTTGCGTGATCCAGCCCACGACGAGGAGGTGGACGTACACCGGCCCGGCCACCGCGAGGCCCGGCGCAAGACCCAGGGGGGCCTGGGCCGCCTGGGCGACGCCCACGACGAGCGCAGCGACGAAGTACCCGAGCGACGTCTTGATGAACCAGCGCGTGAGGACCGGCATGCCGGAAAGCTAGAGCCAGCGGCGCGCGGTTGTCAGCCGGCGCTCAGTACTTCGCCGGCACAGTGGCGCGCCGGTTCCGTGGCGCCCGGCCGGGTGAGGAAGAAATGAAAACGCGAGGGCTGCCCGTCCCTACCCGGACCCGCCTGCCCCACGCAGTTTGGCATCCGCGGGCCCGCGCTCCAGAATTCACCCACACCAAGACGGGGGATGGCCTTGTGAAGATGATCGTCGCGATCCTCACGCTCGCGTTGGCGGCGGCCGGCAGCGCGGGCGCTCAATCGTCCACGGACTGGCGTGCGTACGGTGGCGATCCCGGGGGCACGCGTTACGCGCCGCTCACCCAGATCGACAGCACCAACGTCGGCCGCCTGCGGCTCGCCTGGGTGTACCGCACCGGGGATCTGATGCACTCGAGCGGGCGGTTCGAGGCGACGCCGCTGCTCGTGGCCGGCACCCTCTACGTCTCGAGTCCCCTCGGTCGGGTCTCCGCGGTCGATCCCGCGACCGGCGCCGAGCGGTGGACCTTCGATCCCGACGTCGACCTCGGCGGGAATTACGGCGACTTCGCGAATCGGGGCGTCGCCACGTGGCGCGATGCACGCGCGCCCGCGGGATCCGTCTGCCGGCGGCGCATCTTCGTCGCGACGGTGGACGCCCGCTTGATCGCGCTCGACGGCGCCACGGGGAATCCCTGCGCCCACTTTGGTACGGGCGGCACGGTGGACCTGACGCGCGACCTGCTCAACTCGCCGGCGTACACCGGCGAGTACGAGGTCACTTCTCCCCCCACCGTGGTGCACGACCTGGTCGTCGTGGGGTCCGGGGTCGCCGACAACCAGCGCACCGACGCGCCCAACGGCGTGGTGCGCGCCTACGACCCGCGCACCGGCCGGGAACGCTGGAGCTGGGATCCCATCCCGCGCCGGCCGGGCGAGCCGGGATACGACACCTGGCACGGGGACAGCGCGCACCGGACCGGCGCCGCCAACGTCTGGAGCGTGATGTCGGCCGACACGGCGCGCGATCTCCTGTTCGTGCCGGTGGGGAGCGCGAGCCCCGATTTCTACGGCGGCCTGCGCCTTGGGCAGAACCTCTACGCCAATTCCGTGGTGGCGTTGCAGGCCTCCACCGGGGCGGTGGTCTGGCACTTCCAGGTGGTGCACCACGATCTCTGGGACTACGACGTCCCCGCCCAGCCCGTGGCGTTTACGCTGCGCCGCGGCGGTCGCGCCATCCCCGCCCTCGCGGTCGCGACCAAGATGGGACACGTGTTCGTGCTCGACCGGCGCACCGGGAAGCCGCTCGTCCCGGTCGAGGAACGCCCGGTGCCACAGACCGACGTCCCGGGAGAGGAGACCTCACCGACGCAACCGTTTCCACCTCCGGCGTATCGTCTGGTGCCCGAAAGCCTGCCGCCGTCGGACGCCTTCGGCGTGACCGACGCCGCCCGGGCGCAATGCCGGGCCGCGATCGCCGCGTTGCGCTCGGAGGGCATCTTCACGCCGCCCTCGACCCGGGGTTCGGTGAACTTCCCGGGGCACATCGGCGGCGCGAACTGGTCGGGGATCTCGGCCGACGAGCGCGATGGCCTGCTCATCGCGCCGGTGAATCACCTCGCCATGGTGGTGACGCTGATCCCGCGCGACTCGCTGCACGCCATGCGCATGGCTCATCCCGGCGAAGAAATCAGCGCGATGCGTGGCACGCCCTACGGGATGATGCGGACCGCGCTGCTCGCGCCGGGACCGGTGCCCTGCAACCCGCCGCCGTTCGGGGAGCTCGTGGCCATCGATCTCGCCCTTAACCGCGTGAAGTGGCGCGTGCCGCTGGGGTATCTCCCAGGACTCGCCGACGTCGCCGGAGGCAAGACCTGGGGCTCGGTGTCCCTGGGGGGCGTGCTGCTCACCAAAGGGGGCTTGGCATTCGTGGCGGGGACGTTCGACCAGCAGCTGCGCGCGTTCGACGTCGCGAACGGCAAGGAGCTGTGGAGCGCCCCGCTCCCGGCGGGCGGTCAGGCGCTGCCCATGACCTACCTCGCCGGCGGACGGCAATACGTGGTGATCGCCGCGGGCGGGCATGACCGGCTCCACACGAAGATGGGTGACTACGTGCTCGCCTACGCCTTGGATGCCGCGGGCCCCGACACCACGGCGCACGATCTCGCGGGCGAGTGG
>JBGPDL010000026.1:0-36078 GCA_041482275.1 Gemmatimonadota bacterium | reverse complement strand
TGCCTCTGCCTTCAAGGACTTTGTGAGGCCTGGCATCGCAACTCCAATGTAGGCCGTGACTTCCGAAAGCTAGGAAATATGACCTATGAGGCGCGGTAGCGCCAGCCGGTGATCCCTCGCCCGGGTACCTGCCAATCGAAGGCCAGGCTCTGGTGGGGAGACATGGTAGGAACGTCCTGGTTCTGGGTCGCGACCACCTGACCGGTCGCGTCGAGCAACTCGACGGTGAGGCGGAACGGCTTGGATGGGACGGACTTGAGGTTCACGACCACGGCAGAGACGGACGCCCCTGCGCTGTCGGGGACGAATCCCGGCACGGAGACCTCGATCGCCAGGCCAGAATCGGCTCGTGCCACGTAGACGTACGCGGAGTCGCGGCGCGCCCGCAAGTCCCACCCTGCGGCGACGAGCCTAAGCGAGGCCCGGTTGAGGGGATCGAGCAGGAGGAGGCGCTGCGCGGTCGGCAGGAGGGAGGCCGTATCGTGCATCTGGTAGTAGGCCACCGCCAGCGAGAACAGCGCTTCGCGGCGATACGGGTTCCTGGCGAGCCCCAGGGTGAGCGCCCGGGCTCCGGGCCGGTACAGGCTCTGACCTACCATACGGACTCCGGGGCCGAACAGGGCCTCCGGGTCCAGGTCTTTGGAGCGGGCGGAAAGCGAGTCGAATACCGCGGCGGCTTCGCTGGCGCGGCCGCTCTGGGCGTACAGCGTGGCGAGCGACGTCGCAGCCTCGATCTCCCCTGGGTAGGCGGCCAGGTACTCGTTCAGCGCGTCGATGGCGGGTCCGAACGCCGCGGCGAGGGCGCTCGAGTCGGTGGCGAGCTGTTGCACGGCGGCGGCCAGCGCTGCCCGCTGACGCGCCACCGCCTGTGCCCGGGCGGTCGAATCTCGGGTGAACAGCTGCTGGTCCCCCGGGGCCAGCTTCGCGCCACGAGCCCGGCGCGACTGCGACGAGGCTACGAGGCGCGCCAGTACCGCGGAGTCGTTGCCGATGCCGCGTTGCATGGAATCGAGCCCTGCCCGTAGCCTCCCCGTGCGCTGGGCGGCGGGGTGGCCCTGGACCTTGCGAACCACCAGGTGCCAGGCGTTCGCCAACGCCTCGCGCCTCTCCTGCGCGACCGCTGGATCATCGGCTCCGGTGCGGGCGGCCATGCGGTAATAGGCAAACGCCGAGTCGTCGGAGCCGCGGCTCGCGTACAGCCCGGCCATGGTCGCGAACGTCTTGGGATTGCGCGGCTCCAGGCGAGCCGCGGCGTGCAGCAGTGCCAGCGCGGAGTCCGGCCGGCCCTCCTGCCATGCCGCGAGCCCGTCGTTGACGAGCGTGCCCCACAGCTCGTTCCGGTAGGTGGCGATGTCCCCGGCGCACTGCGGGGCGAGCGACTCCGCGCGACCCAGCGCACTGTCGGCGCCGGCGACGTCGCCGGTGGCGACGTAGGCGCGGCCCAGGTAGTACCACGCCGCCGGGTTCGAGGCCTGGTTGTCCTGCAGGATAGCGTCGCTGAGCAGTTTCTTGGCCTGGGCGAGCTGCGGGCCGGCCTGGTCGGGCTTTTCAGCAGCGCCCTTCAGCGCCTGTATCCCATTGTTGATCTTTGCGTTGGCCGGCGTCAGCTCGCACGGGCCTTGGGGTGGCACCCAAGCCCCTTGGGCCGCGAGCGGAGCGCCCGCGAAGCCGGATACGAGGGCAAGGACGGCGCTGCGCCGGACGGCTCGCATGGCGGGCTAGAAATGGCGCGCCGGCGGGCCGCTGTCAACTCCACGGGAACGTGGCGACCTGCTTACCTGCGCGGAGACCGCGCGCGCGAGGGCGAGGCGATGGGAGACCCTGCAGAGCGGGCGACGGGATTCGAACCCGCGACGTCCAGCTTGGGAAGCTGGCATTCTACCCCTGAATTACGCCCGCGTGTGAGGCGGAATGTGACCGTTCATCCCGCCTCTTGTCAACTCAATCCGCACTCATGACCGCTTGTACCGCCACGCCGTGATGCCGGGCCGGTCCGCAACCACCTTGAACGGCTGGTTCGCCCCGGGGTCGAGTGCCGGCACGTCCTGTGGATGCGCCGCCACAACCGCGCCGGTCGCGTCGAGAAACTCGAACGTGATCTTGAGCGGTGACGACGGCTTGGAACGGAAGTTGGTGAACAGCCCGTCTACCTGAGCACTCTTGTCCGACGTGGAGAAATTCCCCACCGTGATCTCGACGGGAAGTGAGTCGGCGAGCGTGAGGTAATACAGCACCGAGTCCTTCTTCCCCAGAAGCTGCCAGCCGCCCGCGACCTTGGCGAGGGTCAGGCGGTTCATCGGATCCACCGCATACAGCCGCTGCGCGAGCGGCAGTACTTTGCTGGTGTCACCGATCAGGTACGAGATACCCGCCAGATTGTACAGCGCGTCGCGGAGGTAGGGGTTCTTCCTGAGGCCCGCCTCGTAGGTTTGCGCCACCAGTCGGTACTGCGGGTCGGCCAACGCGTGGAACTTACGCATGGTGTCAGCGGCGGCGGGCTGGCAGCGCGCGGCGATCTGGCGCGCCGTGAGCGTGGGGGCCTTTTTCTTCTGGGCCTTGCTACAGTCGCTGTCCATCGCGGCCGTGTCCGGGGGCGAGGGTATCGCGCCCAGCACCGACTGCGCGGCGCCGAATAGCTCGTCCGCGCTCGCCGAGTCGACGTGCGTCAGGATGGAGTCGTACAAGGCCATCCCGGCATCCCGCTTGCCGCCGTTCAAATACATCCCGCCGAGGCTCGCCATCGCCTGCACGTCGTTCGGATAGGCGCCGAGATACTCCGTATACGCCGCGGTCGCTTCGTCGTAACGCTTGGCCGAATGATAGACGCGCGCCACGTTGAAGAACGCGTCGCGCCGGTCCTTCTTGTATTTCGGATCGGTCGCCGCCGGCACCGCCAGCCGGAAATACTTCGCGGCCGAGTCCATGCGGGTCGCGTACACCAGGGAGTCCGTGTGGTACTTCAGGGCATCGGTTCTCTTGCCTGCCGAATCGGGCTCCTGCCGGCCGACGAACAGGTTGGCGAGGTAGACGAAGCCCATCGGCTCGGCCTGGTAGATCAGGTTGGCGCGCCGAAAGGTGGCGATCGCCGAATCGGTGTTCCCCGCCTGCCACGCCTGCACGCCGCCGTTGAAGACCGGGACCCACGCCTGGCGCCGGTATAGCGCGATGTCCTCCTTGCAACCCGGTGCCAGCGTTAATGCCTTCGAGAAAGCGGAATCGGCTCCGGCGAAATCTTCCACCATCAGGTAATAGCGCCCCAGGTAGTACCAGGCGGCCGGGTTCTTCTCCTGCTTGTCCGTGGTCACCGCCTGCGAGAGCGTCCGCTCCACTTCCTTGAGGTCCTTGGCGCGCTGATCGGCGAACTTGGTGGTGAACGCGCTCCTGAGCGACTGCATGCCGCTGTTCACCAGCTGGTGGCCCGGCTTGATGTCGCACGCGGCGGGGAGCCAGATCTGTTGCCCGCGTGCGGTGGTGGGCGGCACGGCGGCGCCGAGAATGCACAGCGGGATGCCCAGGGCCTGCTTGACGGTCATGCTCACTCCTTAGATTTGGCGACGAGCGCCTCGGCGTCGCGCTGGGCGACCCGGGCCACTTCCAGGGGCGGCCGACCCAGCGCGCGGGCCGCCGCGACCACGTCGTCGTACTCGGGCTTTACGCGCACTCCCTCTGCATCGGGCCGCTCCAACACCTTCACCCGCACGGCCACGTCCGGCGTGAGCTGCACGGTCACGTGGCGGCGCGCCAGCGTCGCCCGCTCCGCCGTCCAGCGGCGGACTCCGGCCGTGGTGCTGTGCCGGAACAGGGCCGCCGTCACGGGGTCCGCCAGCTCCTCGGGTGCTACGATCTCGACCCGGAACCCGGACCTGCCCTTTTTCATCTGCACGGGCCACGTCTGCACGTCGAGCGCCCCGGCGGCGACGAGCGCCTGTCGCAGCGGCTCCACGTATTCCGGACTCATGTCGTCCACGTCGGTGGCGAGCACCACCACCCGCCCCACCTCCGCCGCCAGCTCCGCAACGAGCAGGCGCAGCGCGTTGGGGTAGTGCTTCGGGTTGCGTTGCCCCGCTCCCCAGCCGCTCTTGACTAGCCGCCACTGCCCCGGCGGCGGCCCCGCCGCCAGCACGCGAAGCAGCGCAGCGCCGGTCGGCGTCGTGGCCTCTCCTTCCACCGGTCCACCCGTCGCGATCTCGAGTCCTTCGAGCAAGATGGCGGTCGCGGGAGCGGGGACCGGTAGACGGCCGTGTGCCGCCTCCACCCACCCGGTCCCCACAGCCACCGGCCACGTGTACACCGCCTCGACGCCGAGCTGCTCGAATCCCTCGACCGCGCCCACAATGTCGAGCACGGCATCCACCGCGCCCACTTCGTGCAGGTGAACCTTCTCGGGTGCCACACCGTGCACGCGCCCCTCGGCCTCCCCGATGAGCTGAAACGCCCGCACGGCCCGCTCCTTCACCCACGCGGACAGCGGTGCACGCTCCACCAGCCGGACCAGCTCACCTACGTGGCGCCCGCGCGGCTGCACCGGGATCGCGAACTCGACCTGCCGGCACCCCACGCCGCAGCGTACGGCGTCCCGCACCGTCACGCCCACACCCGCGAGCCCCAACCGCCCGGGCAGGGCCTCCAGCCAGTCCTGCGGCACGCCGAGGGAGAGCAGCGCCCCCAAGGTCATGTCACCGGAGATCCCGGCGGCGGGGTCCACGATCGCGATGCGCATCTTTGCGAAGCCGCTGAATATAAATGGCTTAGGCTCGGTAGAGCCACCCGGCGCCGGTGTTGAAGATCACGACGCGGTCGGCGGCCCGCAGCCAGCCCCGTGCCTTAAGCTGCACGGCCCCTGCGAGCGCCGCCCCACCCTCGGGAGAAGCATCGATGCCCTCGAGCGTCTGCAGGTCGTGGGCCGCCGCCGCGAGCTGAGCGTCGCTGACCGCCACTGCCCCACCGCCGCTCTCGCGCAACGCCCGCAGCATGAGGCGGTCGCCCAAGGGGCCCGGGACCCGCAACCCCGCGGCGATCGTCCAGGGCGCGGTCCACGGCGTGCAGGCATCGGCCCCGGCTTCGAACGCCTGGACCACGGGAGCACACCCCGCGGCCTGCACGCTGTACATCCGGGGCAGATTCCCCTCGACCCAGCCCGCCGCGGCGAGCTCCGCAAACGCCTTCCACATGCCGATCAAGCCGGTCCCGCCCCCCGTGGGGTACACGACCGCGTCGGGCAGGGTCCAATCGAGCTGCTCCGCGAGCTCGAGACCGAGGGTTTTCTTCCCCTCGATGCGGTAGGGCTCGCGCAGCGTCGACACGTCGACTGCGCCGGTCTCCGCCGCATACGCCCGGGCCGCTTTGCCGCAGTCGCCAATGTGCCCGTCCACGAGTGCCAGATCCGCGCCGAAGCCGCGGATCTGGGACAGGATGGTCGCAGGCGTGCTGGCCGGGGCGTACACGCGAGCCCGGACGCCGGCGCGTGCCGAGTACGCGGCGAGCGCGATGCCGGCGTTACCGGCGGTCGGGACCACGAATTCCCGAGCCCCGGCGAGCGTGGCCCGCGTGACGGCGGCGGCGAGGCCGCGCGCCTTGAACGAGCCGGTGGGATTTGTGCCCTCCTCCTTCACCCGGAGGTCCGCGAACCCGTGCAGCGCCGCGAGGCGCGGCACAGCGAGCAGCGGCGTCCCTCCCTCGTCCAGCGTGACCGGCGTCTCACCGTCGGCGAGCGGCAACCACTCGCGGTAGCGCCACATGGTCGCGCGGCGTCCGGCCAGCCTGGCCCGGACTCCGGGCCCCGGGGAGTTGGCGTAGCGCACCAGATAGGGCTGACCGCAGTCGCACACGCCGGGCAGGCCGCCTGCGCTCCGGGTCGCGCCGCAGCCGGAGCATTCGAGTGACCAGGGGAGCGCCACGACTTTCCCTCGCGGATTCACGCGCGGGCGTGCAATCGATCGAGGATCCGTTCCGCGAGCCGGGTCGAGAAGCCCGGCAGCGCGGCAATTTCCGCCGGCGTCGCGGTCTTGACGCCCGCCAGCGAGCCGAACCGCTCGAGCAGGGCGCGGCGCCGGCCCGGGCCGATCCCCGGAATGGCCAGCAGTTCCGACGTGATGGTGCGCCGGGCGCGCCGCTTGCGGCTGTAGCTCAGCGCGAAGCGGTGCGCCTCGTCGCGGGCGCGTTGTAACAGCTTCAGCGAGGGGCTGCGGCGCGACAATGTGAGCGGCTCGCTCTGGCCCGGCAGGAAAACCTCCTCCTCGCGCTTCGCGAGGCTCGCGATCGGGAGTTGCGCGAGGCCAGCCGCGCGGGCCGCGTCGAGCGCTGCGCCCAATTGACCCTTTCCACCATCGACCACCAGGAGATCGGGAACCCGTTTGCCCTCCGCCACGCGCCGGCTGAGATAGCGCGTCACGACTTCTCGCACCGCGGCAAAGTCGTCCTGGGGCGCGCCCCGGATCCGGAAGCGCCGGTACTCGGCCTTCTTGGGTCGGCCCGCCTCGAACCACACGAGCGAGCCCACCGTGTCCCGCCCCTGATTGGTCGAGATGTCGACGCAGACGAACGCGCGCGGCACCACCGCCAGCCCGAGGTCGCGCCCCAGCGCGAACACCGGGTCGGCCGCCCGCTCGTCGATGTCGAAGCTCTCGATCTTCAGGCTGTCCAGCAGGTGGCGTGCGTTCTGATCCGCCAGCTCGGCGAGTTTGGCGTTGGTGCCGCGTTGCGGCGCGTGCCACTCCACGTCCGGCGCGAGCGCCCCGAGCGACGCGAGATCGTCGGGCGGGAACGGCAGCAGCACTCTCCGCGCTCGAACCTCGAGCGGCACGTAGCAGCGCACGAGGAAGGCGGACAGGACCGCCCCCTCGGTCTCGTGCTCGACATTCTCCAAGAACCAGTGGTCGCGCGCGATCAGCTTGCCGTCCCGCACCCGCAACACCACGCCGCAGGCGTCGTCGCCGTCCCGGGCGATGCCCACCGCGTCCGCGTCTCCGCCCGCCACCAGCTCGACCGCCTGAGGCTGCTCCAGCTGGTCGAGCCACTTCAGGGCGTCGCGCAGCTGCGCCGCCCGCTCGAAGTCTTGCTGCTGCGAAGCCTGGGTCATCCGGTCGCGCAGCCGCGTCCGCACGTCGACCGTCTTCCCCTCGAGGAACAAGACCACGTCGTCGACCATGCGCCGGTAGTTCGCCTCGCCCTGATAACCGACGCACGGCGCGCGGCACCGTTCGATATGGTAATCGAGGCAGGGTCGCTCCGGTGCCTCACGCGGCAGATCCCAGTGACACGACCGCACCGTGAAGATGCGCCGAATGATGTTCAGCGTCTGCCGCAACATGGCGACGTCGGTGTACGGCCCGAAGAACCGAGCTCCGGGGATCGTCACCCGCCGGACCACGAGCACCCGCGGGAACGGTTCCCCGAGCGTCACCGCGATGCGGGGATAGCTCTTGTCGTCGGTGAGCCGGATGTTGAAGCGCGGCCGGTGCTCTTTGATGAGGTTGTTCTCGAGCAGGAGCGCCTGTGCCTCGTTCGGCACGATGATCGTCTCGAGGTCGGCGATCTGGTCCGCCAGCACGGCCCGCTCCGGCGTGGCGCCGCCGTCCGGGCCGAAGTAGCTCGGCACGCGCGCGCGCAGGCTCTTCGCCTTGCCCACGTAAAGGATCTCGCCGGCCGCGCTCTTCCAGAGATACACGCCGGGCGTGTCAGGGAGGGCGTCTAGCTTGCGCGAAAGGCGGTCAGGGATTGCCATGTCCGGACGGCGTCGGGATGCTTGAGCGCCAGCGTCAGCGCCGCGTACACCACCCCAAACATAGCGAGCGCGAGCGCCCCGCGGGGCACGGGGGCGAGGCCCGCCCCCAACCCGGCCGCTCCGGCCGCCGCCGCCGCGGCGACGCCGCTGCCGAGCAGCACGACCGCGAAGGCCCGCCACTCCGCGAACGCCAGCACCCGCCCGATGCGACGGTTGAGGTCGTAGACGTGGAGGACCACGTTCACCCACGCGCCGAGCGAGGAGCCGAGCGCGATGCCGGCGGGCCCGTAGCGGCGCATCAAGACGTAGGCGAGCGTGCTGGATACGAAGAGCGAGAACGACGCGATCTTCACGGGCGTGCGCGTGTCGCGCAGCGCGTAAAACCCGGACGCGAACAGCTTGACCGTGGCCTGCCCCAGCAACCCCACGCCGTACGCGGCCAGGACTCCGCCCACGGTGATCGTGTCGCCCCGCCCGAACCGTCCGGTCTGAAACAACGCCGCCACCAGCACGGGCCCCAGCGCGACGAACGCGAACGACGACGGTAGGACGAAGAACACGATGCGCCGGAACCCCAGGGCGATCCGCGCCCGCAGCCGGTCGTTCGGTGCGGTGCCGGCGGCGTCACGCGACAGCTCGGGTAGGGTGACGGCCGTGATCGAAGTCCCGAACAGGCTGATCGGCAGGACCTGGATCAGCTGGGCGTAGACGAGACTCGAGACCCCGCCTTCCCCCGCGAGCGATCCCAGGAACGTGTCGACCAGGGACGAGACCTGTGCTACGCCGGCGCCGAGCACCAGCGGCGCCCAGGCGACGAGCACCTCCCGCACCCCCGGAGGGGCCGTGCTCACCCGCAGCGCGATACCGTGCAGCACCTGCCAGCAGGCGGGCAGCTGGACGGCCACCTGGAGCACGCCACCCGCCACCGTGCCCCACGCGAGCGCGAGCGCGAGACGCGCCAGCTGCTCGTCCGTCGAGACCGGTGGGCCCACCAGCCAGGCGGCGGCCGCCACGAGGCCCGCGATCGCGCCGACGTTCCAGAGCGCCTGCGCCGCGTAGGGCAGAAAGAAGCGGCGGTGCGTGTTGAGAATCCCGAGGCACCAGGCCGAGAAGACCATCAGGCCGGACATCGGGAACAGCAGGCGCATGAGCGTCACGGTGAGGGCACGCGTCTCGTGCGTGAGCCCCGGCGCGAGCGCGGTCGTAACGGCGGGGGCGAAGACCACCCCCAACAGCGCGAGCAGGCCTGCGGCGGCGAGCAGCAGGCCAGCGACCGCTCCCGCCAGGGCTCGGGCCCCGGACTTGTCGGTGCGCTCGTTCAGCGCGGCGTAGATCGGGATGAACGACGCAGACAGAGTCCCCTCACCCAGCAGATTGCGGATGGCATTGGGAACCCGCAGCGCGACGCGAACCGCGTCGGCCACCGCGCCGTTGCCCAGGTAGTGCGCCGTAACCCGCTCTCGCACGTAGCCGAGCAGCCGCGTGAGGAGGATGCCGGCGGCGGCCTGCGCCGCGTGGCGCCCTCCCCCTCCCCCTCCGCCCCCGCTTGCGCCCGCGCCGGCGGTCGGCTGTGGCACCGTCAGGAGGGGCGCTTCTTCTTGGTGGGATCTTCCAGCAGGCGCTGGACGAACTGCAGTTCCTCGCGCATCCCGGTGATGGCGCGGTTCAGATCCTCGAGCTCGGTTTCCAGCATCTCGACCCGTCGCTCCAACCCCCGCACGCCGGCTCCCGCGCCGTCGCCTTGCCCCTCGAGCCGCCGCGCAATCGACCGCCCGAGCGGTGAATCGAGCAGGATGGCGGTGATGGGAATCATGAGGGCGACGAGCAAGACGACCACGAAGAGCCACATGGGAGGGATTCTACGAAGCGCTCGCCCAGCGCGCCACCTCTTGCTCCAGTGCATCGACGAGCGCCGGACCATAGCGAATGAGGAACGACGCCAGCGTGAGCACCCGTTCCTGCGGTTGCCCCTCCGGATACACCGCTGCGCGGGCGCGCGTGATCTGGCGGACGAGGGTCTCACCCTCGAGGCGTTTCAAGCTCGCGACCAGCTTCTTCTCGATCGTCTGCGTCCCCGACAACGCGGCGTTGCGTGCCGACTCCACCGTGCGCTCGAGCGTCGGATCCATCTGGACCGCAGCCGCGAGCAACCGGCCATAGTGCTCCTCGATGCCGGCTCGCAGGGCGGTGAGCGTCGCCACCGCGTCAGGCGGCAGCTCGTGGCGCACCAACCGGGCCTCGAGCTCGCCCGGCTGCCCGCCGAATGCCGCCAGGTCGAGGCCGTGGCGCTGCATCAGCTTGTCCACGCGCGCCTCGACGAGCACGCCCGACCAGCGCGGTACGGGAGCCTGCCGGGCCACGCCGAGCGCGGCGTACAGGGGCGCGGCGTCGGGGAGATACTTGAGCTCGGCCGGCCCCGCGGCGTACGCCACGGTCGGGAGCAGTGCCGCTTCGACGGCGGGCCGGAGCAACACGTTCGGCGACAGCCGCTCGGGGGCCTCGGTCGCAATCCGCTCGAGGTCGGCGCGCGTAAAGCGCTCGCCGCTGCGGCGCGTCACGAACGCGTCACCGTCCGGCCGCAGCCGATCCCGGCCCTGGCGCGCATCCACGAACACCGGCGCGTATCCGTCCGACAGGGTGACGTCCAGTCCCTTCAGCACCCACGGCGCAGCGGCGCGCTTGGCGCTCCGGTCGTGCACGCGCAACACCACGAGGCCCCGCGGCCCGAGCAACGCGTCCAGCGCCGCCGCGAACGCGTCGGCAAGCGACGTCTCGGGGCGATAACATCCTTCCAGCCACGCGATCACCCCGGCCTTGAATTCGGTGTCGGGCGTCCCATCGCGCAGCCGCGCCAGCGCCCCGACGATCTCGCCGCCGCACGGCTCCCGTGCCAGCGGCACGAGCGGTGCGTCGGCCGGGCGCTCGCGCAGCACGACGTCCGCCAGATCGCCGCCCGCATCCAGGAACGCCGTGTGATTCGCCTCGGCGAAGTCGTGGTCGTCGCCGGCCACCCAGAACACAGGCACCACGGGCATCCGTCGCTCCCGCTCGAGCCGGCGCGCCAGGGCGATCGCTGAGAGGGCCTTGTAGATAGTGTAGAGCGGCCCGGTGAAGAGCCCGGGTTGCTGGCCGGTGGTCACGGCGAGGACGTCGCCCGCCGCGAGCCGGTCGCGCGGCGGTCCCGGCAGCGCGGCGGCGATCACATCGGCCGCCACCCGCCGCGGTGCGAGGCCGACCGCGGGCAGCGTGAGCGGTGCGATGGGCGTGGCTACGATTCTCGGTATCACCTGTCCCCCGTCCCTCGTCCCTCATCCCGGCGTTCCCCGAATACGTCCGCTTGGAACGCGAACACCTCGGTCCCGGGTTCCCGCCATGCGCCCGGCGGGAGGCCCGCCTTGCGACACGTGGCCGCCAGGAACGCCTCCGGACTCCACTCGTACTCAGTCGCCACCTGCGGCAGCAGCAGGGCGGTGAGGCGCTCGCGCCGCACCATCAATCCGTCACGGCCGACGACGATGCGCGACGGCTCGACCGGCACGGGCAGTGGGGCAAGCGCGGACAGCACGGAGATCTCCACCGCGAGCGCCGGCAACTCGTCGGGGGCGACGGGGGCGAAGCGGGGGTCATCGCGCGCGGCCGCTACCGTCATCTCCCGTACCACGGCGCCGAGCGTGCGATCGGCCGCCATGTGACCGATGCAGCCACGCAGTGCCCCGCGGCCGAGCAGCGTCACGAATGCTCCCCGCTTCAGCTCCGCGCCGGGAACCGCCGGCAGCGGCGGCAGCGGCTGTCCCCCGAGATGGGCGGCGAGCACCGCCTGCGCCAGCCCGAGCAGCGCCGCCCGGTCCGCCGCGGTCAGTTCAGGGTCCGCGATGGTAGGGCTCTCCCCGGCGGATGGTGTGAGCGCGATACAGCTGTTCGTACAGGATCACCCGTGCCAGCTCGTGCGGGAACGTGAGCGGGGAGAGGCTCCAGACGCGCTCCGCGTGCTCCAGTACCACCCCCGGCAGTGCGGCGGCGCCCCCCACTGCGAACGTCACGTCCCGCGCGTCTCGCTCCCAGCGAGCCGTCCAGTCCGCAAGCTGCGCCGAGGTGCACTGTTCCCCCGACCGCGAGAGCGCGACGAGGCGCGAACCCCCGGGCACCGCCTCGAGAATCCGCGCCTCGTCCTTCACTTCCTGCTCCTCCACTCGCGCATAGCGTCGCAGCCGCTCGAGGTACCCGTCACACGCCGCGCGGAGCGCCGCGTCCCGCACGCGGCCCACCGCGACGACACGGTAGCGCATCAGGCATACATCCCACGCAGCCGGTGCATCGCCGCCACGCGGTCCACCCCGAGCATGTAGCACGCGATGCGGGTGCTCACCTTGTGCTTCCCGACCAACCCCATGACCTCATGGAACGACCGCGTCATGATCGACTCCAGCCGCCGGTTGACCGTCTCCTCGTCCCAGAAATAGCCGCCGCGGTCCTGCACCCACTCGAAATAGCTGACGGTCACTCCGCCCGCGTTGGCGAGGATGTCGGGGATGACGAAGATCCCCTTCTTGTCGAGAATCTCGTCGGCGGCGGCGGTGGTGGGGCCGTTCGCCCCCTCACAGATGATCTTCGCCCTGATCTGCGGGGCGTTCTTGCGCGTGATGACGTTCTCCGTCGCCGCAGGCACGAGCACGTCGCAGTCGATGGTGAGCAGCTGGTCCTTGCCGATCGCTTCCGCCCGGGGATACCCCGCCAGCTGGCGGTGCTCCTTTACCCACGCGAGCATGTCGGGGATCTCGAGCCCCTTGGGGTTGTGCACCGCACCCGACTTGTCGGACACCGCCACGATGACGGCGCCCTCCTTGGCCATCAGGTCCGCGGCGACGGAGCCGACGTTGCCGAACCCCTGCACCGCCACGCGCGCGCCCTTGAGCGACATGTTCAGCCGGGCGAGCGCCTCGCGGGTCACGATCATGCACCCCCGCCCCGTCGCCTCGCGCCGCCCGAGCGACCCGCCCATCTCCACGGGCTTGCCCGTCACCACCGATGTCACGAGGTGACGGTGATGCATGGAGTAGGTGTCCATGATCCACGCCATCACCCGCTCGTTGGTGTTCACGTCCGGCGCGGGAACGTCGGAGTCGGGCCCGAGCGTCTCGATGATGCTCGCAGTGTAGCGACGTGTGAGCCGCTCGAGCTCGCCCATCGACATCGTGGCCGGGTCGCACACCACGCCGCCCTTCGAGCCGCCGAACGGGATGTTCACGAGCGCGCACTTCCACGTCATCCACGCTGCCAGCGCTTTCACTTCCTCGAGCGTCACATTCAGGTCGAACCGGATGCCCCCTTTCGCCGGTCCGCGCGACGTGTTGTACAGCACCCGGTAGCCCGTGTAGACGTCCAGCTCGCCCGAGTCGCGCAGCACCGGGACCGACACGATGATCTGCTTTTCGGGGTTGCGCAGGACTTTGTAGAGCCCGGGATCGAGGTTGAGGAGTTGCGCCGCGTGGTCGAAGCGTTCCATCATCGCTTCGAACGGATTCTCTTCCGCGAGGAACGTGTCCTTGTCGGGGCGGATGCCGGGATGGGCTTGAGACTTGATTGCGGGCTCGGTCATGGCGCTCGTGTGTGCATCGGGTGTCAGGCTGCGGCAGTCGGGGCGAGCACGCGGATCACCGCCTGCTCGAGCGCCCCGCCGTTCTGCTCCCAGCGGACGGCGAGCACGGCGACCCACGGCTCGGGGGCATGCCCCGGCCACCGCCCGCGGAGCTTCACCGCATCCTTTTCGGTGACTACAACATAATCGCCCTCCGCCGCGGCCCGCGCGAGCCGCTCCACGTCGCCCTCGCCGAAGGCGTGATGGTCTTGATACGCCACGAGTTGCACCACCGCCCCGGTGCGGTGGAGCTGCTCCGCGAAGCTCTCGGGCTCGGCGATCCCCGCGGCCGCCACCACCCGCCGCCCCGCCAGCCCTCCAAGCTCGCGGCGGGCTCCCGACTGCATGCCCTCGAGGTGGCTGAGCGCCAGCCACGCCAGGCAAACCGGCACGCCCGGCCGCCGCCGGCCCAGGGTGTCGGCCACGGCTCCCGCCGTGCCCGCCGGCGCTCGCTTCCGCGTCACCACGATCAGATCGGCCCGGGCGAGGGCATCCCACCGCTCGCGCCACGGCCCTGCGGGCAGCAGCCAGGGCGACCCTGCCATGCTCTCGGCACTCACGACCACGATGTTCAGGTCCCGGGCGAGTCGCAACAGCTGATATGCGTCGTCCAGCACCAGTACCTGGGCCCCCTGGGCGCGCGCGGTGGCGGCGCCCGCCACGCGATCGGGATTCGCCACCACCACGGCCTGCGGCACCAGGCGCCGGTGCACCAGCTGCTCGTCTCCCCCAACCCCTCGCAACAGGATGCCGGGCCGACGGCCGTGCGCCGCGCAGGACGCGGCGATCCAGGCCGCGAGCGGCGTCTTGCCCGTGCCGCCCACGGACAGGTTGCCGACCGCGATCGTCGGCAGAGGGAGGCGCACGACGGCGCGGGCAGTCGCCGCGCGCAGCCGCATCACCGCCCAGTACACGCCGGCGAACGGGATGAGCGGGACCCGCGCCACCCGCGCGGCCATCTTACTGCCCCACAGCCATCGCGCCAGTCGGGCCGCCGTCACGCTTCCGCCTGCGCCGGTTCCCCGGCGTCGCCGTAGGTCACGTGCTGCAGCGCCTGCTCCGCGAGCGCCATCCCTTGTCGCAGCGCCTCCTTCCCCTCCGCCACGGCGAACGGCGCGCCGTACGCAATGTCGACCTGCGCAAACGGGCGGGGCACGCAGAACCGGTCCCACGACCGGATCCACCACGCGGACGACGTGCGCGCCCCCACGGCGATCACCAGAGCGCCCGCGTGCTGGGCGGCCGCGAGCGCGCCCGGCTTCACCCGTTCGGCGGGCCCACGCGGGCCGTCCGGGGTGACAGCCACCTCCGCCCCCTGGCGCAGGTACCGCACGAGACCCAGCAGACCGACCTCCCCGCCGCGCCGGGACGACCCCCGGACGACGCGATAGCCCCAGCGCTCGGACAGGTCCGCGATGTAGCCGCCGTCGCGGTGCCGGCTGACGAGCAACGCTATCCCCTCCCGGCGACGGTGATACAGGAGCGGCAGGCCACGGCCGTGCCACAGTACGTAAATCACGGGCCGGCCCGTCGCCCGGGCCGCAACCACGTGCTCCCACCCGCGCACGCGGAAGCGCCAGGTGGCCGCGAGTACGCCCATTCCGCGGGCGACCAGTGCCGTCACCAACGGCTCTGCCCGGCCGAGCTTCACCCCGCGAGCTCCACCGCGAGGGCCGCCACGCGGTCGGCCGCGCCGGGCGGCCCCAACCGTTGGCGCACGAGCGCGAGGCCCTCCCGCTGGCGCCGGGCGGCTTCGCTCTGGGGGTCGAGCAGCGGAAGGACGGCGTCCGCGAGGGCCCGCGGCGTCACGGCGCCCTGCAGGAACTCCGGGCTCACCTCACGCTCGGCGATCAGATTCACGAGACCCACGTGGGGCACCTGCAGCATCCGCATCGCGATGGCGAACGACAGGGGATTCAAGCGGTAGGCGATCACCATCGGCAGGTCGGCGAGCGCCGCCTCGAGCGTGGTCGTTCCCGATTTGCACAGCCCGGCGTCCGCCGCCGCGAACACGGCGAGCGGGTCTCCCCTGTGAATCTGGATCGCGCCGGGACGCGGGTACCGGCCGCGCGGTGTCGCGGCGGCGACCACCTGGACGTCGGGCCGCGCTTCCAGCACGCGCGCCGCGGCGTCGCGGAAGTCGGGCCACAGCCGCTTCACCTCCTGCACCCGGCTGCCAGGGAAGAGGCCCAGCACGGGACGGGTGGCATCGAGGCCGAGGGCGCGGCGCGCCACCGCCCGCGGCGGCGGCGGTGTCCGGTCCTTGAGCGGGTGCCCGACGAACGTCGCCGGTACGCCGTGCGCACGGAAGAACTGTTCTTCGAACGGCAGGATCACCGCCAGACGTCGTACGGCGGCGAGCTTTCGCACCCGGCCCGGCGCCCACGCCCACATCTGCGGGGCGATGTAGTACAGCACTGGGATCCCCGCCTCGTGGGCCGCCGCGGCGGCCCGCAAGTGATAGCCGGGATAGTCCACCAGAATCACGAGGTCGTAGCGCCGCGCGCGGAAGGCGGCCCGGACGCGGCCGAGCAGCTGCAGGTGGGCGGGGAGCTTCCACAGGGCTTCGACGAAGCCCACCACGGAGAACCGCTCCATGTGATCGAGCATGGTGGCGCCCGCGGCTTCGAGGCCGGGGCCGCCGAACGCTTCGACGCTCGCGGCAGGGACGCGCCGCTTCAGAGCGGTCACGACCGCCGCGGCGTGCGCGTCTCCCGACGGCTCGCCCGCCGAGATGTAGATGCGGGGAGCGCGGCTCACGGCCGCGCGGCGGCCAGGGGCGCGGGGGGCGCGGAAGGAGCGAGGGGCGAAGCCTGGACCGCGGCCGCGACGCGAAACGCCAGCGCCAGGGCTTCCGCCCCGGCGGCGCCCGACACCGCGACGTCCGCTTCACCGCGCACGGCACGCAGAAAGCTCTCGAGCTCGAGTTTGAGCGGTTCCGCTTCCGGAGCCTCCAACCGGACGTGCTCCACGATCTGCTCGAGCGACGTGGCCCCGAGCTTCTGCCACCCGAGCTTCAGGCGGAAGAAGTCGCCGCTGCCCTGGGCAAGATCGAGCGAGCAATACCCCGTCGGCTGGAAGATGCGCAGCTTGCGCGTGCGCTCGCGCGACACGCGGCTCGCGGTCAGGTTGGCAATGGCGCCGTTCGTGAACTCGAGGCGGGCGTTCGCGATGTCCACGTGAGGCGTGAGAATCGCGACGCCCGTAGCACGCACGTCAGCCACCGGAGCGTGCACCAGCTCCAGCACCAGATCCAGGTCGTGGATCATCAGGTCGAGGATCACGGCCACATCGGTGCCGCGCGGCTGGAATGGTGCGAGCCGGTCGATCTGGAGAAACCGCGGCTCGTCTAGGTAGGGAGCGGCGGCCCGCACCGCGCGGTTGAACCGCTCCACGTGCCCCACCTGCAGCACGGCGGCCCGCGCCGCCGCGCGAGCCACCAGCTCCTCCGCGCCCGCAACGCTGTTCGCCAGCGGTTTCTCCATCAACAACGCGATGCCCCGCTCCAGCACCGCAAGCCCGACCTCAACGTGGGCGGGAGTGGGTACCGCGACCGTCACCGCGTCCACGCGGTCGAGCAGGGCGGCGAGGCTCGCGTGGGCGACGGTATCAAGCTGCCCCGCCACATCGGCGGCGCGTGCCGGGTTCTTGTCGTAGATGCCGGCGAAGGCGACGCCGGGCATGCGCCGCAGCAGGCGCGCGTGATGGAAGCCGAGTGCCCCGGTGCCGATCACACCGACGCGCTGCGATTCCCCGCGCCCCCTCCCGCTCACACCAGCACTCCCCGCTGCGACCCCTCGACGAACTTGAGGAAGTTCTCCACTTCAGGGATCTGCGGCAGCTCGGCGCGCGCCTTGGCGATTCCCTGGCTCACGGTCATGTCGGAGTTGAACAGCAGCCGGTAGGCGCGCTTCAGGGCCAGCTTTACTTCGGGCGCAAACCCGGCGCGCTGCAACCCGACCGAGTTCAGCCCGTAGAGGTGCACTGGGTTGCCCACAGCTTTGGTATAGGGCGGCACGTCCTGGTTGACACGCGACCCACCACCCACGAACGAGAACGTGCCGATCCGCACGAACTGGTGAATCGGCACGAGCCCGGAAACGATCGCGCGGTCCTCGATGGTCACGTGCCCCGCCATTTGGACCGCGTTGGCGATGATGACGTCGTTGCCCACGGCGCAATCGTGTGCGAGGTGGACGTAGGACATGAGGAAGCAGCGCTGACCGACCGACGTCTTTCCGGTCGCCTGCGTCCCGCGGTTGATCGTACAGTATTCACGGATAACCGTGGCGTCGCCCACCTCGACCCAGGTGTCCTCGCCCTTGTACTTCAAGTCCTGGGGATCGTTGCCGAGCACGCTGCCATAGCCGACCTTCACGCCGGTGCCCAACTTCACGTTGCGCTCGAGCACCGCGTGGGCAGCGATCTGGCATCGCTCGCCCACGCTGACGCGCGGCCCGATGATGGCGTAGGGACCGACCGTGACATCGCCGGCGAGGTCGGCCGTGGGGTCGACGAGGGCGGTCCGGTGGATCACCGATCCACCACCGACGCCATCATTTCCGCCTCCGCCACCATCTGACCATCCACGTAGCCGACGCCCTTCATCTTGCACGTCTTGCCGCGGAACTGGACCATGTCGAGCTCGAAGCGGATCTGATCCCCGGGGACCACGGGGCGGCGGAACTTCACGTTGTCGAGCGACATGAAGTACACGACCTTGTCCTCGACGTTCTGCCCCTCGAAGTAGCTCATCAAGAGCATCCCACCCACCTGCGCCATCGCCTCGATGATGAGCACGCCGGGCATCACCGGGTGTCCGGGAAAATGTCCCTGGAAAAACGGCTCGTTGATCGTGACGTTCTTGATGCCGACGATCCGCTGCTGCCCTTCGACCTCGATGATTCGATCCACCAGGAGGAAGGGATACCGGTGGGGCAGCACGTCCATGATGCGGCCGATATCCATCTTGGGCGGCCCCACGCGGCGCGCCGCGCGCGCGATGGCCCGCGCCAGCGCGACGTTGCCACCGTGGCTGGGCCGCGTCGCGATGATGTGCGCGCGCACCCGCGCCCCCGTGAGCGCTAGGTCGCCGAGGATGTCCGCTGCCTTGTGACGCACGAACTCGTCGGGCCAGCGCAACTGGGCGCCGTTCGCGAGTCCACGCTCGTCCAGCACGATCGCGTTGGCGCTCGAAGCACCCTTGATCAGCCCCTTCGCCTGCAGCGCCGGGATCTCTGTCGTGAATCCGAACGTGCGGGCCCGCGCGAGCTCGTTCGCGAACCCTTGTGGCGTGACCGTGAAGCTCCCCGCCTGGCGCCCGATCAGCGGGTGCGGCCACTCGATGGTGACGGTGAGCCGCAGCTCCTTCGCGGGGGCGACGACGTAGCTCGAGTCGCCTTCGCTGACCGTGAATGCGGCGGGCACCGTGAGCACCAGCGGCTCGCCGCTCGTCTCAATTGGGCCGGCGCGCTCGAGTGCCTCGAAGTAGGGCTGGAAGCTGCCGTCCAGGATGGGCGGCTCGGGGCCCGAGAGCTCGATGGTGAGGTCGTCGATCTCGTGGGCCGCGACGGCGGCGAGCAGGTGCTCGACCGTGTGGATGGTGCTGTCGCCCTTGCCGATGGCGGTGCGGCGCTCGACGGCCTCGACCTCCGAGAGCAGCGCGGGTATTTCCGGCTTGCCGCGGAGGTCGACGCGCCGAAACACGATCCCCTGCCCCACCGGCGCCGGCACGAACGTGGCCTCGGTGCGAGCGCCCGTGTGGAGGCCCGTTCCCGAGACGGCGGACTTCGTCCGGATGCCGCGCCTAGCCCCGGGAGTCATCCGTCCGCCGTACGAGCGCTTCGAGGTCGTCCACGATCTGCGCGAGCCGGTACAACGCGCCTTGCGCACGCAAGAACTCGCGGTGGTTGCGCGCCGGGTAGCCCGACACGGTCGCGCCCGGATCGATGTCGCCGATCACGCCCCCCTGCACGGTCACCCGCGCCCCGCGCCCGATGGTCACGTGGTCGGCAAGACCCGCCTGACCGGCGAGGAAGACGTCGTCCTCGACGTGGGTACTGCCCGCGATACCCGCTTGGCCCGCGATCAGGCAACGCGCCCCGATGCGGCAGTTGTGCCCGATCTGCACGAGGTTGTCGATCTTCGTCCCGGGACCGATGATCGTATCGTCCACGCTGCCGCGGTCGATGGTCGTGTTGGCGCCGATCTCCACGTCGTCTCCGATGATGCAGCGACCCACCTGCGGGATCTTCCGGGGCACCTCGCCGCTCTTGCCGGGCACGTACCCGAAGCCGTCTGCACCGAGCCGCACGCCGGCGTGGAGGATCACGCGGTTTCCGATGATCGTGCCGCTGTAACAGACGACATGCGGGTACAGCTGCACGTCGTCTCCGATCATCACGCCGTCCCCGAGCGCCGTCCCGGCGCCGATGCGCACGTTGCGTCCCAAACGGGTGTTCCGGCCCAGCACGGCGTACGGTCCGATCGCGACCGGATCCTGCCACACCGCTCCGGCGCCGATCACCGCCGTGCGGTGGATCCCGGGCTCCCACGCCGGCTCGGGGTAAAGCACCGGGATGACGGCGAGCAGGGCCACGTGGGGGTCGGGCACCACCACGCGGCTCGCGGGACCGGCCGTGCCGTCCGGAACCAAGTCCGGCTTACAGAGCACGACCGCTGCGCTAGACTGTTGAAAATACTGGAGATAGCGTCTCGCGGCAAGAAACGAGAGATCGTCGGGCCCCGCCCGGTCGAGCGGCGCGACGCCCGACACGGTCACGTCCGCAGGACCGATCAATTGGCCGTCGGTGAGCGCGGCGATCTCGCGCGCGCTCAAGCGCCGGGCGGCTCCTGCCGCAGCGGCTCCGCCGCCCGCTCCGCCCTCCGATTCCGGCCGGCCGCGCACGGGCTGGTATGCCTTACTTCGCCTGCTTCAGCCGCTCGATCACCTTGGCCGTGATATCGAGGCCCGGGTCCGCGGCGACGATGTTCGAGCCGGGCGAGTCGGCGTCGAAGATCAGGGCGTAGTTGCCCTCGGCGCGCAGCCCCTGAATCACCCCGTTGACCCGCGCCTGAATCGGCTGCATCAGCTCGCGCTGGCGTTGCTGGGTCTTCTCCTGGAGCTCGTTGGTGCGCTGTTCGAGGCGCTGCTGCATCTGCTGCAGGTCGCGCTGCTTGGCCTGCTTGGCGGCCGACGAGAGAGCAATCGACTGTTTCTCGAACGCCTGCGCGGCGGAGTCGAGCTGCTGCCGCAGCTTCTGCACCTCGTCCTGGTAGCTCTGATACTCCTTCTTGAAGGTGGACTCCGCCGCCGCGTACCCGGGCGTTTGCTCGAGAATCTGCTGCGAACTGATGAACGCGATCTTCGGTCCCACCGCGGTCTGCGCCCGAGCCGCCGCCGGCGCGGCCGCGGCCAGCCCGATCCATGCCCACACTGTCACGGCACGCCTCATGACTATCTCCCCAGGGGAAAAAAGGGTTCCGGTTAGAAGAAATTGCCCAGCTTGAAGTGCAGCTTGAAGGCCGGCGCCGGCCGCCCGAAGCTGTCGGTCCGGTCGAAGCCGTACGCCCAGTCGATGCCGATCGGGCCCAGCGGCGAGACGATGCTCACGCCGATGCCGGCGCCGCGGAACAACCGCGTGGGGTCGAACTCGCCGGCGTTCGCCCACACGTTGCCCGCGTCGAAGAAGGCGGACACATAGAACATTTGCGACAGCCGCGCGCCGACCTCACCCGTCATCGCGAGATACGCCTTGCCGAACGAGCCGGCGCTGGCCTGCCCGTTCGTGGCGGTGGGGTCGTAGCCGTGCGGCGTGATCGAGAACTCGTCGTACCCGCGCAGCGGGATGCCGTACTGCACGCCGCCCATCGTGAACAGCTGGTCGAAGAACGGCGACGTCCCGAACACGATCCCCGACCGCGTGGACAACCCCATCACGAACCGCACCGACGACGTGCTGGCAGCGCCGCCCGGATGGCCCAGGGGCGCGTACCAGCGGCCTTCGAGATCGAGCCGCTGGAAGTTGCCCGAGCCCCCGAGCGGGCCTCCCGACTGCGAGATGCCGATCGAGTGCAACGTGCCGGCGGTCGGGAACGGGAGGTCGATCCGGGTGTCGCGCAGCAGCGAGGCGCCGAACGTGGAGCGGATGCAGTTGTTGCAGCGCAGCGCCGCGAGCCCCGTGCTCGCGCCGGTGAACGTCTGGTCGTCGATGCCGTACGAGACGAACAGTCGCGTGTAGCGGTCGTGGAACACCGGGAACCCGAACTGGAGGCTGGCCCCACGCCGGCGCAGCGTGCCGAGGTCGGCGATCGTGTACCGCAGCCGGGTGTTGTGGACATCCAACGTGCCGGAGATGCGGGACTCGCGAATGGCGGGGTCGGTGTAGCTGATCGCAAAGTCGCTGATGTTCTTCCCGAACTGCCACTGGAAGTGGCCCTTCTTCCCCTGGCCGAACAGATTAGGCTCGTCGAGCCCGAGGAATCCTCCCACACCCGTGCCCTGCCCCACCGACGCGCCGAAGTTGATGTTCCCCGTGTGCTTCTCGGTCACGCGGAAGATGACGTCCACGTCGCCCTGGTCGTTGGCGGGGCGGGTGTCCGGGAACGGCAGCGGCTGTTGGAAGAAGCCCAAGTTCGAGATGTTCTGGTACGACCGGATCAACGCGTCCTGCCGGAACACGTCGCCGGGGAGCAGTACGATCGCTTCGCGAATCACGCGTTCGTGCGTGACGTCGTTGCCCGAGATCTCGATCTTGTTGACGATGGCCGGCTGCCCTTCGTTGATCGCCCAGCGCAGGTCCACCACCGGCTTGCCGTCGGCGCCGGTGCGACGGATCACCTGCGGTTGCACGTTCACGTAGATGTAGCCGTTGTTGTAGTACAGCGTGCGCAGCTGCTGGGTGGCGTCGTCCCAGCGCGCCTGGTCGAAGGACGCCGCGCCGCGCTCGGTCCCGCCCAGCCCGAGGAACCCGGTCCGGCTCGTCCCCTTGAACGGAAACAGCTGCTGGAGCTCGTCCGTCGAGAAGCGGCGGTTCCCGACGATCTCGAAGGCGCCGACGCGGTACGGCTCCCCTTCGCTCACGCGCACCACGAGCGTCGCCTTCCCGGTGGTGTCGTTCACGAGCAGCGTGTCGCCCAGCACCTGGAAGTCCACGTACCCGTTGTCGCCGTAGAACTTGGGGAGCCGCTCCTGGAGATCCTCCCGCAGCTTCTCGTCGTCGTACTCGCCGGAGCGGAACCACCAGAACCCTTCGGGGCGGGTTTTCATCCGGCCCACCAGCTGGTCGATCGGGAAGTGCCCGTTCCCCTCGAGCTGCACTCGCGCCACCGCGACGCGGCGACCCTCGTCCACGTCGAAGATGACGCGCACGCGAGCCGAGTCGGCCTCGTACACCGGCACGACCTTGACCTGGGCGAGATAGTATCCTTGGGCGCGGTACAGCGAGTCGATGCGACCGCGCCCGCGCGCGACGGCGGCCGGGTCGAGCGGCCGGCCTTCGGCGAGCTGCGCCTTGTCGCGCACGCTGCCCTCCGACACGTGGCTGACGCCGCGCACTGCCCACTTGATGAGGATGGGTCGCTCGTGCAGCTGCACCACGAGGAGCTGGCGTCCTGCGGCGGTGTCCTGCGTCACCCGGACGTCGTCGTACTGCCCGCTCGCGTACAGCGCCTGGATGGCGCGCTGCACGTCCCGGTAGCCGAGCGCCCGCCCCGGCGCCAGGCCGCTCTGGTCGAGCACCTGTTTGCGGTCGACGCGGCGGAGGCCCAGCACCACGATCGAGTCGGGTGCGACGGCGGGGGGCGTGGGAGCCGGGGTCTCGCCCTGCGCGCGCGCGGCGCGCGGAGCCAGCACGGCGGAACTCAGGAAGACGACGGCGAGAAGCTGGCGGATCACGCCTTCGAGCCGGAGAGCGCGCGGAACGCCAACCGTTCCTTGTCGGGGGCCACGTCGACCTCGATCTCGTCGCCCCGCGCGAACTCACCGACCAGGATCTTCTCCGACAGGGGATCCTCGACGTATTTCTGAATCGCGCGCTTCAGCGGGCGCGCGCCGAAGTGCTCATCGTACCCGTGTTCCACCAGGAAGTCCGAGGCCGCCGGCGTCAACCGCAGCGTGAGCTCCTCCTCGCCCAAGCGGCGCTGCACCTCCTTGAGCAGGATCACCACGATCAGCGCGATGTGCTCCCGCGTGAGCGGGTGGAAAACGATGACGTCGTCCAGCCGGTTCAGGAATTCGGGGTTGAAGGTCTTGTTGATCTCCTCTTTGACCTTCTCCGCCATCTTCTCGAAGGTCGCCCGCGTGTCGGGCTGCGCGAAGCCGAGGGCCTTCCCCTTCACCATGTCGCGGGCACCCACATTGGACGTCATGATGACGACCGTATTCTTGAAGTCGATCACCCGGCCGTAGTTGTCCGTCAGGTGCCCCTCGTCGAGCACCTGCAGCAGGATGTTGAAGACGTCGGGATGCGCCTTTTCGATCTCGTCGAGCAGCACCACCGAGTAAGGCTTCCGCCGCACCGACTTGGTGAGCGTGCCGGAGTCTTCGTACCCCACGTATCCCGGTGGGGCGCCGATCAGCCGGCTCACGGAGAATTTCTCCATGTACTCCGACATGTCGACCCGGATCAGGGCGCTCGCGTCGGCAAACAGGAAGCGCGCCAGCCCGCGCGCCAGCTCCGTCTTGCCCACCCCGGTGGGCCCCGAGAAGATGAAGGACCCGATCGGCCGCTTGGGGTCCTTGAGACCCGCGCGGCTGCGGCGGATGGCGCGCGAGATCACCGCGATCGCCTCGTCCTGGCCGACCACGGTCTCGTGCATCTCCTGTTCCATGCGGAGCAGGCGCGCGGTCTCGGCCTCCTGGAGCCGCGTGACGGGAATCCCCGTCCAGCGCGACACGATGAACGCGACGCCTTCCTCGTTGATCGTCGGGCGGTGGGTCTGCCGCTCCTTCTCCCAGGCTTCCTGCTTGCGCCGGATCTCCGCCTGCAGCTCGCGCTCCTGGTCCCGCAGGGCGGCCGCGCGCTCGAAGTTCTGGTCGCGGACCGCATTCTCCTTGTCGCCGTTGATGTGCTCGAGCTGGCCCTTGAGCGCGGCGACCTCGGGTGGCGGCACTTGCGTGGCCAACCGGGCCCGCGCCCCTGCCTCGTCGATGACGTCGATCGCCTTGTCGGGCAGGAAGCGGTCGGTGATGTAGCGCTCCGACAGCTTGGCCGCGGCGTCGAGGGTCTCGTCCGGGATGATCACCCGGTGGTGCTCTTCGTAGCGCTTGCGCAGCCCCTTCAGGATCTCGATCGTCTCGTCCACCGTGGGCGGATCGACGATGACCGTCTGGAAGCGCCGCTCGAGCGCGCCGTCTTTCTCGATGTACTTGCGATACTCGTTCAGCGTCGAGGCGCCCACGCATTGCAGCTCGCCGCGGGCCAGCGCCGGCTTGAGCATGTTGGACGCGTCCACCGCGCCCTCGGCCGCTCCTGCGCCCACGAGCGTGTGCAGCTCGTCGATGAACAGGATGATGCTCCGGTTCTGCGCGATCTCATTGATGATCGCCTTGAGCCGCTCTTCGAACTGGCCGCGGTACTTGGTACCGGCGATCACCGCCGCCATGTCGAGCGACAACACCCGGTGGTCCTTGAGCGCGTCGGGGCACTGGCCGCTCGCGATCAACTGCGCCAAGCCCTCCACGATTGCCGTCTTGCCGACACCGGGCTCGCCGATCAACACGGGATTGTTCTTCTTGCGGCGCGACAGGATCTCCATCACCCGCTCGATTTCCTTCTGCCGTCCGATCGTCGGATCGAGCTGACCTTCGGCGCCGAGCTGCGTCAGGTCGCGGCAGAAGTGGTCGAGCGCGGGCGTCTTCGATTTCTTCTCGCTCTTGGGGCTCGCCGGCTGGGCGCCACTCCCCGCAGGAGCGGGTCCCGACGGCATCTCGCTGCCGAGCAGCCGCAGCGTCTCCGCCCGCGCCTGCTCCAAGTTCACGCCGGCGTCAGTGAGCACCTGCGCGGCGATCCCCTTCTCCTCGCGCAGCAGGCCCAGCAACAGATGCTCCGTGCCGACGTACGAATGGTTCAGCTCGCGGGCCTCGCTCATCGCCAGCTCGAGCACCTTCTTGGCGCGCGACGTGTAGGGAAGGTCGGGGCCCGCGGCGGCGGCCGCTTTCCCCTTCTTCACCGTCTCCTCGATCTTCTGTTGGATTTCCTCGAGGTCGACGTTCAGGTTGGTGAGGACGGCCGCTGCGACGCCTTCGCCTTCGCGGATCAGGCCCAGCAGGATGTGCTCAGTCCCGACGTACTCGTGGTGCAGGCGCGCGGCTTCCTCCCGCGCCATCTGCAGGACCTTGCGAACACGATCCGTGAAGTTGTAGCCGTTCATCTATCCCCCTGCCTCACACCGCCTCGGTCTCGAGCACGCGACGAACGTACGTGGCGCGCACGGTGGGTAACTCCGGATCGCCGATCTGACGTCCGTCGAGTGCCGCCAGATGCGCGGGCTGGGTGAAGATCAGCAGCTTGTTGAGCGTGTATACACTCAAGCCCGGGATCAGATTCAACCCGACGCCCAGCCGTACCCCACTCAGCAAGTTCATCGTCTCTTCGAACGTCAGCTTGCGCGCGTACTTGAGCAACCCATACGCCCGCCACGTCTTGTCGGCCACCTCATCGGGGGCCGTACGCAACAACACGTCCCGAGCCTGCTCTTCATACTCGATCACCTGGCGCACGATCTTCCCCAGGTGGTCGAGCAGCTCGTCCTCCGACTTGCCCAGCGTCGTCTGATTCGATAACTGAAAGAAGTTCCCGACAACTTCGCTCCCCTCCCCGTATAAACCCCGGAAGGTGAGCCCCACCTGAGCGAGTCCCTGCAACACCTTCCCAACTTCCTTCGTCAAGACGAGGCCTGGCAAGTGGATAAGCACGCTTGCCCGGAGTCCGGTCCCGGCATTGGTCGGGCAAGAGGTAAGATAGCCAAATTCCGGGTGAAACGCGAAGGGCAAGAGCCTGCCTAAATCGGCGTCGAGCGCCTCCAAGTCGGCGTACGCCTCCTCCAGGGCAAATCCCGAGCGCATTCCGTGCAATCGCAGGTGGTCTTCCTCGTTAACCATAACGCCCACCGTGCCCTGCACCACCAGCGCCGCGCCCGGCCGGGGTCGCACTTCGCGGTCGAGCCCGGCGAGCTCTTTGGAGACGAGGTGCCGCTCGTGCAACAGCTGGCGGTCGACCCGCTCGAGCTGATCGAGCCGCAGGGTCACCGCCCCGCGCAGCAGGTCGCTCGCGGCGCCGGCCTCCTCGACCCGCGTGAGCACCGCCGTGCGATCGGCGTCTTTGGCCCGCTGGCCGAAGACGTAGCCCTCGAGGTTCCGCGCCAGCCGGATGCGCGTAGACAGCACGATGCTTCCCTTGGGCCCCGATGCATCGAGCCAGCCCATGCCGCCGTCGGGCAGGAGCGAGAGGTCGATCACTCGAGCACCCGGATGCGGTCGCGCAGCTCGGCGGCCAGCTCGAAATTTTCGTTGTCGACGGCGCGGCGCAGCTGCTCCTTCAAGTCCAAGAGCTGCAGCCGTGGGTCGGTCGCGCCGTCGGCGCCCGGCGGGGCGTACCGCTCACCCACGTGCTGGCTGGAGCCGTGCAGCCGGCGCAGCAAGTCGCGCAGATGGGGCGCGAACGATTCGTAGCATTGCGCGCACCCGAGCCGCCCCGACTCGCGGAAGTCCTTCAGGGTGCTGCCGCAGGCGGCGCACCGCAGGCCGTCGGCGGGCGTGGGCAGGACGTTCCCGCTCTTCCCGATCATCCCTTGCAGGAACCCGCCGAGCGGGGTCTTGAGGACGCTCGCCCCGGTCTCGACTCCCTTCTGCTGCGCGCATGACTCGCACAGGTGGAGAGTGACTTTCGTGTCGTGCTCCACCTGGGTCAGATTGATGACCGCGTCGCGCTCCTTGCAATTGTCGCACCGCATCAGGGTATCGCGTCCACCGATTCGACGCCTGCGAGCCGGCCGTCCTCGAGCATCAGGATCCGATCCGCCCGGCCCGCGAGCTGCCGGTTGTGAGTGACCACCACCACCGCGGTTTCGTACTCCCGCGCCAAGCGGAAGAATACCTCGTGCAGCCGCTCCGCGTTGGCGTGATCGAGGTTGCCCGACGGCTCGTCCGCCAGGACCAGGCTCGGATCGTGCACCAGGGCGCGCGCCACGGCGCAGCGTTGCTGCTCGCCCCCCGACAGCTCCGCCGGCCGATGCGCCATGCGCCCGGCGAGCCCGACCAACGACAACACCTCTTCGGCCCGGGAGCGGGCCGGCCCCGCCCCCATGCCACCGATCAAGAGCGGCATCATCACGTTCTCCAAGGCGGAGAATTCCCGCAAGAGATGATGGAACTGAAAGACAAAGCCCAACTTACGGTTCCGGAGCTCGGAAAGCGCCGCGGCGTCCAGATCGGCATAGCGCGAGCCGTCGAGCCACACGTCCCCGCCGGTCGGCCGGTCCAGGGCGCCGAGCAGATGCAGCAGGGTGCTCTTGCCCGCGCCCGACGCGCCGACGATGGCGACGAACTCGCCGCGCCGCGCCTCGAACTCCACGGAGCGCAATATCTCGAGCGGCTGACCGTCGCCGCCGGCGAACACCTTGCGGATGCCGCGAGCCTCGAGCAGGGTGGTCATTCGTACCGAATCGCCGTCACCGGCTCGAGCCGCGCGGCCTGGATCGACGGGTAGAGCGGCGCGAAGGTGGCAATCACGAGGCTCGCGACAATCACCTGCAGGACGTCGAGCGGCTGTGTGCGAACCGGCAAATGGTCGATGAAGTAGATCGAGGGATCGATCGGGATCCAGTGACCCCGGTTCACCATGCTTCCGAGGACCAATCCCAGCACCACCCCGAGCCCCGTGCCGGTGAGCCCGATCAGCATCCCCTGCGCCAGGAAGATGCGACGAATCGCCTTCTGTCTGAGCCCCATCGCGAGCAGGATGCCGATCTCGCGCGTTTTGTCGCGTACTACCATCGTGAGCGTGCCCACCACGTTGAACGCGGCCACCACGCAGATCAGGAACACCACGAACGCCATCGCCAGTTTCTCGAGCTTCAAGGCCGAGAAGAGCGACGCGTTCTGCGACTGCCAATCGAGCGCGCGGTAGGGGTAGCCGAGCTGGGTCTCGAGGGCCAGCCCGAAGGGCTGGGCCTGCTCCGGATCGGCGAGCCGGACTTCGAGCCCGGTCACCGCCGTGTCGAGGCCGGCGAAGCGCTGCGCCACGTGGCGATCGAGCGCGACGTAGCTGTTGTCGTACTCGTACATCCCGGTGTCGAAGATCCCGGTGACCTCGTACCGATGGAATTTCGGCACGTAGGCCCCGAGGCTCGGGTTGAACCGTGCGCCGGCGGGCGCCACGAGCGTCACGACGTCGCCGGGAAACGCGGTGAGCTTGGACGCGAGCCGGGTGCCGAGCGCGATGCCACCCTCCACATCGTTGCGGGCCGCCTTGAAGGTCAGGTCACCCTTGGTGAAATGCCGCGCGAAGCTCGTTACGGCGCGGCTGCCGGTGTCGGGGTCGATGCCGTACACGATCACGCCTTCCGCGTAGTCGTGCCCCGCCGAGATGAGGCCCTGCGTCAGGACAAACGGGACGGCGGCCTGGACTCCGCCGGTGCGGCGCACCGCGCCCAGCACCTTGTGCCAGTCATCGAGCCGCAGGCCCTCGCCGTAGGTGAGGACGCGGAGGTGAGGGTTGGCGACGAGAATCTTGTCGCGCAGGTCCGCCTGTAGCCCGTTCATGACGCCGAGCACGACCACGAGCGCCATCACACCGACGGTCACGCCGCCCACCGCGATGACGGTGATGAGCGAAAGCAGTCGCGACGAGCGCCGGCTGCGCAGGTACCGCAGGGTGATCCGGAGGTCGAGCGCGGAGGGCCAGTTAGTGGCGACGACCGCGATCGCCGCCAGGGCGGCGACCCACAACGCGGCCTGCAGCGCACTGAGCGTCAGCAGGCTCATTCGGGCCGGAGCACCGGGAAGAGGATGACGTCGCGGATATGGGGCTGGTTGCCGAGGATCATCAGCAGCCGGTCGAGTCCCAGGCCGACCCCGCCCGTCGGGGGCATACCGTACTCGAGCGCCCGGATGTAGTCCTCGTCCAGCTGTTGCGCTTCCGCATCGCCCGCGGCGCGCAGCCGCGCCTGCTGCTCGAAGCGGCGGCGCTGCTCCTCCGGATCGTTCAGCTCACTGAAGGCGTTCGCGATCTCGCGCTTCTGGATGAACAGCTCCCACCGCTCGACCCGCGTCGGATCGTCGCGCTTGAGCTTGGCGAGGGGCGACAGCGCGACGGGATAGTCGAGCACAAACGTCGGCTGCACCAAGGTGGGCTCGACGTACGTCTTGAACACCTCGTCCACGAGCTTCGCTCCGGAGAGCCGGTCGGCATCGGGGATGTCCTTGCGCGCGAGCGCCGCGCGGAGCTCGGCGTCGCCCGCATGCGCCAGATCGACGCCGGCCGTGTCCCGCACCAGCGCGGAGAAATCCTTGCGGGCGAACGGCCGCGCGAACGACAGCGTCGCGCCGTGGCGCTCGAGCGTGGGCGTGCCGAACAGCTCGGCCACCATCCCCGCCACCATCGCTTCCGTCAGTGCGAGCATCTCCTCGTAGTCGGCGTACGCCTCGTACCACTCCGCCATCGTGAACTCGGGGTTGTGGAACCGGTCCATCCCCTCGTTGCGGAAGTCGTGCCCGATCTCATACACCTTCTCGAGCCCGCCCACGATGCAGCGCTTCAGGTACAACTCGTCGGCGATCCGCAGATACATGGTGGCGTCGAGTGCCTCGTAATGGGTGGTGAACGGCCGCGCCGACGCGCCGCCGTACAGCGGCTGCAGCACCGGCGTCTCCACCTCGAGGTAGCCCCGGCCGTCCAGGAACTTCCGCACGTAACTCACGACCCGGGCCCGCAGCCGGAACACCTCACGCACCTCGGGGCGCACCGCCAGGTCGGCATAGCGCTGGCGCGCGCGCAGTTCGGGATCCGCCAGCTCGCCGTGACGCACGCCCTCCGCGTCCTCCTTGCCAAGCGGCAGCGGCCGGAGCGACTTGGCGAGCAGCGTGAAGCGCACGACCCGCAGCGTGACCTCACCGGTCTTGGTGCGGAACAACGGACCCTCCACGCCGATGATGTCGCCCAGGTCGAGCAGCTTCACGACCTCGTATGGCGCCGCGCCGACCTCATCGACCTTGAAGTAGAGCTGAATCCTGCCGGAACCGTCCTCGAGGTGGCCGAAGGTGGTCTTCCCCATCGGGCGCAACAGAACGAGCCGCCCCGCGAGGCGGTGCACCGTGGCGTCGTCGTCCCGGAACCGCTCGAGCGCCGTCGCGGCCGGGCCGGTGCGGTCGTAGCGGTAGGCGAACGGCACGACGCCCCGCTTCACGAGCTCGGCGAGCTTCTCGCGCCGCGCCGCCTCAACGAAACTCGTCACGCCGCCTGTCTCCCGAAGCGCTTGAGATACGCCTCGATGAAGGGATCCAAGTCGCCGTCCATCACCTTCTGGACGTCCGCGATCTTCAACTCGGTGCGGTGGTCGTTGACCATCGTGTAGGGCTGGAACACGTAGGAGCGAATCTGGTTGCCCCAGGAGATGTCAGTCTTCTGCTTGTCCACTTCGGCTTTCTTCGCCTCGCGCTCTTCCACGGCGCGCTCGTACAGCCGCGCCTTGAGCATCTTGAGCGCCGTCGCTTTGTTCTTGAACTGGCTCCGCTCCTGCTGGCACGACACCACGATGTTCGTGGGCAGGTGCGTGATGCGCACCGCCGACGACGTCTTGTTGACGTGCTGACCGCCCTTCCCCGACGCCCGGAACGTGTCGATCCGCAGGTCGTCGGGATTGATCTCGATCTCGATGTCTTCGTCGACCACCGGATAGACGAACACCGAGGCGAACGACGTATGGCGGCGGGACTGCGCGTCGAACGGCGAGATCCGCACCAGGCGGTGCACGCCCTTCTCCGCCTTGAGGAGGCCGTACGCGTAGCGCCCGCTGATCTGGAGGTCGACCGACTTGATGCCCGCCTCTTCACCCTCGAGCAGGTCCAGCATCTCCACTTTGAAGCCGTGGCGCTCCGCCCAGCGGGTATACATCCGCATCAGCATCTCGGCCCAATCCTGCGATTCGGTGCCGCCCGCGCCCGGATGGATGGTCAGCAGCGCGTCGCGCGCGTCGTCCCGGCCGCGCAGCATGTTCCGCAGCTCGAGCCGCTCCAGCTCGCCCGCGATCTGGTCGGCTTCCGCGGCGAGCTCGCGCGTGAGCCCCTCGTCGGGCTCCGCGTCCGCGAGCTCCGCGAGCGCGCGTCCGTCGTCGATGCGTTTGCGCAGGGCGTTGTACGGCTCGAGCCAACCCTTGAGGGTCTTCACCTCGTCCACGACCTCGCGCGCCCGCTCCGGATCGGCCCAGACGCTGCCCTCGGCCATGGCGTGCTCCAGCTCCCCCAGCCGGCGGGTCTTCGCCGCTACGTCAAAGAAAGCTCCCGAGCTCGGTGAGACGCTGGTCGAATTCGGCAAAACGTTCGCTGGACGCCACGGCGTGCTCCTAGAAAACCTTGTTGCCGCCCGCGAGGATCTCGTTCAGGGCCTCGGCCCAGAACGGCGTGCTCCGCGCGAGGTCGGTACCGACTTGCTCGACGTATTCCTGCCAGCTCTTCTCGATCTCGTCCTTGAAGAGCTGCGGCAGGGTCCCATCGCGCAGCCCCTGCTGACGCTTCTCCGGATGGTACACGACGAGGTCCGAAACGAGCGCGCGGGCGAGCCGCCGCGCTTTCTGCTTCGGATCCTGCACCATGAACGGATTCACCGGGCGGAGCGGACCCGTCATGCGTTGGCCCGGGGCCGCGCCCGCCGGGGGGGCCGGGGCGGCGCGCGTCGCCGGGGGCGGCCCCGCGGGCGTGGCCGGCGCCCGGGGAGCCACGGGCGCCGCAACGGGCGCGGACGCCGCGGGCGGGGCCGCGGGCCGCAGCGTCGGCGCCGCCGGGCGTGACGGGGCCGCCGCCGGCGCGGCCGGCGCCGCCGGTGCCGCTACGGGCCCCGAAAACCGCGGCATGGTCGGGGGCCGGGGAGGCGTGGGCGCCGCTGCGGGCGCAGGTGGCGGCGCTGGCGGCGGCGCCGCCCGCACCGGCGGAGCCGGCGGCGGGGCGGGCGTCGCTGCAGCGGCGGCCGCCGGAGCCGCCGCCGCCCCACCCCCCGGCGGGTTCAGCGGGTTCACAGGAAACACGTTGCTGCACACCGCGCAGCGCGCGCGCACGCCTCCGGCCGGGACCTTGGCGGGGTCCACTCGGTACACCGTTTCGCACGACGGACAGCTGACGTTCACGCTGGGCTCCCCGGGACGAGGGCTACCGCGCCCCGTTGTCGTCGAGCTCCGGGTCGTGACGGCGGTCCACCACGAACACCGACCCCGGCTGCGTCTTGGCGTAACTCTTCATTTCGGTCGCGAGCTCGCTGACCTGCGCCGGGTGCGCGAACCGGCGGTGCTGGTTGGTCACGATCCCGATCGACAGCGTCATGAGCGGCACGCGATGCAGCTGGCCGCGCCGGTCCTTGCCGAAGTAGTATCCGGCGCGCCGATCCTGCTCGTTGTACTGGTACGGAATCAGCGTGTCGAACACCTCGAGCACCTCGCTGCACACGTCCGGGATATCATCGAAGGGGATGATGAAGATGAAGTCGTCCCCGCCGATGTGTCCCACGAATCCCCGGCTGCCGAGCAACCCCTTCACGACGTCGTGCAGGATGCGCGACAGGATGTAAATGACCCGATCGCCGTCGTTGTAACTGTAGCGATCGTTGTACTCCTTGAAATGGTCGAGATCGGCATAGCAGACGGCGAACAATTCGCCGTTTTCCATGCGCCGGCGGATCTCCCGCTCGATTTCCGTGGTGCCCGGGAGACGCGTGGACGGGTTGACGGCGACGTCGCGCGTGCTCCGGGTCATCAGCCCATCGAGCCGACTCGCCTGCTCGAGCGGCTCGAACAGCGGGCTGATCACCTCATCCGCCCCCGCGGCGAACCACTCCTGCACCCGATCCGTCGTGTGCCGGCTCGTGAGGACCGCCAACGGGACGATGGCCGAGTAAGAGTCCGCCTTGAGCCGATTGCAGAGGGCGAGCCCCTGGGGGCCGCCGTCCGCGTCGATCACCACGAGCTGCGGCAGCGACCGAAGCACCCGCTGCTCCACGTCCGCCGGGTCCGGCACCGGGATGATCGTCAGCCCCTTGCCCTCGACCCAGCGTGACAGGAAGTCAGGTACCGTGCGACCAGCCGGCGAGAAGAACAGTATCGTCGGGCGCGTGCCGCGCACCTGCCTCCTCACGTAAGGGTCGAGCGCGCCTAAACTTAGGCCTCGTGTGCTCGCGTGTCAAATGAACCACACCGCGAGCGCGATGAGGGCGTACAGGGCGAGCAACTGAGCCCCTTCGAACCAGTGCGATTCGCCGTCCAAGGCGATGACGGTGACGATGAGGGAGGCGAACCCGAGCGCCACCACCTCGAAGCTCGTGAATACGAGATTCATGGGGTGCCCGACCAGCCAGCCGATCCCCACCAGCAAAGGCGCGACGAACAGAGCGACCTGCGTGCTCGACCCGAGGGCGATGTGCAGCGCGAGGTCCGTTTGGCCGCGCCGCGCCGCCACGACCGCGGTCGCGTGCTCCGCCGCGTTGCCGATGACCGGAATCACCACGAGGCCGAGGAACAGCTCGGACCAGCCCAGCCCCCGCACCAGCGTCTCGGCAGCCCGGACGAGGAGCTCGCTCTCGAGCGCGATGAGCGCGGTCGCGGCGCCGAGGATTCCCACGGCGACGCGCGTGGCGTACGGCGCGGCTGCGGCAATCGTACCGCCGGCCTCGCCGTGGAACAGCTGGCGGTGCGTCACGAGGGAGAACACGAGGCTCGCCGCATACGTGAGACCCAGCACCACCGCCACGCCCGCCGACAGGTGCAGCGTCTCCTCCGGCGGCGCGGCGGGGTGGGCAAGCGCGAACAAGGCGGGGATCACGAGCCCCGCGACCGCGAGCAGCAGCATCGCCCCGCTCGTACCCGCAGCCGTGCGGTTGAACGTGAGGGTGGGGCGCCGCATCCCGCCGACGACCAGGACCAGCCCGAGGATCAGCAGCAGGTTGCCGAGGATCGAGCCGGCGAGAGACGCCTTGACCAGGTCGACGAAGCCCGCCCGCAAGGCGACGATCGCGACGATCAGCTCCGCGGCGTTGCCGAACGTGGCGTTCAAGAGCCCGCCCGCGGCCGGGCCGGTGCGGGCGGCGAGCGCTTCGGTGGCGCCGCCCATCTCGGCGGCGAGCGGCACCACGGCGATGGCGGACACGAGAAACACCGCCGGGCCAGGTGCGCCGAGCCACGCGAGCACCCACGATGCGGGAACGGCGACGAGAAGCCAGCGCTGCCAGGGCATCAGGCGGCTAGAAGTGTCTTGCCTCGTCGATCAACATGATGGGGATGTCGTCCTCGACCGCGTAAATGAGACGGCAGGCCTGACATACCAGCGCTTCCTGGGGCGCGGTCCGGTGCTCGAGCGGTCCCTTGCACTTGGGGCAGACGAGGATTTCGAGCAGGTCGGGCGGGACGCTCATCGCACGTACCCCAGGCGTTTGAGCGACGCCGCCCGGCGCCGCCACTTGGGCAGCACCTTGGCGTGCAGCTCCAGGAACACGCGGGCGCCGAGCAGCGTCTCGATCTTGGCGCGGGCCGCCTGGCCCAGCGCCTTGATGGTGCGGCCCCCCGCGCCGATCACGATGCCCTTCTGGCTCACGCGCTCGACGTAGATCACGGCCCGAATATACACCGGCTCCGGCGTCTCCCGGAACTCGTCGATCTCGACGGCTACGCTGTAGGGCAACTCCTCGTGCAGCAGCTCGAACGCCGCTTCGCGGACGAACTCGGCGGCGAAAAAACGCAGCGGCTGCGTGGCCATCTCCTCGGGATCGTAGTGGAACGGGCTCTCGGGGAGGTGCGTTCGCAGCGTCTCGAGCAGCGCGTCCAGGCCTTCGCGTGTGACGGTGGAAACGGCGGTCAGGCGATCGGGCGGTCGGGCGGCGGGAGGAACGAGGTCCGCCTTGGTGTAGACGGCCACGATGGGCGCGCGTGGTGGGCGTTCGAGTCGCGCGACTGCCGCGAGCGCCGGCGCCGGATATTCCGCGAGCGGATGCAGGTACGCGATGACCTCGGCATCCTCGATGGCACGCACGGCGGCGGCGCGCATGGCCCGGTGCAGCTCGTACTCGGGCTCGAGCAGCCCGGGCGAGTCGGTGAAGATGAACTGGGCGTCGTCGCGGGTGAGCAGGCCGACGACCGGGAGGCGCGTGGATTGCGGCTTGGGCGAGACGATGGCGAGGTGCTCGCCGATGAGGGCGTTCAGGAGTGAGGACTTCCCCACATTGGGACGCCCGGCTAACACGACCGTTCCGCAGCGGGTCATGGTGAGAAAACAACGGCGTCCCGCGGAAACGTCAAGCAACGGGGTAACACAAGAGGCGTCACGCAGAACCGTGGTACGGTTTCGCGTGACGCCTTGGTGCTACGTTCCCGCGCGACGTCTCTGTGCTCGACGTCGTTGGGATTTGAGAAGCTGGCGGCGGCCTACTCTCCCACGACCTCTCAGTCGCAGTACCATCGGCGCTGACAGGCTTAACGACCGTGTTCGGGATGGGAACGGGTGTGGCCCTGTCGCGCTAGTCGCCAG
>JBGPDL010000025.1:0-36376 GCA_041482275.1 Gemmatimonadota bacterium | reverse complement strand
GAGCGGGGAGCGGGGAGCGGTCCGCTCCGGTGCTGGTGACGTTCCCGCTGCCCGCAAGCGCCCATCGGCCCGACGTGGAGGTTGCGGCCCAGCTACGCGCGGCCGGCTTCGTGCGCGCGCAGCTCGACGGCACCCTGACCCGCCTCGACCCGCCCGACGCGGAACAGCGGGTGCGGGAGGCGCGCGAAGTGCTCGTCGTGGTGGATCGCCTTCCTGCCCTCGACGCGAACCGCGGGCGCCTCGCCGATGCGGTCGCGACCGCGTTCAGCGAGGGCGAGGGCGTGGCGGTGGCGGTGGCGCTCGCCAACGGCGATCGGCGCCGCTTCTCAGCCCACCCCACGTGCTCGAGCTGCGGCACGGCAGCGCCGACGCTCACGCCCATCCTGTTCTCCTTCAACAATCCCCGCGGAGCCTGCCCGGGGTGCAACGGGTTCGGCGCGGTCCTCGAGTACGACGAGTCGCTCATCGTGCCCGACCCGCGCCGCAGTCTGGCGCAGGGCGCGCTCGATCCCTGGACCAAGCCGCGCTACGAGGGCCGGCGCCGCATCCTGCGTGAGGCGGCCCGGGCGAAGGGTATCCCGCTCGACGCGCCCTGGCAGGAGCTGAGCACCGCGGCCCGCGCGTTTCTGCTGCAGGGTGCGGCCGGCCGGTTTCTGGGGATGTTTCCTTTCCTGCAACGGCTGGAAGTGAAGCGCTACAAGCAGTACATCCGCGTCTTCTTGCGGCAGTACCAGCTCGCGAAAACCTGCCCCGCGTGCGGCGGCGCGCGCCTCAAGCCGGAAGCGCTCGCGGTCCGGGTCGGCGAAAAGACGATCGCCGAGGTCTCGGCCCTCACGGTCGGCGCCGTGCGGGACTGGATGGCCGGACTGGCGCTCTCGCCGTTCCGGCGGGCGGTGGCGGTCCACATCCTGGCAGAGCTCGAGGCGCGGCTGTCGTTCGTGAACGACGTCGGTCTGGGTTACCTGACGCTCGACCGCCTCACCCGCACGCTCTCGGGAGGCGAGGCCCAGCGCATCGCCCTGTCCAACGCATTGGGCGCCCATCTGGTGGACACGCTGTACGTGCTCGACGAGCCGACCATCGGGCTGCACCCCGCCGACACCAGCCGGTTGCTCGCCTTGCTGCGCCGGCTCGCGGACGCGGGCAACACCGTCGTGGTCGTCGAACACGACCCCGCCGCCATGCAGGCGGCCGACTGGATGGTGGAGCTCGGGCCCGGGAGCGGTGAAGCCGGAGGAGCGCTCGTCTACCAGGGACCCGCCGCCCAGGTGCGCGAAGCGGGTACGCTCACGGGACAGTACCTCTCCGGGGAGAAGTGCATCGGCGTGCCGTCGGCGCGCCGGCCGGCGCGGCGCTGGCTCGCCGTCAAGGGCGCGCGCCTGCACAACGTCCACGACGTGGACGCGCGCATTCCGCTCGGCACCCTGACCGCAGTGACGGGCGTGTCCGGCTCGGGCAAGTCCACGCTGGTGCACGACGTCCTGTTCCGGCAGCTCGAGGCCCGGCTCAAAGGGACGCACGGCGCCAAGCGGCACTTGGGCGAGCCGGTGGGGGCGGTGCGCGCGCTTTCCGGCTGGGAAGCGATCGCGGACGTGGTGCTCGTCGATCAGGCGCCGATCGGCCGCACGCCGCGCTCCAACCCCGTCACCTACATCAAGGCCTTCGACGAGCTGCGGGCGCTGTTCGCGGCCGAGCCCCTCGCGCGCGCGCGCGGCTACACGCCGAGCACGTTCTCGTTCAACGTGGCGGGGGGACGGTGCGAGACCTGCGAGGGCGCGGGTCACGTGCTGGTGGAGATGGTGTTCCTCGCCAACGTGTTCGTGCCGTGCGACATGTGCGGCGGGAAGCGGTTCAAGCCCGACGTGCTGGAGGTGAAGCTCGGAGGAAACTCGATTCACGACGTGCTCGAGTGGACAGTCGACCAGGCGCTGCGGCACTTCCACCGGCAGCCGCGCCTGGCACGTGCCCTGTGGCACCTGCAGCAGGTCGGACTGGGTTACCTGCGGCTCGGTCAACCGGCCACCACGCTGTCCGGGGGCGAGGCGCAGCGGCTCAAGATCGCCCGGGAGCTGGTGCTCGCGGGCGGGAAGGGCCGCGCTGGACGCAAGCTCTACATCCTCGACGAGCCCACGACCGGCCTGCACTTGGACGACGTGCGTACCCTGTGCCGTGTGCTCGACCGCCTCGTCGACGCGGGGCACACCGTGCTGGTCATCGAGCACCACCTCGACGTCATCAAGCGGGCCGACTGGATCATCGAAATGGGGCCGGGGGCGGGAGACGCAGGCGGACGCGTGGTGGCCGAGGGAACCCCGGAAGACATCGCGCAGGTCGGCGACTCCCCCACGGGCCGCTACCTCCGGGACCTCGCGTGACGCGGCGCCAGGCGGACTGGATGCTGCTGCTCGCGACCGCCCTATGGGGCACGAGCTTCGTCGCAGTCAAGAGTGCCCTCGCGGATGCGACTCCGTTCGCGTTCCTGACGGTACGCTTCACGCTCGCCGCGCTGGTGCTCGCTCCGGGCACGCGCTTCCGTTCCCGTCCCGCGGGTGGGGAGCTCTCGGGCGGCGTCCTCCTCGGCGCGCTCGTCGCGGTCGGGTTCCTCGCGCAAACCGCCGGGCTCGTGATCACGACACCGTCGCGCTCGGCGTTCATCGTCGCCGTGTCGTCGGTCCTGGCCCCGGTGATCGCGCTCGCGCTGCTGGGCGAGCGGCCGGGCTGGCTGACCGGCGCCGCGCTCGTTCTGGCGACGCTCGGCATCTACCTCCTCACCGCGCCCGACGCCGGCGGCCTGAATCGCGGCGACCTGCTCACGCTGGTGTGCGCCGCTTGTTTCGGCGGCCAGATCGTCGCCGTCACCGAGCTGACGCGGCGGTACGATGCGCGCCGTCTCGTGTTCGTTCAGGTCGCCGCCACGGCTGGCGTCGCGGCCGTCGCGACCGTGCTGTTCGAGCGCCCGCACATCCGCTGGACGCCGGGCTTCGTCGCGGCGCTCGGGTACACCGTGCTGTTCGCGAGCACCATCTGCTTCCTGTTGCAAATGCACGCCCAGCGGGCGATGTCCGCGGCCCGAGCCGCGCTGATCTTCTGCTTCGAGCCGGTGTTTGCCGCCATGACGTCATGGCTGGTACTGGGCGAACGACTCTCGCTGTTGCAGTGGGGAGGCGGAACGCTGATTTTGGTGGGCATGGTCCTCGCAGAACTGCCCGCGCGTCCGGCGTCGTCCGCCCCATCCGGCAGCCGCGGAGGCGCGCGGGATGACGGATAGCTGACGGCCCGGGATGCACGTCCTCGTGGTCGAAGACGATCCGGTCGCCCGTCGCGTGCTCGAGGCGGTGCTCGTGGCGGACGGCCATCAGGTGGCGGTCGCGGAAAACGGCCACGTCGGGCTCGGCCTGTGGCAGCTGTCGAGTCAGCGCGTGATCGTCTCCGACTGGCTCATGCCCGAGCTCGACGGCCTCGAGCTGTGTCGCCGCGTGCGCGCCGCTCCCGGCCGGCCCTACACCTACTTCTTGTTGCAGACGTCACGCAGCGGCCGCGAGAGCTTTCTCGCGGCCATGGACGCCGGAGTAGACGACTTCGTAACCAAGCCCGTGCCCCCCGACGAGCTCAAAGCGCGGCTGCGCGCGGCCGAGCGCATGCTGGGGTTGCGCGAGGAGCTGTTGGCGCTCGAGGGACTGCTCTCGGTCTGCAGCTACTGCAAGCGGATCCGCAACGCGGACGGCGGCTGGGGTTCGCTGGAACGCTACATCGAGCGGCGGTCCAAAGCGGAGTTCAGTCACGGCGTGTGCCCCGAGTGCTACGACAAGCACCTGAAGCCGCATCTCGGAGCAGACGGTTGAAGTGTCCGCTGCGGCTAGCGATATTCTCTGCCGTCATTCCCGAGTAGCTCAGTTGGTAGAGCAGCCGGCTGTTAACCGGCGGGTCGCAGGTTCGAGTCCTGCCTCGGGAGTTCACCGAAAGCCCAGGCCGAGCCACGGCCATGTTTTCGTTGCGCGCGCCACAGCGCAACGCTTCGCTTGACGGCGCGAGCCCCTCCCGATTGTGCGCGAGAGTTCGCTCGACGCCGACCGCCGGCCACCCCGACCGGCCCGAGCCACGCGCCCGGCGTGACGCTCATCACGGGGCCGGCCAGCGGTTGCTTCGAGGCCACGGCCGAGTGAGTATTGGGACCCCGGAATGAAATCCGCCAAACTGGTCCCTCCGCTCCGCGACGCGGCCGCCGAGCTCGAGGCATTGTTCGCCGCCATGAGCGACGTCATCCTCGTGCTCGACGCCGAGGGTCGGTACGTGAAGATCGCGCAGACCAACGCCGCCCTCCTGCACCGACCGGCCCCGGAGCTGCTCGGCCGCACGCTGCACGACGTGTTCGAGCCACCCCAGGCGGAGCAATTTCTGGCGATCATCCGGCGGGCGCTCGAGCGGCGGGAGACGGTGCACGCCGAATACTGCCTTCCCATCGCCGGGCGGGACGTGTGGTTCGCAGCCGCGATCTCCCCGATGGGCCCCGACCGCGTCGTCTGGGTCGCGCGCGACGTGACCGACCGGCGACAGGCGGTGGAGACGCTGCGCGCGAGCGAGCAGCGCTTCCGTCAGCTGGTGGAGCACTCGAGCGACGTGATCACCCTGCTCGCTCCCGACGGCACGGTGCTGTTTGCCAGCCAGTCCACGCAGCCGATCCTGGGCTACGGCTCGACCGAGAACGTGGGCCGGAACGTCTTCGAGCTCATTCACCCCGACGACCGCGCGCCCGCGCTCGAGCTGTTCGGAGAGTTGATGCAACACCCCGGCCAGCTCGTGAAGACGGAGCTGCGCGTCCTGCACAAGGACGGCACATGGCGCCGTCTGGAGGCGGTCGGCGTGAACCGCCTGGGCGACCCCGCCATCGGCGCCGTCGTCGTCACCTACCGCGACATCACCGAGCGGCAACGGACCGAGCAGAACCTGCGCGAGACCCTGTCTCTGCTCAACGCGACCTTCGATTCGACCGTGGACGGGATTCTCGTGGTGGACCTGGCCGGTCGCATTCGCAGCTTCAACCGCCAGTTCGCCGAGCTATGGCGCATCCCCGATTCGATTCTCGAGGCCCGGGACGACGCGCAGACGATCGCGTTTGTGCTGGAGCAGCTGGTGAACCCCGAGGGGTTCGTGAGCAAGGTGCGCGAGCTGTACGCGCGGCCCGACGCGTCGAGCTTCGACGTCCTGACCTTCAAGGATGGCCGCATCTACGAACGGCTCTCGCAGCCGCAGCGGATCGGCGGCAAGAGCGTAGGACGGGTGTGGAGCTTCCGGGACGTCACCGAGTCGCGCCGGGCCGAGCAGATACAGCTCGCCACGTACCGCATTTCCGAGGCTGCCCACGCCGCGCGCAATCTCCAGGAGTTGTTCGGTGCCATCCACGAGATCGTGGGCGAGCTCATGCCCGCGAAGAACTTCTACATCGCGCTGTACGACCCGGCCACCGAGCTCCTCAGCTTCCCGTACTTCGTCGATGAGGTCGACACCAACTTTCCGGCGAAGAAGCCCGGGAAGGGCCTCACCGAGTACGTGTTGCGGACCGGCCAGCCGCTGCTGGTCACGCCGCAAGTGCACGCGGACCTGGAGCGCCGTGGCGAAGTCGAGCTGATCGGCGCGCCGTCGATCGACTGGGTCGGCGTGCCCCTTAAGATCGGCGACCGGACGATCGGCGTGCTCGTGGCGCAGACCTACGCCCCGGGGGTCCGCTACGGGGAGACGGAGAAGCACATCCTGCAGTTCGTGTCCACCCAGGTCGCCATGGCGATCGAGCGCAAGCGGACCGAGGAGCAACTGCACGAGAGCGAGCGAAAATACCGCCTCCTGTTCGAGACCAGCCCGGAGCCGATGTTCGTGTACGACTTCGAGACCCTGCAGGTCTTGGCAGCCAACGAGGCGGCCATCACCCGCTATGGGTATTCCGACCGCGAGTTTCTCGAGCTGACGCTGCGCGACATCCGCTCGCCCGAAGACCAGAGCCGCCTCGACGAGGAGCTCGGCCGCCGGCCGGCCGGGGGGGCGGTGCGCAGCGGCGTCCGCCACCGCACCAAGGACGGCACCCGGTTCGAGGTCGACCTCGTCGCGCGCCCGCTCGACTTCGCCGGCCGGCGTGCGCGCCTGGTGCTCGCGCGCGACGTGACCGCCCAGCGGCATCTGGAGGAGCAGCTCCGCCAGTCGCAGAAGATGGAAGCCGTCGGCCAGCTCGCCGGCGGTATCGCCCACGACTTCAACAACCTGCTCACCGCCATCCTTGGCTCCGCCCAGCTGCTGCTGCACAACATGCCCGAAGGCGACCCGCGGCGTGAGGACGCGGAAGAGATCCGGCACGCTGGGCTCCGCGCCGCCGAGCTCACGCGCCAGCTGCTGGCGTTCAGTCGCCGGCAGGTGCTCGCACCGAAAGTGCTCGAGCTGAATGCTGTGGTGGCGAATATGGAACGCATGCTGCGACGGCTGCTCGGTGAAGACGTCGAGCTCGCCACGTCGCTCGATCCCGCTACCGGAGCGGTCAGTGCCGACCCCGGGCAGCTCGAGCAGGTGCTATTGAATTTGGCCGTCAACGCCCGCGACGCGATGCCCGGCGGTGGCCGGCTCGGCGTCGCGACGGTTCGCGTCACGCTGCACGAAGAGCACATCGAGCGCCGCCATCGCCTGCCCGCCGGCGACTACGCCTGCCTCGTCGTCACGGACACGGGGGTCGGCATGGACGAGGCGACCCAGGCGCACCTGTTCGAGCCCTTCTTCACGACCAAGGAGGTGGGGAAAGGCACCGGACTGGGCCTCGCCACGGTATATGGGATCGTCAAGCAGAGTGGCGGCTACATCTGGGTCTACAGCGAGCCGGCGCACGGAACGACCGTCAAGGTTTACCTTCCCCGTGTCGCCGGCGCGACGGAGGCGCCGACTTCCGCGCCCGAGCCGAAGCAAGTCCGGGGCGGCCACGAGACCGTGCTGTTGGTCGAGGATGCCACCCCGGTGCGCATGCTGGCCCGCCGCGGGCTCGAGGCCAACGGCTATCGCGTGCTCGACGCGGCCGATGGGCCGGCGGCCCTCGAGCTCTCCGCCCGCCACCGCGGTGGCATCGATATCCTCGTCACCGACGTCGTCATGCCGGGCATGAGCGGCCGCGAGCTGGCCGAACGGCTGGCGCCCGTACGGCCCGACATGAAGGTGCTGTACACGTCCGGGTACACCGATGACGTCATGGTTCGCCAAGGCGTCCTGAACGCCGGCGTGGCCTTTCTGCAGAAGCCCTTCGTGCCGGACACGCTGGCGCGCAAGGTACGAGACGTGCTCGACGGGGTGTGAAGCGCCTACCGCCGGTCGAGGATGTCCCGCACTTTCCGGAGCAGATCAGGAGCCGTCCAGGGCTTGTGCAGCAGGGGGACCGAGGGATCGAGACTGGCCGTGCGATCCGGATCCGAATAACCGCTGACGAACAGGAACGGCGTCGTGTGGCCCGCGCGGCGGGCGGCGTCGAAGAGCGCCCGCCCTCCGAGCCGCGGCATCACCAGATCCGAGAGCACGAGGTGCACGCTCCCCGCCTGGCGGAGTGCCTCGAGCCCCTCGAGTCCGTCCGCGGCTGAGACGACCTGGTACCCCGCGTCTTCCAGGACGCGTTTCGCGGAGCGGCGCAGCTGGTCGTCGTCCTCCACGAGGAGAATGGTTTCGCGGCCTCCGCGCACCGCGACTTCGTTCCCGGGCGCGAGTGGTTCCGCCGCCGCTGGGTCGGCGACCGGGAAATAGATCCGGAAGCGCGTGCCCTTCCCGGGCTCGCTGTCGACCTCGATGCCCCCGCCGTGCTGCTTCACCAAACCGTACACCGTGGCGAGCCCGAGACCGGTCCCCTTCCCCGTCGGCTTGGTCGTGAAGAATGGCTCGAACATGCGGGCCCGCGTCTTCCCGTCCATGCCGATCCCCGTGTCGCCCACCGCGAGGCAGACATGGTCCCCGGCCCGTTGCGCCCCACAGGTCTGGCGTTGGTCTTCGTTCAGCTGCACTCGGCTCATTTCGATCCGCAGCACCCCGCCGTCCGGCATCGCGTCGCGCGCGTTGGTCGCCAGGTTGAACAGGATCTGCTCGGCCGCGTGGACGTCGGCCCGCACCTCGGGCAGATCGGCGCCGCAGATCACAATCTCCACGTCGGCCGGGAGGATGCGCCGCAGGAATCCCGAGAGGTCTCCGATGAGCCCGTCCAGCTGCACCGGCTGGAGGTCGAGGCTCGTGCGCCGCGCGAAGCCGAGCAGCTCTTTCACCATGACCCGGCCCCGCAATGCCGCTGCCATCACGTCCCGGAGGTCGGTCTGCGCGTCCGCGTGGTCCGGTGGCAGTGCCTTCCCGAGCAGCTGCGCGTTCGCGAGGATGATGGTAAGCAGGTTGTTGAAGTCGTGCGCGATGCCGCCGGTAAGCTGGCCGATGGCCTCCATCTTCTGCGACTGCCGCAGCTGTTCTTCCAACGCGCGCCGCTCCGTCACGTCTTCCGCGATGGTCTCGAAGCATTCGATGCTGCCGTCCGCCCGCCGCACCGCGCGGCCAGACAGCCGCACCAGGATGCGGTCTCCGCCCCGACGCTGCCACGCCACCTCGACGCCCTCGACCACGTCGCCCGCGTCGAAACGGCTGAGAATCCGCCGGCGCTCCTCCGGATCGGCGTACACTTGGGCCTCGAGATCGACGGCGAGCAGCTCCGGCTCGGACTCGTAGCCCAGCATCTTGATGAGCGCTGGGTTGACGGTCAGGAACCGTCCGTCGACGGACGACCGGTAGATCGCGTGCGCGGCGTGCTGCACCAAGGCGCGGTGGCTCTCTTCGGAGCGGCGCAGCGCCTCCTCCGCCCGCCGGCGCTCGGTGATGTCGGTGCCCACGCCGATCACGCCGATCACGGCGCCCGCCGCGTCCCGCACCGGCGAATACCACGACTCGAACACGACGCCGAACACCTCGACGACCGAGGAGAACGTTTCGCCCGCCAGCGCACGGCGCACGTCCGCGAGCGCCTGCGGCAAGTCGGCATACAGCTCGAACGCCGACCGGCCCACCAACACCCCCGCTCGCACGCCCAGCGCGTCCAGGCCCCGACCCTCGACCACGGTGAACACGCCATGGCGGTCGAGCGCGAACAACACCAGCGGCGCCCCGGCGATCACCGTACGCAACCGCTCCTTGTTCTCCCGTAACGCCCGCTCCTGGCGCCGCCGCTCGGTGACGTCGCGAGCGTTGACGATCAACTGCGTGCTGCCGCCCGGGTCTACCCGTGCCTGTCCCACCGCCTCGAGCACCCGCCATGAGCCGTCATGAGCCCGGAACCGGAACTGGGCCGCCTGCGGGCTCCCGGGATGCTGGATCGCCCGGGCCAGCGCTTCCCCCACCACCGAAATGTCGTCGGGATGGACGTAGTCGAACGCGCTGCGCTCGAGCAGATCGCGGGGGGTGTAGCCGAGCACGCGCTCCACCGACGGGCTCGCGTAGCGGAACACGCCGTTTTCTCCCACGACGGTGACGATGTCCGATCCGTGCTCGATGAGGGAGCGGAAGTGCTCCTCGCTGCGCCGCAGTGCGTCTTCGGTGCGAGTGCGATCGATCGCCGTCGCGAGCACGTTCGCCACCGCTTGTAGGAAATGCGCGTCGTGGATCGCGAAGTCCCGGCGGACCGCCGTGTGCGCGCCCAGAATGCCGAACGGGCGCGCCTTGCCGTGCACGATCACGCTGAGACTCGACACGACGCCGTGCGGCGTCAACAGCGGCGCGTTGCCGAACCGCGCCTCGGTCGCCAGATCTTCCACCACCACCTGCCCCGTCGAGCGCAGCACGTATCCGGCGTACGAGTCTGCGTCCGCACGCAGCACCGTGCGCCCCACGGCGCCCTCGCGCCACCCCACGCCGGCGCGCAGCAGCAGCGTCCGGCTCTCCGGCCGCAGCTCGAGCAGGCTTGCGAAGGGGACGTCGAGCACGCGCGCCGCTAGCGCCACCGCGCCCGCCACGAGCTCGTCGAGCGGAGCGCCGGCCAGCGCCTGCTGCCCGAGGTGCGCTACCGCCTCCTGCTGGCGCGCCGTGGCGCGCAGCAACGCCTCCGTCCGCGACAGCTCCCCGTCGCGTTCGGATTCGTCCTGCCGCAGCAGCCTGAACCGGTTGATGCCCACGTCTAACGACGCCCGCGCGTGATCGGTAATGGTGCATCAAATGCGCGCCACAACCTTGCAGCCCGCGACGGGCTTTTCCATTATCATCTTCACAGCCGACTGGTGCGGTCCGTCACACCAAAACGACAAGTGACCCCAGGGCAATGAGATACGAGCATCCGGCATGACCCAGTACCTCATCCTGCAGGACCTGGCGATCATCTTCGCCGTCTCGTTGGTCGTCATTCTGGTGTTCCACCGCATCCGCCTGCCGGCTCTCCCCGGGTTCATCGTCGCGGGCGTTCTGCTTGGTCCCAACGCCTTGGGTCTTGTTTCCGACGTTCACCAGGTGGAATCCCTGGCCGAAGTCGGCGTCATCCTGCTGCTGTTCACGATTGGAATCGAGTTCTCGCTCAGCCGGCTGCGCGAGATGGGCCGCCAGGTGGTGGCCGGCGGCGGCGCGCAGGTGATTCTCACCGTCGGGCTCGGCTGCGCGCTCGGGGGGGCTCTGGGCCTGGCGTGGCAAGTCGCGCTGCTCGTGGGCTTCCTCGTGGCGCTCTCGAGCACCGCCATCGTCCTCAAAGGGCTCACGGACTTGGGCGAGATCGACGCGCCCCACGGCCGCCTCGCGACCGGGGTGCTCGTCTTCCAGGACCTGTGCGTCGTGCCGATGATGCTGGTCCTGCCGTTCCTCGCGGGGCGGTCGGGTGGCGGCGTCGCCGGCCTGCTCGCGGCGCTCGGCAAGGCCGCGCTGGTCGTGATTGGCGTACTGGTCCTGGCGCGCTCGGTGGTCCCACGCGCGCTGGCGCTGATTCTCAAGACGCGGAGCCGGGAGCTGTTCCTCATCGCTGTGATCCTTGTCGGAACGCTCACCGCTCTGGGCACCGCGGCCGCGGGGGCGTCACTCGCTCTAGGCGCGTTCCTGGCGGGCCTCGTGATCTCGGAGTCCGACTACGGGCATCAGGCGATGGCCGAGCTGCTGCCGTTCCGCGACATCTTCATCTCGCTGTTCTTCGTGGCGGTCGGCATGCTGGTACAGGTCGGGTTCGTGCGCGACCACCCGGTCTTGGCGCTCGGCGGCGTGGCCGTCATCATGGGCGGGAAATCCCTAATCGCCGCGGTGGGACCGGCGCTGCTGGGCTACTCCGGTCGGGTGGCGCTGCTCGCCGGGCTCGCCGTTGCGCAGATCGGCGAGTTCTCATTCGTGCTGGCGCGCGAAGGTCGCGGCGCAGGGCTGCTCCCGGAGGACCTGTATCAGACCTTTCTCGCAGTCGCCGTCCTCACCATGCTCGTGACGCCGTTTCTCCTGCAGGGCGGGCCCACGATCCTGGATGGGGTGGAGCGCTTGATCCCGCTCCGTCGTCTGATGCCCGGACTGCGCCAGGAAGCGATCGCGACGGCGGACCAACCCCTCACCGATCACGTGATCATTGCGGGGTACGGCCTGAACGGGCGGAACCTCGCCGCCGCCCTGCGGTCGATTCAGGCGCCCTACCTGATCGTCGAGCTCAACGCGCAAGCCGTGCAGCAGGCGCGCGCCCGGGGGGAGCCGGCCTTCTACGGTGACGCCACGCGTGAGGAGATCTTGCGGGCGCTCGGCCTGGAGCGCGCCCGGATGCTGGTCGTGGCGATCTCGGACCCTGTAGCCACCCGCCGTATGGTGCGTGTGGCGCGCGGTCTCAACCCCCGGATCCACATCATCGCCCGCACTCGCTACGTGGTGGAGATACCCGAGCTCACGCGCCTCGGCGCCGACGTCGTGATCCCCGAGGAATTCGAAACGTCGATCGAGATCTTCGCGCAGGTGCTGGCCCACTACCAGGTCCTCCGCGCGGACATCGACGGGCTGATCGACCAGATCCGCGCCTCGCACTACGCCGCGCTGCGGGACGGCGGCGGCGCGGCGCACTTCCACCTCGGGGCCGTGGCGGGGCTGATCCCCCAGATGGCGGTGGAGCGCCTGCGCCTCCCCCCCGGCTCGCCGCTTGTCGGCCAGAGCCTCGCCGCCACCGGACTGCGCAAACGCACCGGGACACTCGTGCTGTCCGTGACCCGAGGACAGCAGGAGATCACAACCCCCGGCCCGCAGTTTCGGTTCGCAGCCGGCGATGTGCTCGTGGTGGTGGGGCAGCCGCACCAGCTCCACGCGGCGGCCATGCTGCTGACGGCCGAAAATGCAGCGTCGACGCCGCGGACGAGCGACTGAGTGTTGCGTCACTGCGCACCGAACAGATGGCGAAAATCTAGGATAAATGGACACTATCTAGCGAGTGTGCGCTCACTTTATCGCGTAAGCCAATGTCGCTGATTGTATTATGTGAGCACAAGTCCCGAAATTGTGCTGCAACTAACTACACTACATAGTGTTACGTTTTGCACGCGACCCCATTTCCCCGGTCCAGGCTAGATTCTCGCCATGCCAATCCCCCCCCTGTACGGCCATGAGGGGACCCGAAACCGGCTGGTAGGCGCCATCGCCTCCGGCCGGTTGCCGCAAGCGCTCCTCTTTGAGGGCCCGCAGGGGGTCGGGAAGCAGCGGCTGGCGCTGTGGCTCGCCCAGGCGCTCGTTTGTGAAGGGCGCGGGGAGACGGGAACGGAGGAGCCGTGCGGGAAGTGCCAGCCCTGTAAGTTGGTGCTCTCGCTGTCGCACCCCGATGTGCATTGGTTCGTGCCGCTCGAGCTCGCGAAGCGGGGTGCGGACGCGGACCGGCAGGTGGAGCTGACAGAGGAAGCGCTTGCCGAGGAGATGGCGGCGCGCCGCCAGCGACCGCTGTACGAGTCGCCGACCGGGCTCGCGATCCACGGGATCGCCGCGGTGCGCCTGTTGCTCCGTCAGCTGGCACTCAAGCCGGCGCTCGGCCGGCGGAAGGTGTTTGTGATCGGCGACGCTGAGCGACTGGTCCCGCAGGCGGGCACCGATGCTGCTGCGAATGCGTTGCTGAAGGCGCTCGAGGAGCCGCCGGCGGATAGCGTATTCATTTTGACGGCGGCAGCGCCGGAATCGCTGTTACCGACGATCCTGTCTCGCGTCGTGCGTGTCCGAATGGCACCACTGGGCGACAGCATCGTGGCAGCGTTCGCACAGCATGAGCTAGGACTGACTGGGCAACGCGATGTGGCACAACGTGTTGCCATCGCTGACGGGTGCCCTGGCAGGCTCCTTGCAGATGGGGGGCGCGGAGCCGAGAGCGGGGACGCGGCCGCGCAGTTCCTGGCAGCGGTGGCCGAAGGGCCGGTACGCCATTACGCCGCGGCGTTAGCGCAGCAGCCGTTTCAGGCACGGGGTGGGTTCACCGGGATGCTGGACGGGCTGCTCGAGCAATTGCGGCAGCACGCGCGCTCAGGGCGCGAGACGGACAAGGTGGTGGCGGCAATCTCGCGAGTGCTCGAGGCGCGCGGCCTGGCGCAGGGGAATGTGAACCCGCAGCTCGTCGCGGCCGTATTGGCCGGCGACTTGGCGGGGGAAGAAGGGGAGCCGGAATGAAGCTCTCGCACGTGGACGAGGCCGGCCGCGCCCGGATGGTGGACGTGGGGGACAAGCCCCTCACGGTGCGCACCGCCGTCGCGGAGGGCGCGATCCGAATGTCGCGCGATGCGTTCCGGTTGGTGGCCGAGCAGCAGGTGGCCAAGGGCGACGTGTTGGCGGTGAGCGAGGTGGCGGGGACGCTGGCGGCGAAACGTACTGCCGAGTTGATCCCCTTGTGCCACCCGCTGGGGTTGGACCATGTGGCCGTGGAGGCGACGCTCGACGACGGGCTCCCCGGCGTGCGCGTGCGGGCGGCCGCGAAGGCGGTTGGCCGGACGGGCGTGGAGATGGAGGCACTCACGGCGGTGTCGGTGGCGCTCCTCACCGTGTACGACATGGTAAAAGCGGCCGACCGCGGCATGGAGATCGAGAACGTGCGACTCCTCGAGAAAGCGGGCGGGTCGCACGGTGACTGGCGGCGCAACGCGGCCGATTGACGGGGAATTGATGGGGTGACGCTAGTATCGGGGTCGCCTGAGCATACAAAGAGAGGGCTATGCATACCACCACGCAGAAACTGACCGTGCAGGGAGGGTTCATCCTCCTCGGCGCACTGATCGTGAGCAGCATCGGCGGTTGGGCGCGACGCGCCACGGCCGACGATCAGCCGGCGCCGCTGACGGCGCCCGCGCTCATCGGGGAGCTGCGCTCCCTGGAGCAATCGCTCGAGGCAACCCGGGGAGAGCTGGCGGTGGCACGCCTGCAGCTCGAGCGCGCCAACGCGATCATCGACTACTCCACCCACTACAACATCGCGGCCGACCTGGCCGCGGCGATCTACGACCTCGCGCTCGGCGAGGGGGTGGATCCGGCGCTGGCGTTCCGACTCGTGAAGGCCGAATCGGGCTTCAACCCCAAGGCGAAGAGCAAGGTGGGAGCGATCGGATATACGCAGGTGCTCCCCAGTACCGCCCGGCTGTACGAGCCCGGTCTCACCACATCGCAGCTGTACGATCGCGGCACGAACCTGCGTCTCGGCTTCCGGTATCTACGGGATCTGCTGGAGCGCTACGAGGGGAACCCGGATGCCAAGCTGCGGCTCGCTCTGCTGGCGTACAACCGCGGCCCCGGGAAGGTGCAAGAGCTGCTCGATGCGGGGAAGGACCCGCAGAACGGGTACGCGGCGGCCCTAATGAAAGGCTACAGACGGAAAAGCTGAAGGCGTAGCGCGAAGACGTAGCACCACGACGTAACAATAGAACGTTGCACGAAAGGCGTAGGGCGGCGATGCCCTACGCCTTTGTGCTACGAACAACGAGCTACGGTTCTGTGATACGCGCTTGTGCAACGGTCTATTGCTTTTGAGGAATCTTGATAATATCCCCCGCCCTGAGCAGCGATCCCATGGTGAGGCCGTTGTAGTTGAGGAGCGCCGTCAGCGACACGCCATAGCGGCGCGCGATCACGCTGGCGGTTTCCCCCGACCGCACCCGATGGCTGCCGGCGCTCGCGGCGGTGCTCGAGACGCGGCGATACCGCGGCTCGGGGGGGACCGACCACGCGGACGCCGGTACCACCCGGCCGCTCATCGGGATGATGATCCGCTGTCCCACGCGCAAGGCATGCGCCTTGAGCCGCGGATTGGCGCTTTCGATCAACCCCACGCCGACGCGATAACGCCTGGCGATCTCCGACAGCGTCTGTCCCCGCGCCACGTAATGATCCACGAACGTGATGCGCTCCGTCACCGGCAGACTGTCGTAGCGCTCCGCGACGAGCGTGCCGTGCCCCCGGGGCACTCGCACCACGACGCTCCGGCCCGGGGGTGTGACCCCGCGGACGAACTGGGGGTTCAGCTCGAGGAGCGCCGCGACGGACGTGTCGGCCAACCGCGCGACGACGTCCAAGCCCGTGGCGTCGGGAACGGTGATCTCGTCGAACGCGAGGGGGGACAACCCCTCCACGGCAAAGCCGTAGCGCTCCGGCTGCTTGGCGATGAGCGACGCGGCGATCAGCTTGGGCACGTAGTCGCGCGTCTCGCGGCGCAGGTAGCGCCGGTCCGAGAGCTGGAAGAATGTGCGGTCGTCGACCGAGTCCGGCTCGCCCGGGAGCCGGTCGATCCCGCGCTCGATGCGCCCCACGCCGGCGTTATAGGCGGCGGCGGCGAGATAGACGCTGCTGAGCCGCTGCCGCAAGTCGGCAAGGTAGTTGACGGCCGCCTCCGTGGCCTTGAAGGGATCGCGCCGCTCGTCGATCCACGGGTCCACGGTGAGGCCGTACAACCGCGCCGTACTCGCCATGAACTGCCACATCCCGACGGCCTTCGCCCGACTCACCGCCGTGTTGGATAGCCCACTCTCGATCAACGTGAGATAGAGCAGGTCTTCGGGCAGCCCCTTCGCCCGGAGCCGCTCGCGGATCATTCCCTGGTAGCGCCCCAAGCGAGACAGCCAGATCTCGAAGCGATCCCGCGCATCGACCTGGAAGAACTCGAGGTACTCGAGTACTCGCCGGTTGGTCGAGAAGCTCGAGACGTCGATGTCGAAGATCGGCTCGGCGGACGGCGCGGCCCCGATGGCGGTGCGGCCCTCGGGACCGAACAGCTGGACGGCTTCGCGCTCGACCTCCTCGCCCTTGATGGCCGGCGTCGCGGGCGGGCGGCTCAGCGTGTCGGGCCGGGCGCGCGACCGGTGCAGGCTGTCCAGCACCTCCTGGTCGGCCGCGGAGTCGCGCGCGGCCCGCGCCGCGAGCAAGGCGATCGAGTCGACGCCCGGAACGCTGACGGTCGCCGTCGGGTCCGCCGACGCCGGTGCGAGGGCCGCTGAGCCGGCGCCCCGCGCACCACCGCAGGCGGCGCTCAACCCAGCACCGAGTGCCGCTCCCGCGAGCGCCAGCAGTCGAATCCGCGCAATCCGGTTCATCGTGTCGCGAAGAAATTCCCCAGTATGCGGTTTGTGGCGTTCAGGACCGCAAGCGCCGCCCCGCGCGGCGGATCGGTCTCCGCGAGGTAGGCCCCCACGAGCCGCGAGGCCCGGGATTCCTGTCGCGCCGACAGGGACACGATCACCACCGTGGCGTCGAACGCCCGTACCGCCTTGACCCCCAGCAGCTCGAAGCCCATCTTCGGCTGCACCACCCGCTCCAGCGCGCGCACCGTCGCTTCCGCGCAACAACGCAACTCGCCCGCCTGCGAGATCACCCCTTCGGACTCACCCCCGAAATGGCGCCCGTCGGCCCACGACAACACGACGCGCGCGCGGCACCGACCGCTCGCCAGGCGCTGGAACTCGAAGTCCTGGAAACGCAGCCGCTCACCGCCACCCCCCGGCGACCCGGCCATCGGCGCAGTCACGGTCGCGCTCCCCTAGTCGAACCGCACTTCGAGCTGCTGCCGCGTGGCCGCATCGTGCGGCAGCTCCACGACGTCCACCTCGAGCCGCGGACGGTCCTGGGCGTCCCGTTCGGCCGACACCACGAGAATCAGGCCGCTCTCGAGCTCCACTCTGATCTGCCGCAGGTCGGACCGCACGGTCACTTCCCGCACCGCCTCGCCCCGCAACCGCGCCACCGCAGCGGCGACGCGGCGCAGGTCCTGCAGCTCGAGAGCGCTCACGCTAGACGCTCGGCGAGGAGCTGCGAGATGGCCGTGTCGGGAATGCGCTCCGCCTGAATGAACAGCGACGACTTGGAGGTGGCCTCCAACGGATACAGCGTCCAAAAGGACCGCCCCGAGCGCTCGGAAGCCGCTCGGAACGACAGCACCAGCTGCCATGCCTCGGTGTTAGCCGGGCGCTCGGCGAGGGCGTCCACGTGCCAAACTTGATTGCCCAGGGCGATCACTCTCCAGGGCATGGATCACCACCTTCGCGCAACGTGGACCCGAGAATATGTAGCTAACTTCAAGTCCTGTCAATAGTTGGCAATGCACCGACGGTCAGTCACCTCGCGTGGCGAGAACCTTGAATCGCTTGGCGAGCTGCAGCGTGGTGGGGCCCGGCTTGCCGTCGCCGATCACCCGGCCGTCCAGCCGCGTGACAGCGACGATTTCGGCGGCGGTACCGGTGAGAAACATCTCGTCGGCGGTATAAAGGTCGTAGCGGTTCAAGGGCAACTCTTCGACCGCGTACGTGGCCTCGCGGGCGAGCTCGATCACCGCGTCGCGTGTCACGCCGCGCAGGATGCCGGCATAGCCGGGCGGAGTCCGCAGCGTGCCGCTTGTGACCGCGAACAGGTTCATGCCGCTCGCCTCCGCGACGTACCCCTGCGGGTCCAGCATGATCACCTCATCCACTCCAGCAGCGATCCCCTCGACTTTGGCCAGGATGTGCGAGAGGTAGTTGAGCGACTTGATGCGCGGCGAGAGGCTCTCGCGGTGGCTGATGGGCGTCGCGGCCGTGAGCGCGGTCAAGCCCTTTTCGTAGCGGTCGGGCGACCACAGCTGGATCGTGTCTACGATGCAAATGACCGAGGGCTTGGCGCACTTCCGCGGGTCGAGCCCCAGATCGCCCACGCCGCGCGTCACCACGAGCCGGATGTAGGCCTCGTCGAGCCCGCTTTTCGCGATGGCCTCTTCCACCAGCCGGTGCATCGCGGCCTTCGCCAGCGGAATCTCCAGCCATATGCCCTTGGCGGAGGCGTAGAGCCGGTCCACGTGCTGCGCCAGTCGGAACACCCGCCGGTTGTAGACACGGATGCCCTCGAACACACCGTCGCCGTAGAGGAGGCCGTGGTCGAACACGGAAACCTTCGCGTCGTCACGGCCGTGATACGTCCCGTCGATCCAGATGATGGGCGGCATAGTCCCCCAGCGCGAATGGGCAACGATATGGTCCGGCAGGGCCCGGGCGAGGTCCCAGTCCCACGTCACGGCGGTCCGCGCTCCTCGAGCGTGGACGCGGGCTAGCCATCGGTGGCACCGTATCTTGCGCGAATATACGTGCCTCGCCGACCCCCCGGCTACCGGTGCCTTGCCCGCCCCACTGTTACGCAGATCACCGCGCCCAGGCCCAAGATCCGCGATTCATCACCCTATGGAACAGATGCTCGGCTGGGCGCGGATGTGGTTCGCCGCAAAACGCGACGATGACAGCGACGTGCGACTGCGTCACGGCGCGTGGTACCCGGTGTTGAGCAGCGGTCACTCGAGGGTGGTCCTGGACGTCTCGGGCCAGCGGGTCGTCGTGCCGCAGGATCTCCTCGAATTGCGCCCAAAGCGCCCCGACCGCTTCACCGTCGTGTACCGCCCGTACGACGACCCCAATCCGGCCCGCGGCACGCGGGCCGACCTCGGACGCCGCTACGCGGTTTGTCCCGTATGCGCCTCGCGGGTGCTGCTCCGGGGACATGTGATCCCCGCGGTCGCCTCGTGTCAGAAGTGCGGACACCAGGGCATCGTGGCGTGGTGGGAGACCGGGTGAAAAAGACCTGCGCGCTACCATCGGGGAGGGATCCGCCGACAGCACAGCGCGCAGGTTCCAGCATCGCCTGCCCACAATTGAGCGGCGACCGCCATCATTATGCTAGGAAACCCGCACGACGTGCCATCGCTCATCGTGAGGAGAATGGGGATTACAAAGAGCTACGCCGTTCGGTGTACTCGCTTGCACAGGCGCCGAGATGATGTCAATAGTGGATGACCCGGCTGGGAATCGAACCCAGGACCTACGGATTAAAAGTCCGTTGCTCTACCAACTGAGCTACCGGGTCGGACCATGCAGGGCTTGAACTTAGCCTCCCCGACCCTGCCGCGGCACCCCGCGCCATCCCACGACGCAGCTGGCTCCGCGTTACGTGCGCCGCCGTCACAGACTCTTTACGAAGTATGACTCCCGCTACGACCCCGGTATCCTCGGGCGCCCGCCAGACATCGGACCGGCGCCTCCTGGAGCGGATGATCGGCGGCGACGAAGCCGCCTTCCGCGAGTTGCTCGCCCGCTACCGCAGCACCGTGTACGCCACGGCGTACGCCGTGCTGCTCGATCCCGAGCAGGTCGAAGCCGCTGTGGCCGACGCCTTCCACGAGGCGCGCCGGACCGCCGCGGGCTTCCTCGACTCGCAAGGCAGCGTCTCCGGCTGGCTCACCCACCTCACCAGGATCTGCATCGCGGCCCGAGTCCCGCAGCGACCGACCGCGGGGTGACACCGTCGGAGAGAGGAGAAACGCTCGCTGTTTCGATGTGCGCCTGCCGCAACCCACCACCTCCCGCTTAAGCTTCCCTCTTCGGTGCCCGAGTCCCATCTCCCCCATTTCCGGTCGAGGCTTACCAATGCCGCACCCAGATCGACTCCTGTTCTTGTTGTCGTTCGCCGCCGTCGCGCCCGCAGCGCTCCCCGCTCAGCGGCCGTCGCTGTCCCCGCCGTGGGACTCGGTGGCGAGGATCCTCCAGGCCCCCGGCACGGCGACGGGCGGCTACTATCGCTACAATCTGCCGCGGCGGGACATCACGCTCCGCGTCGGCGACGTGACCGTTGCTCCGGCACTCGCGCTCGGCAGCTGGGCGGGCTTCGGGGGAAAGCGGCGGGACGTGACGGTCATGGGCGACCTGGTACTCACCGCAGGAGAAGTCAAACCGGTGCTCGCCGCGCTAGCGCACGAGCGGATCGACGTGACCGCCGTGCACAACCATCTCGTCGGCGAAGAGCCGCAGCTCACCTACGTCCATTTCCACGGCCGGGGCGCGGCGACCGATGTCGCACGGCGCCTCGACCGCGTGCTCGCCCATACCGCCACGCCGCGGCCCGTGGCCGCTGCACCGGAGCAGCCCCCGACGATCGACACCGCCCTCGTGTTCCATACGCTCGGAAAGTCCGGGACCGCTCACGGCAACGTCGCGCAGGTCGGTTTCATGCTGGTACAGGGAACGGTGACGATGCGGGGCAGGACGGTGGTGCCGGCGCTGGGCTACGGCAGCCCCGTCAACGTGCAGTTGGTAAGCGAGTCGCGGGCGGTGGCCACCGGGGATTTCGCGGTCACCGGGCATGCGGTGAGGGGCATGCTCGCCGCGCTCGCGGCACACGGAATCGCCGCGACGGCGGTGCACACGCACCTGATCGACGAGGCTCCCCATCTGTACTACATCCACTTCTGGGCGGACGGGGCACTGCCGGACGTGCTCGCGGGCCTCAAGGCGGCGCTCGACGCCGCCCGCTCCGCCCGATAGGTTTGCCCGGGCGCCATTCTCTCCTCTCCAGGAGCCTCGCTGAGCGACACGTCCGGCAAGATCGAACACGTCTCCGACACGGCGCGCTGGGTCGCCCTGTATCGGGCGATGGAATCCGAGCGGCCGGATGCGCTGTTCAGCGACCCCTACGCCCGGCGCCTCGCCGGCCCGCGGGGCGAGCAAGTGCTGGCCGCGATGCCCAAGGGCCGCGCGTTCGCCTGGCCGATGATCGTCCGCACCGCGGTGATGGACGAGCTCATCCTGCGGGCGATCTCGCGGGACGGCGTCCGCACCGTGCTCAACCTCGCGGCCGGCCTCGACACCCGGCCTTACCGGTTGGCGCTCTCCCGCTCGCTGCGGTGGGTGGAAGTCGATTTTCCCGACGTCATCGCCTACAAGGAGGACCAGCTCAAGGGCGAGCGGCCGGTGTGCGCGCTCGAGCGCGTCGGGATCGACCTCACCGACGTGACTCGACGCCGCGCCCTGTTCGGGCAAATCGGCGCCGCCGCGGGACCGGTGCTGGTCGTGAGCGAGGGACTGCTGATCTACTTCACCCGCGAGCACGTCGGCGCGCTCGCTGCGGATCTCGCCCTCCCGGCGCTGTTCCGCTGGTGGCTCATCGATCTCGCGTCGCCCGGGCTGCTCAAGATGATGGAGAAGACGTGGGGCCCGGTCATGGCGGCGGGCAACGCGCCGTTCCAGTTCGCCCCCGCAGAGGGAACGCGCTTCTTCGAGCCGTTCGGCTGGCGCGAGGCCGAATTCCGCCCGACCTGGGAAGAGTCGCTCCGGCTCAAGCGGACGATGCGGTTGGCCTGGCTCTGGAACCTGGTCGGCCGCCTGATGCCGAGAGCCAAGCGGGATGAGTGGCGCCGCTTCTCGGGAATCGTGCTCCTCCAGCGCTCCTAAGACGAAGTGAAGGGCGGTGAAGGTCAAGAGACCTCCACCGCCCTCCACCGACCTTCACCGCCTGTCGTTCAGAACACCCACCGCAGTCCCGCCTGAAGCTGCCGCGGATCGCCCAACCCTGATCGAATGGTACCGTCGAAGTTCTTGTAGTTCGTGCCCGCGGCCGGGTCCCTGAAGTTGTCGGCGTTCGTGACGTTGAAAACCTCGATGAGAGCTTCGAGCCGGCCCCGGGGACCGGCCGCGAAGGGTCGCGAGATGCGGATATCCCAGGAAAAATACGCGTTGTCCTTGCGGATGGTGTTCCGCAGCAGGATGTGGCCGTCCGCGCAAATGCGTTGCTGTGGGCTCGACGCGCGAATGCCACTCGGCTGGTTCCCCACGCACGTCTCCGATGCCGGCTGTGCCGAGTAGTAGCTCACCCGGTTGTTCAGGTAGAACCCAGCCACCTTGGACAAGAGCCAGCCGTTGAAGCGGTGCCGCTGGTCGCGGTCGCTCCAGTTGTACTCCTTATTGAGCGAGTCGACCTGCGCGTATCGGAACGTGAACGGGTCACGCTCGTTGTCGTCGTCCGCCTTGTCGAACGACAGCGTGTAGTTCACGTCGAACTGGAAGTTCGGGTCGAGCACACGCTTCAAGCCGACCGTGACTCCGTTGTAGCGCGACTTGGCGCTGCTCTCCACGGTGAAGAGCGTGCCGATCGCCGTCGGCCCCGACCCGAAGGGGCTGCCGAAATTCGGGTCGTTGCGGTTGAGGAACCGCGTCAGGTGGTCGGTACGCGCGTGGGTATAGCTGATCGAGGCCGCGAGGTCGTTGGCGATCTGGCGCTCGTAGCCCGCGGTGACGTTGAGCGTCCGCGGGTTCTGGAAGGCCCGGTCGACGACGTAGACAGTCGGCTGGAACGGTGTCCCGGTCGAAAGCGGCAGCAGGCTGTCGAACGCCGGCGGCGGCAGGAATCCGACCGTCCCGCTGGACCCAAACAGCGTCTGCCCCAGCGACCCGTTGGTGCTGCGCACGCTCGCCAGATTCAAGGCCGGGATCCGGGCGTAATAGAGCCCGGCGTTGAAGCGGAACACCTGACGGCCATCGGCGTTCGGGTCCCACGCGATCCCCAGGCGCGGCTGCCACATCTTCTTGTCCGATGGGATGAGGCCGTTCGACGGAAAGGTGTGCCCGTTGACGGTCGAGTCGATCCAAGGTCCGAAGAACACCTGCGAAGGCGGTGTGATCGGGTCCGGCTCGAGCTGCGCCTCCCACCGCAGGCCGTAGTTGAGCGTCAGCTTGGCCGACGGCTTCCACGTATCCTGGAGGAATACGGCCAGCTCGTTCTGCGTGATCGTCTGCGTGCCCGCCTGCTCCACCGTGTTCGTGCCAACGCCCGACTGCTGGAGATACAGGTTGACGGGGCCGACGATCGTGTCAGTAGGCACGTTGCACTGCCCGTCGTTGCGTGTGTAGAACACGGCGGTCGTACGGTTCCGACACTCGACGTAGTGCGAGCCCTGGTTCACGAAGTTGATGAAACCCGTCACGCTGTTGAACGCCATCCGCCCGTTCGCAAATCCGACGAACACCTGCGTGGTCGAGGTACGGTTCCACTCGCCCCCGAGCTTGATCAGGTGGTTCCCACGGGAGATCGACACGTTGTCCAACAACTGGATACGGGTGTCGTGGTCGTCGCGGATCGGAAGGAAGAAGGGGAGCCCGATCCGGAAGGCGTTCGTCGTATCTATGTCGGTGTCGTGGAATGGTACGCCGGCGCCGAAGATCGAGGAAACCCCGGTCGTATCGCCCAAGTGGTTGTTGGGACCCGTGTAGGGACGGGGCCGGTCCTCGCGCGAGAACTGGAACCGCAGCTCGTTGGAAGTGCGCGACGAGAGGAACGACACGAGGCTGCCGTTTACGGCGTGCGAGTGACTCTGCTCCAGGCCGTTGGCGCTGGCGCCCCACGTGTCCACGTCGAACGTGCCGTTCTGCTGCTCGGCCCACGTGTAGTTGTACTTGAGCGACAGGTTGTGCTTGTCCGAGAGCCGGAAGTCGAGTTTCGCGAGCGCGGCCCGCGCGTCGTTGGTACGCGCGATGGAACCGAAGTCGTTCGCGAGCTCGGGGTAGCGGGCCGTCAGGAACGTCGTGAGCGAATCGAGCTGCGGGCTCGACGGCCGGGTCTTCTGCTTGACGTCGTCGTAGATCTGCTGGTCGTAGGCCAGGAAGTAGAACACCCGGTCGCGCTTGAGCGGGCCGCCAAGCGTGAACCCGAACTGGTGCTGGCGGAAGTCGGGATTGAACTTCTGCACGCCCAGGGGCCCGGTGTGCTCTGGCGTGCCCGACAGCGCGTCGAACTTGCCGAAGTAATGCAGCGAGCCGCGCAGCTCGTTGGTCCCCGACTTGGTGATCACGTTCACGAACCCACCGGACGAGCGCCCGAACTCCGCGTTGGCTCCGCCCGCCACCACGACCAGCTCCTGCACCGCATCGAGGTTGAACGTGAAGGCCGGCCGCTGCCCGCCGCGCTGTTCGCCGAAGAACGAATTGTTGAAGTCCGCTCCGTCCACCGACACGTTGTTGTGGATGCCGCGCTGCCCGGCGACGGTCAGCTCGTCACCGTCCGGCCCCTGAACGATCGCGACGTTGGGCGTGAGCAGCGTGAGGTTGATGAAATTGCGCCCGTTGTTGGGTAGGCCCGACACGACGTCCGCAGCCAGGGGGGTCGACGACTCTGCCTTGGTGACGTCCACGACCGGTCGGGTCGCCTCGACGGTGACCGGGGCGAGCGTGACCGCCGACAGCGGGAGCCGCAGGTCCACGGTCTCGCCCACTCCCAGCGCGATTCCCGTGCGCTTGACCTCGGCATAACCGACCGAGCGTGCCGTCACGTCATACCTTCCGAGCGGAAGCAGCGTGCCGGTGAAGTTGCCCGCCGCGTCCGTCGTGAGGGTGCGCGTGAAGTTGGTCTGTGTCTCGTGCAGGATCACCTGCGCGTTGGCCACCGGCGCGCCGTTCGGATCCGTGACGACGCCGCGGATGATGCCGGTGGTGGCCTGCGATTGGGCGCCCAGCGCCGTCGCTGAGCCGAACAACGCGAGTGCCGCGCCGACCAGAAGAACAGGAAGGCGCGCAAGAAAACGCGGACCGCACGTCATGGCCGAGGGCCTCCGGGAGGTGATGGTGCGCAAGGGCGGGGCAGAATTAGCACCGGAATGGAACGAGCGCAAGAAGGCGGCGGATCGCTCATTTTATAGCTCATGCAAAACCCCGACATCGCCCGGCTGTTCGACGAGGTGGCGGATCTCCTCGAGATCCAGGAGGCGAACCCGTTCCGGGTGCGCGCCTACCGCAACGCCGCCCGCACCATCCGGGACTTCCCCGAGCCGCTCGCCGATCTGGTGCGGACGGGCGCCAAGGATCTCACCGAAATCCCCGGCATCGGCGACGATCTAGCCGAGAAGATCACGGAGATCGTCACCCTGGGCGAGCTGCCGCTCCACCGGCAGCTCACACGCAAGCTCCCGGCGGGCTTGCTCGACCTGCTGCGGATTCCGGGGCTCGGGCCCAAGCGTGTGAAGCTCCTCTACAAAAAGCTCAAGGTGAAGTCGGCGGCCGACCTGGCGCAGGCGTTGGATAAAGGGAAAGTCCAGAAACTCAAGGGGTTCGGCCCCAAGATGGAGGAGAAAATCCGCGCCGGGCTCGGCCAGGCGCAGGTCACCGAACGGCGCATGCTATTGAACGAGGCCGAGACGCAGGCGAATGCGCTCGTCGCCCATCTCCGCGCGGGCGGCAGCATCCGCCAGATCGCAGTCGCAGGCAGCTACCGCCGGCGCCGCGAGACCATCGGGGACCTGGACATCCTCGTGACCTCGGCCGACACCACAAAGGTGATGGACCGCTTCGTCGGGTACGCCGAAGTGGCCCAGGTCGTCTCAAAGGGAGAGACGCGGGCGACGGTCAAGCTGCGTGGCGGGCTGCAGGTGGACCTCCGGGCGGTGGAACCGGCGGCGTACGGCGCCGCGCTGCAGTACTTCACCGGCTCCAAGGCCCACAACGTCGAGCTCCGCAAGATCGCCCAGGAGCAGGGGTACAAGCTGAACGAGTACGGCCTGTTCAAGGGCACGCGGCGCGTGGCCGGCAAGACCGAGGAGGAGATCTACGCCAAGCTCGGCCTCGACTGGATGCCGCCCGAACTGCGCGAGGCGCGCGGCGAGATCGCCCTCGCCCGCGACCATCGACTCCCCCACCTCGTGGAGCTCGCGGATATCCGCGGCGACCTCCAGATGCATACCTCGGCCACCGACGGCAAGGGAACCATCGACGAGATGGCCCACGCGGCCAGGGCGCTCGGCTACCAGTACATCGCCATCACCGACCACTCGAAGCGGGTCACCATGGCGCTCGGCCTCGACCCCAAGCGGCTGCGCGAGCAGTGGAAAGCGGTCGACGCCTGGAATGCCGCCAACCGCGGCTTCACGGTGCTGAAGAGCGTCGAGCTCGACATCCTGGAGAGCGGCAAGCTGGACCTGCCGGACGACGTACTGGCCGAAGCGGACTACGTCGTGGCGACCGTCCATTACGGGATCAATCAGAGCGAGCAGCAGCTGACCAGACGGCTGGTGGGCGCGGCCGAGCACACCTGGGTGGACGCGATCGGCCACCCGACCGGCCGGCTGCTCGGTAAGCGCGAGCCCTATCGCCTCGACTTCGAGGCGCTCACGCGAGCGTGTGTCGCGGCGGGCTGTCTGCTCGAGCTCAACGGCCATCCCGAGCGCATGGACCTGCCCGACACGCTCGCCGCCGCGGCAAAGCAACACGGCGCCCGTTTCGTCCTCTCGACCGACAGCCACCAGCCGGGGAACCTGGCGTTCATGAAGTACGCGGTGGACTTGGCGCGACGGGCGGGACTCGAGCGAGGGGACGTGCTGAACACGCTCCCCCTAGGCGAGTTTCGCAGTCAGCTCAAGCGCGCCAAGCGATAGCCCGCCCGACCGCCAACTCCAGCTGCACGACGGGCGCGAAACTCTTGCGGTGATGAGCGGTGAAGCCGAACGCGGCGAGCGCGGCGAGGTGGTCGGGCGTGCCGTAGCCCTTGTTGCTCTGCCACCCATAGGAGGGGTGGCGGCGCGCCAGCAGCTCCATGAGATGGTCGCGCACCGTCTTCGCGACGACGGAAGCGGCGGCGATCGAATGGCAGTGCGCGTCGCCGTCGACAATCGCCTGGTGCGGGCGGCCGAGCTCGGGACAGGGCAAGCCATCCACGAGCACCAGGTCGGGCGTCAGCCCGAGGCGGGTGAGCGCCCGCCGCATGGCGAGAATGCTCGCCCGCCGGATGTTCAAGCGGTCGATCTCCCGCACGCTCGCCGCGCCCACACCGATCGCGAGCGCCCGGGCCCGCACCACCAGGGCGAGCCGGCTGCGCGTGGCGGGCGGCAGCAGCTTGGAGTCGCGCAGCCCGCGAATGACCTTACAGTGGGGTGGAAACACGACGGCCGCGGCCACCACCGGACCAGCAAGGGGACCGCGGCCGGCTTCGTCGACACCGGCGACGACTCCGCCCTCCGCTCCCCAGAACGCGATCTCGCGCTCGAGCGTGGGGCGGGGGCCTCTCACGCCTCTTGCTTCTCCGCCGTCTCTGGAACCGTGATGCCCCGCTTCTCGCGAATCCGCGCCGCCTTGCCCGCGAGGCGCCGCAGGAAGTAGAGCTTGGCGCGCCGCACGCGACCCTTACGGACCAGCTCGATCTCCGCGATGGAGGGCGAGTGCAACGGGAAGATGCGCTCGACGCCCACACCCGCCGAGATCTTCCGGACGGTGAACGTCTCGTTGATGCCGCCGCCACGGCGCCCCAGGCACACGCCTTCGAACGCCTGCAGCCGCTCTTTGTCGCCCTCGCGCACGCGCACCATCACGCGCACCGTGTCGCCAGGGGCGAAAGCGGGAATCCCGCTCTTCATGCCTTCCCGCTCGATCGCTCTCAGTCGGTCCATACTCTTATCCTCGTTCCTGATATCTCACCCAGAGATCGGGCCGCCGCTCGCGCGTCAGCCGCTCCGCCTCCGCCGCCCGCCACGCCGCGATCTCCGCATGATCGCCGCTCAACAATACCCCCGGCACATCCATTCCGCGATAGCTCGGCGGCCGCGTGTAGCTCGGTGCCGCCAGCAGCCCGTCGTAGTGGGAGTCCGTCGCCGCCGACTCGTGGTCCGAGAGCGCGCCGGGCAAGAGCCGCACGACGGCATCAAGTACGCACAGCGCCGCCGGCTCTCCCCCGGACAGCACGAAATCCCCCACCGACATTTCTTCCGCCCCCAACCCATCCGCCACCCGCTGATCCACGTCCTTGTAATGCCCGCACAACAGCGTCAGCTCCACGCCCAGCGAGAACCGCACCGCATCGCCGTGGCGGAACGGCCGACCGCGCGCCGAGAGCAGCACCAGGGGCGGCCCGGCCCGCAGGTCCGCCACCGCCTCGAAGAACGGCTCGGGCTTGAGCACCATCCCCGCGCCACCGCCGTAGGGGGCATCGTCGACCGTCTTGTGCCGGTCGTGGGAATAGTCCCGCAGCTGCACGACCCCGTAGCGCACCAGCCCCTGCGCCGTCGCGCGCCCCAGAATGCTGGCCCGGAGCGCCGCGTCGAACATCTCCGGGAAGAGCGTCACGACGTTAATCGTCAGCATCGGCCTCGTCCACGGCCACGAAGTGATCCCGCCACGGCTCCACCACCGCGCGCGACGTCACCCCGACGAACGACAGCAACCAGTCGCGGTGATACGCGCGCCGCCGCGCCACGATCAGCGGCCCCGCCACCACCTGACGCTCCGCATCCACCACCAGCAGCCGCGCCTTGGGGGTGAACACCGCCCCCGGGTTCTCCACCAGGGGAAACACCGCCACTTCCCCCTGCTGGCCGTGCGGCTTGCGCAGCCGCCCGACTAGGCGGGCCGTGTGCCCAGCACGCCCGCTTTCTTCAGCAGCGAGCGCACCGTGTCGGTCGGGAGCGCCCCCTTCTCGAGCCAGGCGCGGGCCTGCTCCGCATTAACCTGAATGTCCGCGGGATTGGTGCGCGGGTTGTAGTGGCCGAGGGTCACGACGAACCGCCCGTCGCGAGGAGAGCGCGAATCCGCGACCACAATCCGGAAGTAGCTCTGCCCCTTCCGCCCCACCCGCCGCAGCCGAATGCGAGTTGCCATAGCGTTCTAGGTCCTTTTCAGAAGCTTCCGCATCTGCTGGAACTGCTCCAGCAGCCGATTGACTTCCTGTACGGGGCGCCCCGCGCCCTTCGCGATCCGCAGCCGCCGCGATCCGGTGAGGATCGACGGATCGGCTCGCTCGCCGCGTGTCATCGACAGTACGATCGCCTCGACGTGCTTCAGGTGCTTGTCGTCGGCGCGCACCGCCTTCAGCGCCTGCGCGTTCACGCCCGGCAGCAATCCCAGCACCTGCTTGAGCGGTCCCATCGCCTGCATCTGCTTCAACGCGACGAGAAAGTCCGCGAGGTCCATCCCTTGCTTCGAGCGCGCCTTGCGCTCGAGCCGCTGCGCCGCCGCGGCATCGACCGTCGCCGCGGCCTTCTCGACGAGCGCCACCACGTCACCCCGGCCCAGAATCCGGCCGGCCATCCGTACCGGGTCGAACGGCTCTAGGGCGTCGGACTTCTCCCCCACACCAACGTACTTGATGGGCACGCCGGTCACGCCGTGAATCGAAAGCGCCGCCCCACCCCGCGCGTCGCCATCCAGCTTCGTCAGGATCACGCCCGTGAGCCCGACGCCCTCCTGGAAGCCACGGGCGATCCGCACCGCGTCCTGCCCCGTCATCCCGTCGGCCACGAGCAACACCTCGCGCGGGCTCGTGGCCGCGCGCACTGCCTTGAGCTCGTCCATCAGCTCCGCGTCGAGCTGCAGCCGGCCGGCCGTATCGACGATGACCGTGCGGCAGCGGGCCTTCTCCGCCTCGCGCACCGCCTGCTGGACCAGTTCGAGAACGGTCCCCGCTCCCGGGGAAGCACCGGTACGCCAACCTGCGTGCCGAGCTGCTCCAGCTGCTCTCGCGCGGCAGGGCGAGAGAGATCCGCCGCCACGAGTCCCGGCGCCTTCTGCTCGAGCTTGAGACGGCGCGCCAGCTTCGCGGCGGTCGTCGTCTTTCCCGAGCCCTGCAGCCCGACCAGCAGGATCACCGTCGGCCCGACGGGGGCGAAGTCGAGGCCCTGCTTCGTGCCCCCTAGCAGGCCGGCGATCTCGTCGTGCACGAGCTTCACCACCTGCTGCCCGGGACTCACGGTCTGCACCGCAATCGCCCCGACCGCCCGCTCGCGCACCCTTTCCACGAACCCTTGCGTCACTTCGAAGCTGACGTCCGCCTCGAGCAGGTGGCGGCGGATCTCCCGCAGGGCCTCGGTCACGTCCTGCTCCGACAGCACCCCCCGGCCCGTGATCCGCTTCAGGACGCCGGCGAGCTGCTCGGAGAGGGCCGTAAACATAAGCCCACAAAACTAGTTAGCGAGTTGTCGGAATCCAAGTGGCGGGAATCACCGTGCTGCGCGGGTGATCCGGACCGTCGGCACCCGCTTCCAGCCGGCCCAGCCGGGGGGCGCGTCGACCAGCCGCACCATCGGCACGCCGCTGATCACCAGGCGCTTGATCTCGAAGCGGCGGCCCGCCGCACCCGAGCGTCGCCTGGCCCATGCCCGCTCGAGCCCCTTCACGAATCGCCCGGCCGATGCCGCGTCGTCCCACAGCGTATACCACACGAGCGCGTCGGCGCCTGCCCCACCGGCCGCGCGCACCTGGTAGCGGTCGCCATCCCACCCCGCCGCGTTCGAGGCTGCGACGCTGTCGTCGCCCAAGTACTGCTCGAACAGCAGGCGGATCTCGAATTCGCCGAGCCCGTCCTCGTAGCGCACGGAGTCGAGCGCGCTGGGCTCGAACGCGAGCGCGTCCGGCCGATCCCTCGCCACATAGCGCGCAGGGTGCAGGATCTGTTCGGTCGAGATCGGCATCAACACGCCGTATGGTTGTTTCCCCGGGTACTCGCGTTCGAACCAGCGCACGAACTCGGCGCCCCCCAGGTACGGGAAGATCAGGCTCTCGCGCAGCCACAGCGGCGCACTCCCGAACACCTTCATGTGGTCTTGCTGGCCGCCGAGCGCCGTCCGCAAGTCCCAGAAATTCGGAAGGCTCTCGATCTTTTGCTCGGGCATGAGGACCAGGATTTGGGCGAGCGTCGCCTGGCCTTCCAGGATCGCCTGGGCGGCGCTGCGCCGGTCGTTCTGACGCTTGAGCTCCACCAAAGAGTCGAGGTTCAAGTATTGGTGCTGCAGCGCGTGCACCAGTTCGTGCGAGATCACCAGCCGCGCCTGACTGGGGTCGATGTCGGCGGGGATGTACAGGGCGTTCGAGTCCGGATCGAAGTATCCCGCGACCTGCTCCGTCAGGAGGTCGATCATGCTGCGGCGCAGGTCGAGCGAATCGGGGATCAGGCCGAACGCCCGGTAGGCGGCTTGCGCCCCCGCAAGCTCCGCCGGCGGGAGGTCGTCGTCGAACTTGTGGATCACGTAGTCCCGGACCTGCGCGCGGCTGCGGCGCAGCACGACGGGGCGCTGCTTGAATCGCAAACCCATCGCTCGCTCCACAGGCGGCATCATCTGCTGCACGGCCTGTTTCAACTCGGCCTCGCTCTGCACCTCCCGCGCCCGTTGCTCACACCCGGCGCTCCCCATCCCGCCGATCACGATCGCCGCGGCGATCCAGCCTCGCATCACGGCTGCCACTCGAGCACCTTGCCGACCGCCACCCCCACCACCCGCGCGACGTCCTGGCCACGCACGACGATCCCCTGGTGCTCCAATTCACGACGCAGTAACTCGTCGAGCTCGGCGCGGCGGTCGGCCAAGGTCGGTGGTGGCCGGTGAAGGGTGGTGGAGGTCGGGGGAGGTGGTTCCGCGGAGCGACCTCCACGTTCCTCCACCGACCTCGACCGCCTTTCCCCGCCCAGCATTTTCTCTATCTCCACCCCGATGCGCTCGAGCATCGGCACGATCTCCGCCACCAGGTCGTCGGCGGGCTCGTCGCGCGGCTGCTCGTGCGCGAGACCGCGCCGGATCAAGGCATCCACCTTGCGCCGCTCCCGAATCAGCCGGTCGAGCTCCGCCGACACCCGGGCGGTCGCTTGTGCGTGGGCGCACGCCTCGTCCAGCACGTCGATCGCCTTGTCGGGCCGGGCGCGCTCCGGAACGAAGCGGTCGGTGAGCACGATGGCGGCCTTGAGCGCATCGTCGGTGATTGCGACGGCGTGATGCCGCTCCAGCCGCGGGCGCCGCGCGATGAGCACCTCCCACGTCTGAATCGCGTCGAGCTCGTCCACCTGCACGGGTTGGAAGCGGCGCTCCAGAGCGGGGTCGCCGCGGATCCACTTGTCGTACTCGCCGCTGGTCGTGGCGCCGATGATGCGGATGTCGCCGCGGACCAGCGCCGGCTTCAACATGTTGGCGGCGTCCATCGCGGTGCCGAGCGCCGTGCCCTGACCGATGAGGTTGTGCAGCTCGTCGACGAACAGGATCAAGTCGGGATCGGCGGACAGCTCGCGGACCAGCTTGCGGATGCGTTCCTCGTACTGGCCGCGCAGCGACGTGCCCGCGAGCAGCGCCACGTGGTCGAGCGCGACCACCCTGACGTCCTTGAGCGCCGGCGGCACCTCGCCGGCGGACACGCGCTGGGCCAGCCCCTCCGCGATCGCCGTTTTCCCGACCCCCGCCTTCCCGATGAGGGCGGGATTGTTCTTGCTCTGGCGCAGCAGGATGTCCACCACGCGCGCGATCTCGGCATCGCGGCAGCGCACTGGCTCCAGGTCGCCGCGCCGCGCCTGGGCCGTGAGGTCCACCCCCACGCGCTCGAGCACCTCGCCCGACTCGAACAGTGCCGCAAACGGATCGCCCATTCAGCTCACCCCGCCCCCAGGAATCGCCGGTACCAGTCGTAGATCGTGGGACCGAACACAAACGCCACCGCGGCCCCCATGGCGAGAAATACCCCGAACGGGACGTGACGCTTCCGTTTCCCCAGCATGAGCAGGGGGACGTACACGAGGCTGCCGAAGAGCGCTCCCGCGAACACCGTCAGCAGTACACCCTTCCAACCGACGAACGCGCCCACCATCGCCATCATCTTGATGTCACCGCCGCCCATCGCTTCCTCCTTGAACACCCATCCCCCGAGGAGCCCGACCGCGTACAGCAAGGCGAAGCCGGTGGCGGCACCCAACACGGTGCCGATGAAGCCAGGCACGCCCGCCGTCAGCGACAGCCCGAGCCCGATCAGGAGCCCAGCCCAGTTGTATTCGTCGGGAATCAGGTAGTGGCGTGCGTCGGTGATGGCGATGCCGAGCAGAATGGTTCCGAGCAGGGCGGCGGCCAGGAAGCGGGCTGTGGGGCCGTACGCCAGCATCGCGACGATCCACAGAACGCCGACCACCGCCTCGATGATGGGATACTGGATGGAGATCGGCTGACCGCACGCGCGGCACCGGCCCCGCAGCACGAGCCACGACACGACCGGGATATTGTCGCGCCACCCGATGCGGCGCCCGCAGCGCGGGCAGCTCGACGGCGGGTGGAACAGGGAGCGCTGCTTCTTGTCCTCCTTCGCGAGCCGCAGAATGCAGACGTTCAAGAAGCTCCCGAAACAGAGCCCCAGCAGCGCTGCGCCCAATAGCAGAATCGCGTCACCGGTCACGCGTCACCTCATAGAGGAGAATGCCCGCCGCCACGGCGACGTTGAGCGACTCGGCGCCGTGGGCCAGGGGAATCGCCACCCGCCGCGCGGCGATGGCGTTGAGCTGCGGGCGGATCCCCGCACCCTCGTTTCCGACGATGACCGCGATGGGCCCCATCGCCCGTCCCCCGTCCCTCGTCCCCAACGCCCTGGGCAGCGGGATCCCGTCCGCCGCCGCTGCCCACAGGGTCACCTGGTGCTTCCGCGCCCACACGATGAAGGCAGCGTCGTCGAGCGACACCACAGGATGGCGAAAGGTAGCGCCCATGGCGGCCCGCAGGGCCTTGGGGCTCGTCGGGTCGGCAGTGCCGCGCAGCACGACCGTGCCCGCGGCTCCGAGGGCATGCGCCGTGCGGATCAGCGTGCCGACGTTGCCGGGATCCTGCACGCCGTCGATCACCAGCGCCACGGCATCCGGACGGGGCACGAAGTCGCTCGCGCTCGTGCGGCGCGGCTCGATCACGGCGAGAATGCCCTGGGGCGACTCGGTGTCGGCGAGCTGAGCGAACGCCCGCGCGCCGATCTCCTGCACCGGGATCGCGTGCCGTTCCAGCTCCGCGACGAGCGCCGTGCCCCGCGCCGTGCGCGCCAGCTCGGGGGCCACGAGCGCCCCCTGGAATGCGATCCCCGCGGCGAGCGCCTCCTCCACGAGCCGCACCCCTTCGATCAGGGCGAGCCCGCGCCGGCCGCGCGCCTTGCGCCGTTGGAGATCGCGGATCGTCGATGGCAGATTACTGGAGATGAGTATCCTCGCGCGTTCCGGACCGCCGCGCATCCAATATGCGAAGAAGCGTGGGAAGGGCGCTACGTGAAGATCGCGCTCACCATCGCGGGCTCGGACTCGGGCGGCGGGGCCGGCATCCAGGCGGACCTGAAGACGTTCCACCAGTTCGGGGTGTTCGGCACCAGCGTGATCACCGCGGTGACCGCCCAGAACACCGTGGGGGTGCGCGCCTGGGAGCCGGTCCCGGTCCCGCTCGTCACGCGCCAGCTCGATGCGCTCGCCGAGGACCTTCCACCCGCGGCCGTGAAGTCGGGGATGCTCGGCTCGGCGGCGCTCGTCGAGGCGGTCGCTGACGGTATCGCGCGGCGGGCCCTTCCGAACTACGTGCTCGACCCCGTCATGGTCGCGACATCGGGTGATCGGCTGCTCGACCGTGACGCCGAGCGGCTCATTGTCCAGCTGCTCCTGCCGCTCGCGACGCTCGTCACACCCAACCTCGACGAGGCCCAGGTCCTGGTCGGTCACGCCGTTCGCACCCCGGACGAGATGGAGCGCGCCGGCCGCGGGCTGGTGCAGCTCGGGGCCAAGGCGGCACTCGTGAAGGGCGGCCACCTCGCGGGCGATGAGGTGGTGGACGTGCTGGTCGCCGGCGGGAATGTGCACCGCTTCGTACGGCCGCGGCTCGACACGACCTCGACACACGGGACCGGCTGCACGCTCTCGGCCGCGGTCGCCGCCGGGCTAGCGCTCGCCCGGCCGCTCGAGCGCGCCGTGACCGATGCTCTTGATTTCGTGCACCGGGCGATGGCCGCGGCACCCGGCCTGGGCCGGGGGCACGGCCCGCTGAACCACTTCGTGCCGGCGCCTCCCCGGCCGCCCATGGACGGGCTCTAGATGCCGCGTCCCTTTCTCACGGCCCGCTGGTCGGACATCGTCCTCCTCAGCTTCGAGGCGCCGGAGGACCTCATTCGGCATTGCATACCGGCCGGCGTCGAGCCCGATCGGCGGAACGGTCGCACGCACGTGAGTCTGGTCGCTCTCCAGATGCGCGACGTGCGCGTCATGGGGTGGGCCATTCCGGGGTTCACGGCGCATCCCCAGGTCAACTTCCGCACCTACATCCGGGTCGCAGGGGAGCCCGGCGTGTGGTTCATCCGCCAGCTCGTGCCCAGCCGCGTGATTGCCGCGGTGGGCCGGCTGCGCTACGACGAGCCGTTCTGGCCCATGCCGATCCGCCGCCGCGTCGTCGCGACGCCGACGGAAGTGCGCGCCGAGTACGCCGTGGGCCCGCCGGCGCTCGGCTGGCACGTGAACGTGACAGGCTCGCGCGCGGCACAGGTGCCGCAGCCGGAGTCCGCGGAGCACTACTTCACGGATCGCGTCCTCGCCTGCCGCGCGCGGCCGGACGGGGCGCTCGGCGTGTTCCGGATCGCGCATCCTCCCTGGGGCGTGCGAGTGGTCCGCGCCGTGGACTACCGGTTCGACTTTGGATCCCTGTACGGAGCGGACTGGGAGTTCTTGAACCGCGCCGGGCCCGCCGGGGTCGTGTTCGCGGAGGGATCGGAGGTCGCGGTCTACCCGCCTACGGATTCCACCAGTACGAGAACTTGACCAGGAGGATGTTGTCGGCTCGCGTCCCGAACATGCGGGACACGGACGGCCCGAATTGGAAATCGCCGCTGTTCTCGTTGTCCGAGCGACTCTGCGTCCACACCAGATAGACGGTCGACCCGGGCCGGTACTCCCAGCGGAGCACCGCATTTCCCCGAAGCGATACGAAGTTGAAGTTCGGGTCGGAGAACGTGAGGGAGTCGGTCGTGTTGGCCGTGATCGGGTGGACGATATAGGTGCCGTCGCTCGTGCGGGTGATCGTGCCCGCGTCCCGGCCGTAGGTCGCGAAGTCGAAGGTGCGGGGTCGGGCGACCTCTTTGAAGTCCGTGTACCGGCCCGCGGAGACGAGCGGCTGGGCGTAGAGCTGCAGGGACAGCGTGGGGCTGTACGTCCAGTTGAGCCGGATGCCCGCGGACACCTGCGTCTGGCGCAGCATCCCCGAGCCAAGTGACAGCGAGCAGCATGAGCACCTCGAGACGAAGGTCGGTGCGTTCCCCGGCGGCGGCGTCCAAGGGGGTGGGAATATTGCCAACTATGACAGATGGAGCTACGAAACGGTTGCACGGGAGGTGTCAGGGTTGCGTACACGGCGGATGGAGACAAGGGGCGGGGGACGCGTCAGAGG
>JBGPDL010000024.1:0-37135 GCA_041482275.1 Gemmatimonadota bacterium | reverse complement strand
GGGCACGTACGAGACGTTCGCGGACGGTTTCCGGCACGAGAAGGGCGCCGGGCCCGAGCACCGGCCGGTCGGCGTGGCGGTCGGTCCGGACGGCTCGCTCTATATCACCGACGACGCAGCCGGCAGGATCTGGCGGGTGATGTACAAAGGCCGGTGAAGGATGGTGGAGGACGGGGGAGGATGGGAAAGGTGGCAGGCTACTCCGGCAAGCCACTCGTGGAGAAGCTCGGGATCAAGCCCGGCACGTCCATCGCCATCCTGAGTGCGCCCCAGGGCTACGATCGCGTGCTCGGGAGGCTGCCGAAGCAGGTCACGCGCAAGGCGACCGCAACCGGATCACTCGACTTCATCCAGTTCTTCACGAAGGAGAAGGAGCAGCTGGCGCGCCGGTTCGCCCCACTGGCGCGGGCGCTCGCGCCCGCCGGCATGCTGTGGATCTCATGGCCCAAGAAGGCGTCGGGCGTGGCGACCGATCTCACGGAGGACGTGATCCGGGCGGTCGGCCTGGCGCACGGCCTGGTGGACGTCAAAGTGGCCGCGGTGGACGACGTGTGGTCGGGGCTGAAATTCGTTCGCAGACTCAAGGACCGCTAGATTGCCTCCACCATGCCTGAAGTGACGAGCACAGCTCCGCTCACCAAGCTCTCCGAAGAGGAAGAGTTGTTCCGCGACACCGTGCGCGCCTTCGCCGAGCGCGAGGTCAGGCCGCGCGTCGCGGGCATGGAGAAGGCGTCGGCCATCGATCCAACACTGCTGAAGCAGTGCTTCGAACTCGGGCTCATGGGCATCGACATCCCGGAGTCCTACGGCGGCGCGGGCGGCAGCCTGCTCATGACGGTGCTGGCCGTGGAGGAGCTGTCGGCCGTGGACGCCTCGATAGCGATCTTCGTGGACGTCCAGAACACCCTCGTGAACACGCTGCTGCGCAAGTGGGCGAGCGACGACGTGAAGCAACGCTATCTCCCCCGTCTGGCGACTGGGCTGCTGGGCGCCTACGCCCTGTCCGAGCCCGAATCGGGGTCGGACGCGTTCGGGCTCCAGACCCGCGCTACGCGGCGGGGCGACGCGTGGCTGCTCGAGGGCCGCAAGCTCTGGATCACCAACGGCGCGGAGGCTGGACTGTTCGTCATCTTCGCCAACACCGATTTCGCCAAGGGCTACAAGGGCATCACCGCCTTCGCGGTGGAGCGCGGATTCACGGGGTTCTCGGTCGGCAAGAAAGAAGACAAGCTCGGGATCCGCGCGTCGAGCACGTGCGAGCTGATCCTGGACGGCTGCGTGGTGCCCGCCGCGAACGTGGTGGGGGAGGTGGGCGTCGGTTACAAGGTGGCGATCGAGACGCTCAACACCGGGCGGATCGGCATCGGCGCGCAGATGGTAGGCGTGACGCGCGGCGCCCTTGCGGCGGCGCTCAAGTACGCAAAGGAACGGAAGCAATTCGGCAAGCCGATCGGAGAGTTCCAGGCGGTCCAGTTCCAGCTGGCCCAGGCCGCAACCGAGCTCGAGGCGGCCCGGTTGATGGTGTACAACGCCGCACGGCTCGAGGACGCGGGGCAACCCTACACCACCCAGGCGGCAATGGCAAAGCTGTTCGCCTCGCAGGTGGCGGAGCGGGTGACATCGCTCGCGGTGGAAATCCTCGGCGGGTATGGCTACACCAAGGAATATCCGGTGGAAAAGTTCTACCGGGACGCCAAGATCGGGACGATCTACGAAGGCACCAGCAACATGCAGTTGAACACGATCGCGAAGCAGATCCTCAAGTAGGGAGCTATGCGGTCGCGACGTAATCGCAGCATTCCGACCAGCAGTAGCCGTGCCACGAGCACGAATTTCTACAAGCTATTGGAACGCTTGAGCTTAAGCAGTCCCGTGATGCGCCGCACAGCCCTCCCGGCTGCTCAACGCCACCTTTAGGCCGTTCTACTGAGGCCGCAGCGCCCCTCCTCAGAGTCATACTTCACCAAGCACAGGAGAGCGCGATGCGCGTCGTTACGGTACTTCTCGCTTTGGTGGCCACGCCGTTCGTCATGGGCGTGTCCCAAACCGGATCCGGACTTCCGGGGCGGAGCTCGTGCAGCAACGGGCAGGCTGATCAGCATCGGTCGGCTCAAGGAACCGCCAATGCCCATAAGGGGCTGTGCGCCCCCCAGGATCCTCCGCCCCCGCCGCCCCCGGTACTCGACACTGATTCCGACGGGGTGCCGGACAACCTCGACCAATGCCAGGGAACGGCGCCCGGCACCACGGTGGACGCCTCCGGCTGCCCGGTGCAGCCCCCCCCAACGTCGAGCTGCGTAGCGTCCGCGCAGTCGGCTGCGGGGAGCCTGTCGATCGATGGGCAGGTGTTCATCGACGCTTCTCCATGGCCCGGGCTCGCGAACTGGTGCGTCCACTTGAGCGGCCCGGTCAACGCGACGGCGGTGACCGACGATGGGGGGAACTATATCTTCAAGGGTCTGCCGTCGGGCGACTACACGGTCTGCGAGGACGTGCAGACGGGCTGGCAGGAGACTTTCCCCACGAGCGGGCCTGGCTGCCCGACCGGCTTTGGCTGGACGATCACGATCAACGGCACCAGCGCGAGCATGGTCTGGTTCGGGAACGTCACGGCTCCGTAGGGTGAGGCCGATACACTAGCAATCGGCGTCTACCGAGGCCCCACTGCCGGCTACGACCGGCAGTGGGGTCTTCGGCGTATATTCGCCGCTTTCCCGCAGCCAGCGGTCCAACCAGTTTCTGCCCTTATGCACACTGCCCGACGCACTCATGGGTTCACCGAGTCCGTGATCCGCGGGATGACCCGGCTCGCGAGCGAGCACGACGCCATCAACTTGGCGCAAGGATTCCCGAACTTCCCCGCCCCCGACGTTCTCAAGGAGGCGGCGACCCGCGCGATTCGCGACGACGTCAACCAGTACGCCATCACGTGGGGTGCGAAGCGGCTGCGCGACGCGCTCGCGCGCAAGTATGCCGAGTGGTACGGCATGACCGTGAACCCGGAGACCGAGATCACCATTACCTGCGGGGCCACCGAGGCGATGGCTTCGGCGCTGCTCGCGATCGTCGATCCTGGCGACGAGGTGATCGTGTTCGAGCCGTTCTACGAGAACTACGGCCCGGACGCCATTCTCTCCGGTGCCAAGCCCGTGTACGTGCCGCTCGCGGCGGGCGAGGAGCTCGACCTCGATCGGCTGGCAGCGGCGTTTTCGCAGCGTACCCGCGCGATCATCGTGTGCACGCCCAACAACCCGACGGGCCGGGTGCTGTCGCGCCGCGAGCTCGGAGCGATCGCGGAGCTGTGCAGGCGGCACGACGCTTACGCGGTGACGGACGAGATCTACGAGCACATCTACTACGAAGGCGAGCACATCCCCATCGCCACGCTCGAGGGGATGCGCGAGCGCACGGTCACCATCAGCGGCGCGTCGAAGACGTTCAGCGTGACCGGCTGGCGCATTGGGACGATCGTGGCGCCCCCGGACGCGACCGACGCGATCCGTAAGGTGCATGATTTCCTCACGGTGGGAGCGCCGGCGCCGCTGCAGGAAGCGATCGCGGTGGGACTCGAGACGCTGCAGCAGGACTATTACGACCGCCTCATCCGCGACTACCGGGCGCGGCGCGACCTGTTGTGCGGCACGCTGGTGGACGCCGGGTTCGGCTGCACGCCGCCGCAGGGCGCGTACTACGTGCTGGCGGACTGCTCCGCCATTTCGGAGCTCCCAGACGACGAGTTCTCCGTATGGCTGACGCGGGAGATCGGCGTGGCGCCGGTGCCGGGGTCGAGCTTCTTCAGCCGGCCCGAAGCGGGCCGGCGGCTCGTGCGGTTCGCCTTCTGCAAGACGGAAGACGTGCTGCGCGAGGCAGCTCGCCGGCTCGCGCGCGTCAGGCGTCCCACGCGCCCGGTACGGGCGTGACCGCTGGCAGACCCGTTTCGGGGTGAGTCACATCAATTCCCGGTCTACCTCGCGCTGCCCCTCGAGCAGGCGGTTGATGTCCAGGGCCACCTCGCGGGCCAGTCCGAGGTCGGTGCTCAAGTGTTGCACGCTGCCCGAACCCGCGTGCAGGCGCAGCAGGCTCAGCCGGATCGTCTCGAGCGCCTTGACGGCGTCGGCGAGCCGCCTGTGCACCAGATCCCGCTCCACGGTGAGGTCCGCCATGATGCGATCATGCCGGGTGCCGATGGCGGTCTCTTCACCACCCTTCCCCCGTCCTTCGTCCCCCTTCCCTCCCAGGGCGTCGTTCAGCTCCTCGAGCCGCGCGCGCATCTTCTGGGCGTCTCCCTCGAGGCGGTGGACGATCTCGGGCAGCTCGTGCAGCTGGTGGCGCGTTGCGCGCGGCAATTGCTCGAACAGCTGCTCGGCGGCCATCGCGAGGGCGAGCTCCGTCGGCCGATGAGTCGCGGCTGGCGGCAGCGATTTCGCGGACACGAGAAGACGGGCGATGCGGAACAACAGCCGGCCGATGGGCCCCTGCCACAGCCACGACCAGATGCGCGTGTCGAGATCGATGCGCCGCTGCAGCCGCACCAGCGCCAGGAAGCCGGTCACGAGCCCGCCGGCGAGCGACCACCCGAACAGCTGCGCGAGCCACTGCGCCGAGAGCATGAAGCTGTAGCCCAGACTGCCGAACAACGCGAGACCCGCTGCCACCGCGATCCCCAGCCCGCCCACGCTGAGCAGCCGGAGCACGCGCTCGTACAGCGAGGGCCCGCGGCCGTACTCGAAGATCCGCTCTTCGCGCCCCTGCTCGAGCTCGACGCGGAACGCGACCCCCAGCTCCTCGGAGCCGAACCCGGATGCGAGAAACCGCCGGGCCCGGGCGACGAGGAGCCCGAACGGGACCACGGTGACCGCGGCGGCGAAGGTCCACAGCGCCGCGTCCCCGCCGCGCCGGCCGAACAGCGAGCCCACAAAACCCATCATGAAGGGGATCGACAGCACGTAGATGAGCCCGCCCACACCCCCGAGCCGGGCGTTGCGCTTGACGAACACGCGCAGCCCCACCGGCAGCTCGCGCCGCTGCTCCAACGCGAGGCCGAGCTGCCCGGCCATCTCCTCCCCCGTCTGCGGCCGGTCTGCGGGGTCCTTCGCGAGACAGCGATCGATCGCCTGGGCAAGGCGTCGCGGTACTCCCGCGACGCTCGCGAGCGGGGGCGGGGCCTCGGTCACCTGCTTGGCGAGCACTTCCGTCGCCTTCACCGCCTCGAATGGCAGTCTCCCCGAGAGCGCGAAGTACCCCACGACGCCGAGCGCGTACAGATCGCTGCGGGCGTCCACCTGCTCGCCCAGCGCCTGCTCCGGGCTCATGAACTCGGGCGTCCCGATCACCTCGCCGCCCGAGAGCCCGGCCGCGCCGCGCACCAGCCCCGCAATCCCGAAGTCGGCGACCAGGGCCCGCCCGCTCGTCTCCTCGAGCATGATGTTGTCCGGCTTGACGTCGCGATGCACGAGGCCCTGCGAATGCGCGTACGCGAGCGCCCAAGCGACCTCACGCAACACGCGTCCCGCCTCGGAGGGCGCGAGGGGCCCGCGCCGGCGGACTCGCTCGGTGAGGGTCTCGCCCGCGACGTACGCCATGGCGAAGAAGACGAACGCTCCCACTTCGTCCACGGTGAAGATCGGGATGATGTGCGGATGGCTGAGTTTCGCGGCGGTGCGCGCCTCGCGCAGGAAGCGCTCGCGCAGCTGCCCCTCGCCGGCCCGGGCCGGCGGCAGCAGCTTGATCGCCACCGGCCGGTCGAGCCGCACCTCGCGCGCCAGGTAGACGACCCCCATCCCGCCCCGCCCCAGCTCGCGCTCGAGCGAGTAGCGACCCGCCAGCGCAGATTGGAAGTCGAGGAACAGGGCGTCGGGGCGGGCGGACATGAGAAGATGCTACAGCGGGACGATAGAGGACGGTAGAAGACGGTAGAGGACGCGCCACCTCTACCGCCCTCTACCGCCCTCTCCCGTCCAGGTTCAAATTCAGCCCCCATGCCCGACCACCAACCGTACGTCCCGGCAACCCAGTCGCCCGCCGAGCTGACGCCGCGCGCCCTGATCCTCGGTGTGGTGCTCGGGCTGATCTTCAGCGCGTCGAGCGTCTACTTGGCACTCAAGATCGGGCTGACGGTGAGCTCCTCCATCCCGATCGCCGTGCTCTCGATCACGATCTTCCGCGCTCTGGGCCGGACCTCGATCCTCGAGAACAACATCGTGCAGACGACCGGATCAGCCAGCGACTCCGTTGCGGCCGGCGTCGTGTTTACCATCCCAGCAATCCTCCTGATGGGATACGACCTGGAGGTCGGTCGGGTGGCGATTCTGGCGACGGTTGGCGGGTTGATGGGCGTGCTGATGATGATCCCCCTGCGCCGCGCGTTGATCGTGAAGGAGCACGACACCCTGATCTACCCGGAGGGCACGGCCTGCGCTGAAGTGCTGATTGCCGGCGAAGAGCGCGGCCTGCAGGCCAAGCGCGTCTTTCAGGCGTTCGGCGTGGGCTTCGTCTACAAGTTCCTGATGGGCGGGCTCAAGCTGTGGCCCGACGTGCCGGGCAAGGCGCTTGGCTTCTATCCGGGCGCCGCGGTATTCACCGAGACATCTCCCGAGCTGATGGGCGTGGGCTACATCATCGGCCCGCGGATCGCCGGCTACCTGTTCGCCGGCGGCTGTTTCGCCTACCTGGTGCTCGCCCCCGCGATCAAGCTCGTGGGATCGGGTCTCACCGAGCCATTCGGGTTTCCGGCGGTCAAGTTGATCCGCGACATGAGTCCGGGTGAGCTCCGCGCCAGCTTCGTCTTCTACATCGGGGCGGGCGCCGTCGCCTCGGCCGGGATCATCGCGCTGGCGCGGTCGCTCCCGACGATCATGAGCTCCTTCGCCTCGAGCCTTAAGGACCTGCGCGACTCCCGCATGGGGCAAGCCGTGGCCCGGCTGCGGACCGAGGACGATCTGCCTATTTCACTCACTGTCGGCGGCTCGGTCGCCCTCGCCATCGTGCTCGCCTTGCTGCCGCAGGTGGGCGTCAACCTGCTCGGGGCGGTCCTGATCGTAGTCTTCGGGTTCTTCTTCGCCACCGTGTCCTCCCGCATCTGCGGACAGATCGGCTCCTCGGCGAACCCGATTTCCGGTATGACGATTGCCGCGCTGCTCGGGACGTGCCTGATCTTCGTGGCGATCGGCTGGACCGGCGTGGACCACCGCGTGCAGGCGATCTCGATCGCCGCGGTGGTCGCCGTCGCCACGGCGAACGCCGGCAACACGTCACAGGACCTGAAGACCGGTTTCCTGGTCGGTTCCACCCCGCGCCGCCAGCAGATCGCCATCCTGGTCGGCGCCCTCGGCTCGGCGCTGGTCGTTGGGTTCGTCCTCACCCTGCTCAACCGATCGTTCACGTATCCGATCCCCGAAACGCACGCCGCTTTCAGCGCTCAGGCCATGGCTCCGGTGAGTGGAGGGCGCCCTGCGGTCGAGGCCCTGCCCCAGACGATGTCCGGCTTCCGCGTCGCGGCCAGCGACTCGATGGACACGGCGACCTACCAGGTGGTACGCGTGTACGTGATCACGGAGGGCGTCCCGGCCGGCAAGTACTTGATGGACCCGGCCACTCACGAGCTGCGCTACGTCGTCGACCCCGGCATCGGGGGGCGCATCCACGACTATCGGGGCAGGGCCATTCCGCGCCTCGATTCTCCCAAGGCCACCATCATGGCGCTCATCACCGACGGCATCTTGACCCACAAGCTGCCCTGGGCGCTGGTGCTGCTCGGCGTGTTCATCACGATCGCGATCGAGCTCATGGGCGTCCAGGCGCTGCCGGTGGCGGTGGGTGTTTACCTCCCGATCTCCACGTCCTCGGCGATGTTCGCCGGCGGCGTCGTGCGCTGGCTCATCGAGCGTCGCGCGCAGGCCCGGCAACAGTCGATTGCGGAGGTCGAGTCGGGGCCGGGGGTGCTGTTCTCAAGCGGCCTGATCGCGGGCGGCGCCATCTGCGGGATCGTGCTGGCGGCGGTCGCCGGAGTGCTGGGCTCGGCGGACGCGCTGGCCGAGAAGGTGCCGGTCTTCCACGCGCTCGGCGGCCTTGTCCATTCGAACATGCTCGCGTTCGCGTTGTTCGTGGGGCTCGGCGCGCTGCTGTACCGGATCGGCCTCAAGCAGCAGTGACCCACGCCGGGGTGTAGGGGCACGACATGTCCGGCTCTACATTGCAGCATGCGTGTCGTCTCGCTGCTCCCCGCCGCAACCGAGATCGTGGCGGCCCTGGGCGCCGGCGGCCAGCTGGTGGGCGTCTCGCACGAGTGCGACTTCCCCCCCTCGGTGCGCTCGCTGCCCCGCGTCACCCGTTCGGGCATCGATCCCGCGCTGCCGTCAGGGGCGATCGACCGCGCCATGGCGGAGGCGAAGCGCACCGGCACCTCCCCCATCGAGGTGGACGTGCACCTGGTGGCGCACCTGCGGCCCGACGTGTTGATCGGGCAGTCGGTGTGCGACGTGTGCGCCGTGGGCGAGGGCGAGTTGGCGCGCCTCGTCGCGACGCTCATGCCCACACCGTGGGTGGTGACTCTGCACGCCCACACGCTGGACGGGGTGCTCGCCGACATCGGCAAGGTGGGCGAGGCGCTGGAGCTGCGGGACGAGGCGGAGGAGCTCATCGCCGGGCTGCGTTACCGGCTGCGCCGGGTGGGAGCGCGTGCGCAACGAGCGAGCGCCCGGCCCCGAGTGCTCGTGCTGGAGTGGCTCGATCCTCCCTACGTCGCCGGTCACTGGGTGCCGGAGCTGGTGGCGCTGGCCGGGGGGCAGGACGTCGCGGGTGCGGCCGGCCAGCCGTCGCGTCCCCGCCCCTGGGACGAGCTGGCGGCCCTCGCGCCCGACCTGATCGTGGTGGCGTTGTGCGGCTTCGACGTGTCGCGCGCGCGGACGGAGCTCGCCGCCGTGGCGGAGCGCGACGCCCTGGCGCTGCTCGCGCCGCCGCGGCGCGTCGCGGTGATCGACGGCAACGCCTACACGTCGCGGCCCGGGCCGCGTCTGGCGGATGCCGCCGAAATCCTGTCCCGGTTGACGGTCGCGGTGGAAATCGGATGATCGCACTCCTCGTCGTTGCGCTCGCAGGGCTGCAGCAGCCGGCCGACACCCTGCGGCTGTACGCGGTCGGGGACATCAACCTGGGCCGGCGGCTCGCCAAGGAGCGGCTGCTGCAAGGCGACACCCTGTACCCGTTTCTCGCGCTGCACGACTCGCTCAGCGCGGCGGACATCACGTTCGGGAATCTCGAGAGCCCGATCGCCCCCGACTCGGGCGCGGCGCCCGATTCCGAGGGGGTGTTCACCGCGCCGCCCGCCGCGGCGGCGGCGTTGGCGCGCGCCGGTTTCGACATCGTGAGCACCGCCAACAATCACGCCTGGGACGGCGGATCCGCCGCGGTCGAAGAAACGATGCGGCAGCTCACGCGCGCCGGCGTGCGGTTCGTGGGCTCCGGGTTCGGGCGCGACATGGCGGAGCAGCCGGTGATCCTCGAGCGGCACGGCTGGCGCGTAGCCTTTTTCGCGATCACGCGCGCGTGGAATCCGGCGCCCTACAGCTTTCACCGGCACGCCGGTGCCGACTGGATCGCCTGGGGAGACACCGCCTGGATCTACCCGGCCATCCGCGCGGTCCGCGCGAGCGGCCGGGCGGACTTCATCGTCGTGAGCGTGCACGGGGGCCGGGAGTACGCCGAGCAGCCGCCCCTGTATCACAGCGAGCTGCTGTACGGCCTGGTGGACGCCGGCGCGGATCTGGTGCTGGCGCACCACCCGCACGTGCTGCAACCGGTGGTCTGGTACAAGCGCAAGCCGATCGCGCAGTCGCTCGGCAACTTCGTGTTCCTGCAGAACGATCCGTGGACCCGCGTGTCGGCGATCCTTCGGGTCGTGGTGGCGCCGAACCGGCGCATCCGCGTGTCGGCGATTCCCGTGCGGGCCGGCTTCCAGCCGACCATCGCGACCGGCGCCGGGGCCGACAGCGTGCGCCGCCGGCTCCGCGTACCTCTTTCGACAGCAACGGTTCTCAAACCATGACGCGAGACACCCTCGATTTCCTGAAACGACTCCTCGACACCCCCGGGCCCTCCGGCTTCGAAACGGCGCCGGCCCGCGTGTGGCGCGAGGAGGTCAAGACGTTCGCCGATCAGGTGACGGCCGACGTCCACGGCAACTCGGTGGCCACGCTCAACGCCAAGGGCGTGCCCCGGCTCATGCTCGCCGGCCACATCGACGAGATCGGCCTGCAGGTGACCCACGTCGATGACGAAGGCTATCTGTATTTCGCCGGCATCGGCGGCTGGGACTCGCAGGTGCTCGTCGGACAGCGCGTGGTGATCATGGGACTGAAGGGCGCGGTGCCGGGCGTGATCGGGAAACAGGCGGTGCACCTGATGAAGCGCGAGGACATGGACAAGGTGTCCAAGATCACCGACCTGTGGATCGACATCGGGGCCGTGAGCAAAGCGGAAGCGCTGGAGCGGGTGCGGGTGGGCGACGCTGCGGTGCTGGACGCACACGTGCAGGAGTTCCCCAATGGCCGCATCGTGTCGCGCAGCATCGACAACCGCATCGGCGCCTACGTGGTGGCCGAGGCGCTGCGGCTCTTGGCGCGGGACCGGCCCAAGCATGCCGGCGTGTTCGCCGTCGCAACCACACGTGAGGAGATCGCCTGGACGGGGGGCGGAGCGCGCACCAGCGCCGTGGGGATCGACCCCGGCGTCGCGCTGGTTGTGGACGTGACGCACGCGACCGACTGGCCCGGCGCGGAGAAGAAGCGGGCGGGGGAGCACAAGCTGGGCGGCGGCCCGGTGCTGGCCCGGGGGTCGGCGGTCAGCCCGGTGGTGTTCGATATGCTCGTCGAATGCGCCGAGCGGGAGGGCATCCCCTACAGCGTGCAGGCGGCGCCTCACGACACGGGCACCGACGCCGATGCGATCTACAACGCGTTGCGCGGCATCCCCACAGGGCTCGTGAGCGTGCCCAACCGGTACATGCACAGCCCCAACGAGATGGTGGCGCGCGACGACCTCGAGCGCGTCGCCCGGTTGCTGGCGGGGTTCGCGCGCCGGCTCGATCCCAACGTCAACTTCATCCCCGCCTGACGCAGGAGGACGCCATCCACGCGCTCGCGGGTCCGGGGATCCTGGCGATCCGGCTCAAGCCGAAGCAGGGCTAGCCGCGCGACGGTCGCCTGAGCTGGAGGACCGCGTTCTTCGCCGCCTCGCGCACCTGGCGGTCGCCGTCGCCGGACAACCCTTCCAGCGTGCCCAGGGCGGCGGGCGTGGCCGCGAGGCGCAGCCCCTCCACCGCCGCCACGCGCAGCGCGCTCGGCCGCCGGCCGAAGATGCGGCCGGACGGCTGCGCCCACTTGATGAGCGCCTGAACCGCCTCCGCGCTGGCGATCCGCCCGAGCGCGAGAATCAGCTCGCGCACCACCGCTTCGTCCTTCTCTTCCTCCATCGCGACCACGAGGGGCATGGCCAGGGCGCTCGCCTTGCGCCCGATCCCCACCGCCACCTGCAGCCGGACCTCGGCCGAGCGATCGCGCAGCGCCCGGCGCAGCGGCTCGGCGGCGCTGCGGCTGCCGATCTTGGCGAGAGCCAGCGCCACGGCCTTGCGAACCCGATCGTCGGCGTGATCGAGGCGCCGCCCCAGGGCGGGCACCGCTTCTTCCATCCCGAGCTCCCCCAAGAGTTCCGCCACGTTGCGAACCACGAACCACTCCGGGTGGTCCAGCATGTGCACCAGCTGCTCCGTGCCTTCGGTCATCTGCTTGAGCGCGTCGAACACCGCCCGGCGCTCGCTCACGGTGGGCGCGGCGACCAGCAGGTCCATCAATACTTCCACGGCCGCCGCCCCGCCCCGTTGCAACGCGGCCACCGCTGCGGGCCGGTGCTTGGGCGTGCCGAGCAGCCGCGCCAGAGCCTCGAGCACCGGCTTCGTGTAGATGCGCCGCAGCGCGATGCCGTACTGACGCCGCATGCCGCTGGTCTCGGGCACGCGCTGCTCGACCTTGATGACGCCCGCGATCACGCCCAGCAGCTGCTCGAACCGGGTCTGCTTGATCGCCGTCTCGGCGTGCCGCAGCAGGGCCGCGAGCAAGTCGCCGACGGTGGGCCCGAGCGGGTCCCGCTCGAGCTCGGCCAGCACCTCCGCCGCACCGGGCGGCAACGACTCACGCGCGGCGGGGGCCGCCGCGGCGGGTGGCGCGGCTTGGCGTGGCGACGGAGGCGGTGCGGGTGCGCCACCGGAGGGACGCTCGGCCGCGGGCGGCGCCGGCGCGATGGGCGGCGCGGGCGGCGTGGACGGCGCCGGCTCCACCGTGCGCTCCGTTGAAAGTGACAGGTCCGCGTCGCCCGCGGCGGCAGGTGTGGCCCGTCCTGTTCCCGGTAGCGCGTCGGCCGCAGGGGGAGGCAGCGGGTCGTGCGTCACGAGCGGTACGCCGGAGAGCGGCACGGACTTGATGTCCAGCCACGCCTCGCCGCGTAGGATCCCCTCGGTGCCGAGCGGGTGCGACTTGCGGTCGACCGGCGCGCCGGGGCGGGGCACGATGGGCTCGCGCGCGTCGAAATCCTCGGGGGACGCGACAGGCGAACGCGACGCCGGCGGCGGACTCGGCTGTGCGGGCGCGACGCGAATGCGATCCGCGCCGGCACCGGCGAGCCGGCTCGCGAATTCGTCCAAGCCGGGCTGCTCGGCCAGGGCCTTGAGCAGCTCGAACAGCTGAGCGGGGGGCGGGTCCGGTGCGAGCGCGATCTCGCCGATCCCGTGGAGGTCCAAGCGCTGGACCAGCAACGCGAGACCCTCCCCTTCGCAGAGGACGCCGTTCAGCTCGAGCCGTCCACCCACGACCCGGAGCGTCACGGCAGTCTCCTTCAGGAGGCCGACGAGCGCCCGGAATTCCACCTTTTGCTGGTCTTTGGCGCCCGGGTCGCGGAACAGGCTCACACAGCGGGCGAACCGCGCGGCGAGGCTCTCGAGCGTCGGCATCGGGTCGGTCAATTTAGGGGGCGGGCCTACCCCCGGCAACGCGGGCCAGCGCGCGTGCCGCATCCGCCGCACGCACAGGGCGTCCCGGCAGGTCGAGCGCGGCGGAGAGTGCCGCGACCGGCGGGAGCGCGAGCCCCAACGGCTCGAGCCGCGCCGCGCTGCCGAGCAGGGCGGCGAGCGGCTCGTCGCATGCCAACCGCCCGCGATCGAGCACGAGTCCGCGCTCGAGCGCTTCGGCGGCGAACGTCAAGTCGTGGGTGATCACGAGCAGCGCAACGCCACCGGCGGCCCGCTCGAGCAGCGCGCGGGTCACGCGGGCGGAGAGGGCGCGATCGAGCGCGGCGGTCGGCTCATCGAGCACCAGGAGCGCCGGCTCGAGCGCCAGGGCGCCCGCGAGCGCCGCCAGCTTGCGGAGCGCCGGCGGCAGATCGTACGGGTGCTCGCGCGCGAGCGGCTCGAGCTCGAGCGCCGCAAGGGCAGCCGCGACCCGGCGCCTCACATCGCGCTCCGGCAGCCCCGCGGCGCGCGGGCCGAAGCTCACGTCGTCCTCGAGCGTGCGCGCGAACAGCTGCTCGTCGGCGTGCTGGAACACCGAGCCGACGCGCCCACTGCGAGCCAGGGCGTCGGGGGTCCGGTCCCGCGTGTCCCAGCCGCCCAGGCTCACCGCACCCGCGGCGGGGCGCAGCAGGCCGGTCACCAGGCGGGCCACCGTCGATTTGCCGGCGCCGTTCCGGCCCAGGAGCGCGACCCGCTCGCCGGCCGCGAGCGCGAACGAGACTCCGGAGAGAGCCGGTAACGCGCCATAAGCGAACGATACGCCGTCGAGCCGCAGGGCGGTCGTCAACGTCCCATCACTTCCTTCCACCGCCGCACCGCGTCCGCGACCGTGGCGGGATACGGCGTGGAGAGCCCCGCGGCGCGCCACACGCCCGCCACCCGAGTCCCGAGCTGCGCCGCGCACAGGGCCTCGCTCGCGAGCAGCGACGGCGGGCCGGCGTCCATCACCCGACCGCGCTCCAGCCAGACGACCCGGTCCGCGAGCTCCGGGAGCGCGTCCAAATCGCTCGTCGCGACCAGGACCGCTCTGCCTTCGTTCGCGAGCGCGCGCACCAGCCGCCACACGTCCCGCGCCCCCGCGGGGTCGAGCTCGGCGGCTGGCTCATCGAGCAGCAGCAGCGCCGGATCCATTGCGAGGATTCCCGCGATGATCACGCGCTGCAGCTCGCCGCCGGACAGGGTCGCCGGATCGCGGGCGCGGAGCTCGGCGCTCCCCAGGCGCTCGAGCGCGCGGTCCACATGGCGCGCGATCTCATCCCGCGGCCAGCCCAGGTTCGCGGGCCCGAACGCCACCTCGTCCCACACCGTGAACGCCATTCCGGAGACTTGAGTCCACGGCGTCGGAAGCACGATCCCTCTTCTCTCTTTCCCCTTCCCTCTTCCCTCGAAGTGAACCCGCCCTTCGAGCTTCCCTCCGACCACCCGCGGCGCCAGATCGCCCGCCACGAGGAGCAGCGTCGACGCGCCCGCCCCCCCGCTCCCGACCAGCGCCACCACCTCACCTGCCGCGACCTCGAGCGAGACGTCCCGCAGGGTGGGACCGTCCGTCGCCGGATACCAGAAGCTGACGCGCTCGAGCGCCAGCCGGGTCACGCCACTCTCCACGTCAGGGCCGCGACGCACAGGGCGACGAGGCCCCAGCGGAGGACCCGCTCCGCCGCCGGATCGTGCGGCGGCGCGAGCGGCGTGCGGCGCACCCCCGGGACGAGCCCGCGGGTCTCGAGGGCGAGCGACCGTTCGTCCACCTCGTGGAGCGCGGACAGGATGAGTGGCAGCGCGAGGGCGCGCAGCGCGCGCAGCCGGGCGGTCACGCCGCCCGAGGCCGCAAGCCCGCGGCAGCGTTGCGCATCGACGATGCGGCGGGCGCGCGCCTTGAGCAGCGGCACGGCCGACAGCGTGGCCGCGAACACGTACGCCACGCTCGCGCTCCAACCGGCCGCGACCATCGCCTCGACGAGCCGCGCCGGCTCGAGCGCCGCGGCCACCCACACGAAGCTCGCGACCATCGTGGTGATGCGAAGCCCGATGGCGACGGTGGTCGGCACATCGTGGAGGATGAAGAGGAACAGCCAGAACGGCGCGGCGGTCAGCACGGCGGGCCACAGTCCGCGGTGTAAGCCCCGGGACGCGGAGAGCGTCAATGCGGTTGCGGCCGTCACCGCCCCACCCACGGGCGCCGGCAGGGTCCACGCCAGCGCCGGAAGCGCCCCCGCGATCGTGAGGAGAGTGAAGGGATGCCGCCGTGTCACGCCGCGCCGATGGCGCGCAGCGCCCAGGGAAAGCGTGCCGCGGCGCGGCGCGGCAGCGCGTGCAACACCGACGTGACCAACGCGAACGTCACCGCCTTGTCGCCGAAGTCCGACACGAAGCTCCCAAAGAAGCAGGCGCCGAGCGGCGGCAGGCCGAGCGCCTTGCCGAGCGCGGTGGTGAGGGCAATCCCGCCGGTGGTGGTGCAGCCGAACACGAAGTAGGAGATGGGCGTGGAGGTGACCGAAGCAATCACCCCCAATCCCAGGCCGGCGGGGATGGCGGTGCGGAGGCTCCGGAACAGGCCGGCGCGCGCCGCGGCCCAGGCGTACAGGGCCACGATGATCTGCACCACGACGAACGGCCAGAAGGTCGGGTTGCGCAGCGTGTTCACGGCGGAGGTCACGATGCCGGTCGCGATCCCCACGGCCGGACCGGCGAGCGCGGTGGCGAGGATCGTGCCCGTGGTGTCGAGGAACAGGGGCAGCGCCACGGCGTCGACGACGGCCGAGAGCGCGAGGCTGATCGCGGCGGCGACGGGAATGAGGACGAGCAGGCGGATCGACACCGACCGGGCTTCCGTGAGAGTCGCGCCAAAGATAGATATAGCCGCATGCTCGGAACCAGTCTGCTCGTCGCCGCCGCGCTGGCGGCGCCCGGCTCCGCGCAGGACACGCTGTCGCCCGCTGCGCGCCGCGTGCTCGCGGACGTGCGCTACCTCGCGGCCGACGCGCGCGAGGGGCGCGGCATCGGCACACGCGGCCTGGCCGATGCGGGAGACTACCTCGCCCGGGCCTTCCGCCGCGCGCGGCTCGACCCCGCCCGAGGCGGCTCGTTCTTCCAGCCGTTCACCATCGCCGCCGATGCGCCGGCGGTCATGCACTCCCGCCTGGCGGGCGCGGCGACGCGCAACGTGGTCGCGGTGCTCCTGGGCCACGACCCGGCGCGCCGCGGCGAGGTCGTGGTGGTGGGCGCGCACTACGACCACCTCGGCCTGGGCGGGTTCGGCGCGCTCGATCCCGATTCGACCGGCCGGGTCCACAACGGCGCGGACGACAACGCGTCGGGGGCCGCCGCCCTGCTCGAGATCGCCCGCCGCCTCGGCCGCCGCCGGCCGGCCCGCACCGTCGTTTTCATCGCGTTCTCGGGAGAGGAGCTCGGCGACCTGGGCTCGGCCTATTACATCAAGCATCCGCTGGTGGAGCCGATCGACTCCGTGTACGCCATGGTCAACCTCGATATGGTGGGCCGCTTGCGGAACGACCGGCTGCTCGCCCTCGGGGTTGCGACGGCGCGGGAATTCCCCGCCCTGCTCGATTCGCTCAACGCCGCCGCCGGCCACTTCGATCTGCGGGCGTCGGGCGACGGCTGGGGCCCGAGCGACCATGCGTCCTTCTTCGCGGCCAAGCGGCCCGTCCTCCACTTCTTCACCGACCTGCACGAGGACTACCACCGCTCCACCGACGACTGGGAGAAGATCAACGCGACGGGGCTCGCCCGCGTGGCGGAGTTCGCGGGCGAGGTGGTGTGGGCGCTCGCCGACCGGCCGGGGGGGCTCACGTTCGTGGACGCGCCCCCGCCGCTCGCGGCGACCGGGGGCCAAGGCTACGGCGCCTACCTCGGCACCATCCCCGACATGAGCGAATCGCCGGGCGGCGTGCGCATCACCGGCGTGCGCGCCGGCAGTCCGGCCGAGCAGGCGGGCTTGAAAGGGGGAGACATCATCACCGCGATCGGGCCGAAAACGGTCGCCAACCTGTACGACATGACCGACGCGCTGCGCAGCCATCAAGCGGGGGACACGGTCGTCATCGTGGCGCGGCGCGGGGATAGCGAAGTGCGTCTCACCGCGGTGCTCGGCAAGCGCACGTCATGACCGCGACGCTCGACGCCGGCAACATCGTGCGCGTGCTCCGGGCCGCGCATCTGCACGACGCCTCGCGCGCCGAGCTGCTGCAGCTCGCCTGTGACCGGCTACGCGGGCTCGGCGCCCCCTACACCTCGGTGTACGCCTACATGCTGCACGGCGCCGAGCTCGTCCTCGAAGCGTTCGCGGGGCGCCAGACGGAGCACGTCCGGATCCCCGTCGGCCGGGGGGTGTGCGGAACGGCGGTGGCGAGCGGGGAAGACCAGAACGTGCCCGACGTCGGCTCACTCGGGAACTACCTTGCCTGCAATCTCGAGACCAAGTCGGAGCTCGTCGTGCTGATCCGCCGCGGGCCGGCCATCCTGGGACAGCTGGACATCGACTCGGACGTGCCCGCGGGGTTCACCGACCGGCACCACCGCGCCGTGAAGGAGGTTACGGACGCGCTGGCGGTGCTGCTGTAACTACTCGGCCCGCATCTCGGCCGCCCCCTCCCACCCGAGCAGGGAAAGCCGGCCGGCGTCGGCGTCGTGGTCCAGGAGCTCGGCGTAGCGGCCCCACTCGATGATCGTGTCGAACAGCGACTGGACCGGGATGAACGGGAAATAGATCGTGAGGTCGGCCAGCACTTCTTCGTCCTCCACCGCCCCTTCCTCCCGCAGCATCGCGAGCAGCCGCGCGAACAGCGGCTGCTTCGACAGGCGGGCGCGCGTCGCGTCCTTGCGCGCCGCGTCGTCCATCGCCATCACGTCGCGTCCCCCCTGCGTGAGCTGCACGATCTCGCCCGGGGTGATCACCCAGCCCAGCTGCTCCGCCCCGCGCACGACCGCCGACATGCGGTCGTAGTCCACCCCCAGGTCCTCCGCGAGCTCGAACACGGGCCCCTTGCCGTCGGGGCGGGTGAGGAGGTGGTCGAGGAGGCCGGTGACTTCGGAGACATGGACCCGGGGGAATGGCACGAGCCGCTGCGGTGCGGCCGGCGCCGGCTCGGGGAGCAGCGTCGCGGTGAGAATGGCGTGCAGCCGGTCCACCATCGCCTCGAAATCGGGGCTGCGCTCCAGGCGCGGATACGGCAACGGATTCTCGAGCTGTTCCCGCACGTGGCCGGGGTTCGACCCGAAGACGACGATCCGCCCCGCCAGAAACACCGCCTCTTCCACGCTGTGGGTGACGACCACCAGCGTCTTCACGCCGGTCGCCGGATCGCGCCACAGGTCCACCACCTGGCTGCGCAGGTTCTCCGCGGTGAGGGGGTCGAGCGCGCCGAACGGCTCGTCCATGAGCAGGATTTCGGGCGCCACGGCGAGCGCGCGCGCGAAGCCCACCCGCTGCTTCATCCCGCCCGACAGTTCCTTGGGATACGCCTGCTCGAACCCGTCGAGTCCGACCAGGTTGATGGCCCGGGCCACGGCGTCGCGGCGGGCGGCGCCGTCGACGCCGCGCGCTTCCAAGCCCATCGCGACGTTGTCGGCGACCGTGAGCCAGGGCAGCAACGCGAACGATTGAAACACCATGGCCGCGGCGCCGAGCACGCCGTCGAGTCGCTGTCCGCGGTACAGGACGGCGCCTTCGTCGGGGTGCGCCAGACCGGCGAACAACCGCAGCAGCGTGCTCTTGCCGCATCCCGAGGGGCCCACCAGCGCCACCACTTCGTTCTCATGCACGGCGAGCGACACGTCGCGCAGCGCCTCGAGCACCTGGCCGTTGGGCAGCCGGAAGCGCTGCGTCACGTGTTGCGCCTCGAGCAACACGGCGCCCGGCGTCATTGCACCAACCCGAAGCGCGCCCGGGCCCACTCCATCATCGAGCGCCACACGATGCGGTTCCAGCCGACCACGATCAGGCTCATCAGGGCGATGCCCCCCGCGAGCAGCGGAAAATTCGCGTGTGTCGTGGCTTCGCTGATCAGGCTCCCCAATCCGCGCGTAGTCCGCAATGTGCCGCCGGCCTCGATGTACTCGGCGACGATCGAGCCGTTCCAGGCGCCGCCGGCCGCCGTCACCCACCCGGTGACGAGCGCGGGGAACGCGGCCGGCAGATACAGGAAGCGCCAGCGCGCCAGGCGCGGCAAACGGAAGGCCGCCGTGGCGTCCTTGAGCTGCTGCGGGATCGCGGCCACCGCCGAAATCACGTTGAACAAGATGTACCATTGCCCCGCGAGCACCATCAGCACCACCGCGCCGAACCCGAGCCCAATGCCGATGCGCTCGAACAGGAGGATCACGAGGGGGAACAGCATTGGGGCGGGAAACGACGCGACCACCTGGATGACCGGTTGCAGCGCGCGGGCGAGGCGCGGCGACCGCCCGATCACCACTCCCGCCGGCAGGGCCCAGGCGGTGGAGAGGACCACCGCGCCCATCACACGGGAGAACGTCAAGGCGGCGGACGCGAGGAGATGGCCCCAATCCGCCCAGCCCAGCTGTCCGATCAAGAGCCACAGGCGCCATGCGCCCAGAAGGGCGACGGCCGCGATCGCGACCGCGGCGAGCCCAGCGCCGATCTTCCGCGCGATGGCGTCCCGGAACGCGCGCCGCGGGGCCCGCAGGATGACCGGGCCCACCGCCCGGAACGGCCGCTCGAGCGGCCGAGCCGCCCGCCGGGCACGGCGAAAAACGCGCTGCTGGAACAAGGCCACGCGGCGCGGCAGCCGCGCGCGCCGCAGGAACTCAAGCACCCACGAGGACGGTACCGGCCCCCCGCCGCCGCTCTCATCGAGGCGGAACTTCTCGACCCACACCACCAGCGGGCGCCACAGCAGCTGATCGACGCAGACGATCATCGCGATCATCGCGAGGATCGCGAGCGCCATCGCGGGCACGTCGCCCCGATCGAGCGCGACGCTCATGTAGGACCCGATGCCGGGCAGGCGGTAATCCCGATTGCCAAGCCGGAAGGCCTCGTTCACCATCAGGAAGAACCAGCCGCCCGCCATCGACAGCATGCCGTTCCACACCAGGCCCTGCGCGGCCGCCGGTACCTCGAGGTCCCAGAACGTGCGCGACGGCCGCCACCCCGCCACCTGGCACGCATCGCGCAGCTGCACCGGCAGGCTCTTGAGCGAGCCGTAGAACGACAGCGCCAGATTCCAGGCCTGCGCCGTGAAAATCATCAGGATAGCGGCGAGCTCGAGCCCCACGTTACGGGTGGGGAACAGCGACACGAGGCCCAGCACCAGGCCGGGCAGAAAGCCCAGCACCGGAATGCTCTGGAGGATGTCGAGCAACGGGAGCAGCAGGCGCTCCGCCGCGCGCGACTTGACCGCCGCCCACCCGAAGCCCAGGGCGAAGAGATACGAGATCAGGAGCGCGCTCACGCCGCGCGACAGCGAGTACAGCGTGTACCTGGGCAGCGCGCTGAACCGCAGATCGATCCGGACCGCCTGCGCGAACGGCGCCTCGAACTCGTGCGCGAACGCGACCACGGTCGCGATCACTCCACCGAGCAGGCAGAGGATCGCGACGTCGGCGAGCCCGAGCCGCCGAAATCCCGGCGGCCTGAGGGCAGGTGGAAAGCGCGGCAGCTTCATAGCCACCCGACAGTTTAACTTGAGACGCGATGCCAGAAACGACGACGGATACGACGGTCGAGCTGAACGGCATCCGTCTCTACACGCGGCGCGTCGGAGACGGTCCCCCGGTGGTGGTGTTGCACGGCGGCCCCGGCGCCCACCACGACTACCTGCTGCCCCAGTACGACCGCCTCGCCCGAGGCCGCTCCCTTCTCTATTACGACCAGCGCGGCGGCGGTCGGTCGCCGGTGCCACGCGAGGTGCCGGTCGGCTGGCGCGAGCACGTGGCCGACCTGGAGGCGCTGCGCGGCCACTGGGGATTGGAGCGCCTGGCGCTGCTCGGCTATTCCTGGGGCGGTCTGCTGGCCGTGCTGTACGCGCTCGAGCATGCCGACCGCGTGGCGCGGCTCGCACTCGTCTCCGCCGCACCGGTCACGACGGCATGGCGCGATGAGTTCGAGCGCCGCTTCGCCGCCCGCATGGCCCAGCCGTGGATCGCCCGGAGTCGCGCCGAGCTCGCCGCCCTGGGGCTGGCGCGGACCGATCCCGAAAAGTACCGCCGCCTCGCGTTCGCGCTATCCGTCGCGGGCTACTTTCACGACCCCGCGCTGGCCCGGGAGATGACGCCGTTTCGCGTCACCGAGCGCACCCGCCGGGCCGTGTGGGAGAGCCTGGGGGAGTATGACCTGCGCGACCGCATCCGGCGAACGTTCCCGCACGGCGCCGCTCCCCGCTCCCTGCTCCTGCATGGGATCTACGACCCGATGCCCCTCGAGGCAGCCCGCGAGACCGCGGCGCTGCTCTCGACCGACGTGATCGAGTTGGCCACAGGGCATGCGCCGCACGTGGAGGCGACGGAGGACTTCGTGCGGGCGCTGGACGGGTTCCTGCCGAAAGGCTGAGACGGTGGGAACGTGGGAAGGTGGCACCTTCCAACCTTCCGACCTTCCAACCTTCTCCTTACGTTCCCACCCATGGACAAGCACGCCGTCCGCCACACCCTCGAGGAGCTCGCGGACTTCCTCGAGCTCAAAGGGGAGAGCGCGTTTCGCGTGCGCGCGTTGCAGCACGCCGCCCGGTCGGAGCTCGTCGCCACCGGCCGCTCGAGCGCCCTCGACGAGCTGCGCGAGCAGGTGCCCCTGGGCCTCGTGGAGATGCTCCGCATCCCGGGGCTCGGTGCCGCGAAGGTGCGCCGGATTCACAACGCGCTCGCCATCGAGTCGCTCGCCGAGCTCGAGGCCGCCGCCGCCGATGGGCGGCTCGCGGCCCTGCCGCGGTTCGGCACCAAGACGGCCGAGAGCGTGTGCCGCGGCATCGCGTCGCTGCGTCGGGCGAGCGGTGCGCGGCTGTTCCATCACGCGCTGGACGAGACCGAGGCGGTGCGGCGCGCCCTGGCCGGGCTCGAAGGCGTGCGGCGGGTCGAGACCGCGGGCGCGGTGCGGCGTCGTTGCGAGGTGATCGAGCAGCTGACCCTCGTCGCCGTGCACGCCGGGAACGGGGCCCGCGAGGCGCTGGTCCAGCGGCTGGGCCGGGCACCGGGCGTCACGGAGATCGCCGGCAAGGAGGGGGCGGTGACGCTGCGGTTCGCCTCCGGTACCGTCGTGGACGTGCTGCTTACCACGCCGGAGCGCTTCGGGGTCGACTGGATCCGCGCCACAGGCTCGGGCGCGCACGTGGCGGCGCTCGAGGCCCGAGCCCGCACGGCGGGCGTGTCGCTCGCCGGACCCTATCCCGACGAGGCGGGCGTGTACCGCGCGCTCGGCCTGGCCTGGGTGCCGCCCGAGCTACGGGAGGGCGACGGCGAGCTTGAGGCGGCGGCGCACGGGGAGTTGCCGCGCCTGGTCGAGCAGGACGACCTGCGCGGCTTCCTGCACTGCCATTCCAACTACTCCGACGGCACGGTGACCATCGCCGAGTGGGCGCAGGCGTGCTGCACGGCCGGCTACGAATGGGTGGGCATCACCGATCACTCCCAGTCGGCCGCGTACGCGGGGGGCCTTCGCGCCGAGGACGTGGCACGCCAGCACGCCGAGATCGATGCCGTCAACGCGCGCGGCATGAGGATCCGCGTGTTGAAGGGCGTCGAGGCCGACATCCTCGCCGACGGCGCCCTGGACTACGGCCCCGCCGTGCTCGACCGCTTCGACTTCGTGATCGGCTCGATCCACTCGCGCTTCGGCATGTCCGAGGGAGAGATGACGCGGCGCGTGCTCGCCGCCATGGACGACCCCCACCTCGCGATCGTGGGCCACCCGACGGGGCGCTTGCTGCTGCAGCGCGACCCCTACGCCATCGACCTGGAGCAGGTGCTCGCGAAGGCCGCGGCGCGCGGCATCGCGGTGGAGGTGAACGCAGATCCGCATCGCCTCGACCTCGACTGGCGCATGGTGCGCCGCGCGCGCCAGCTGGGCGTCACGCTCTCGATCGGCGCGGACGCCCATTCGACGGGAGGAGTCACCAACGTGGCGGTGGGACTCGGCATCGCGCGCAAGGGCTGGCTCGAGCCGAGCCAGGTGCTGAACACGCGCGACGCCGCCGGCTTTCTCGCCTTCACCGGGCGGCGCCGCTCGCGGGCGGCGTGATGGCGGCCCGGGCAAAAGCCGCGCCGCGGCCCACGCTGCGGGCGCGCGTGCGCAGGATCGTCGCCCGCCTCGAGAAAGCGTACCCGGACGCGACCTGCGCGCTGCACCACACGTCGGCGCTCGAGCTGCTGGTCGCCACCATCCTCTCCGCCCAATCGACCGACGCGCGCGTCAACCTGGTCACCCCGGCCCTGTTCGCGAAGTACCGGACGGCGCGGGACTACGCGAGCGCCGACCCGAGGCTCCTGGAGCAGGAGATCCACAGCACCGGCTTTTTCCGCAACAAGACCAAGTCGATCATCGGCATGGCGCAGGCGCTGGCGGAGCGGCACGGCGGCGCGGTGCCCGACACGATCGAGCAGCTGGTCGAGCTCCCGGGCGTGGGCCGCAAGACCGCCAACGTGGTGCTCGGCACCTGGTTCGGGAAAAACGAAGGGATCGTGGTGGATACCCACGTGCAGCGGCTTTCGACCCTGCTCGGCCTCACCAAACAAACGGATCCAGTGAAGATCGAGCGCGACCTGATGGCGCTGGTGCCGCGCGACAAATGGACCTGGTGGTCGCACACGCTGATTCTGCACGGGCGGCGGGTGTGCATCGCGCGGCGGCCGAAGTGCGGGGAGTGCGTGGTGAACCGGTGGTGCCCGAGTTCGCGGGTGTGAAACGTCTGGGAGCGACGGAGGGTCACATGACGGCACAGTTGCCTCCCGTGGACCGGGCCGCGCTCGTCGCCACACGCCGAGATCTCCACCAGCACCCCGAGCTGGGGTTCGAGGAGCGCCGCACCGGTACCCTCGTGGCGGAGCGGCTCGGGCAGCTCGGCTACGCGGTGCGGACCGGCGTCGGCAGGACGGGCGTAGTGGCGGTACGCGATGGAGCGCCTGTGAGCGGGCGCTGCGTGCTGATCCGCGCCGACATGGACGCGCTTCCGGTCGAAGAAGCGAACGATGTGTCGTATCGCTCCAAACACCCGGGCAAGATGCACGCCTGCGGCCACGACGGGCACGTCGCCATCGGGCTGGAGGTGGCGCGCCGCCTCCACGCGGCCTTGCTCCCCGGCGCCGTGAAGTTCGCGTTCCAGCCCGCCGAAGAGATCTCAAACGGCGCGGAGGCGATGATCCAGGACGGCGTGCTCGACGCACCGCACGTGGACGCCGCCTTCGGGATCCACCTGTGGAACGACCTCCCCGCGGGCACGATCGCGCTGATGCCGGGGCCCATCATGGCCTCGGTGGACGAGTTCGAGATCACGATCGTCGGGAAGGGCGGTCACGCGGCGGCGCCGCACCAGGCGATCGATCCCGTGCTGATCGCGGCGCACGTCGTCACCGTGCTTCAGAGCCTCGTGTCGCGCCGCCGCAATCCCTTCGAAGAGGGCGTGGTCTCCGTCACCCAGCTCCATGCCGGGCATGCCTTCAACGTCATTCCCGGCCGGGCCGATCTGCGCGGCACGGTGCGCGCGTTCGGCGGCAAGTTCTTCGACCAGGCGCCCGAGCTCGTGCGGGAGACGGCGCAGGGAATCGCCCGCGCGTTCGGGGCCGACGCCGACGTGCGGTACCGGCGGCTGTCCCAGCCCTTGGTGAACGACGAGCGCATGACGGCGCTGATGAAAGCCACAGCACAGGACGTCGTTGGGCGAGACCGTGTGATTGACGGCGTCCGCACCATGGGAGGCGAGGACATGTCCTTCTTCCTCGCCCGCGTGCCGGGGGCGTTCGCCTTCGTCGGCTCTGCACCACCGAACAAGAAGGGCTCGCCGCATCACAGCCCCACGTTCGACATCGACGAGGACAGCCTGGTGATCGGGGCGGAGCTGGTGAGCCGGACGGCGGTGAAATACCTCGAACAGGGTGCGTGACCCCGAGTACATTTCACGGCTCATGCCCAACCTCCTCGCCGCCGAGCCCTCCGCCTATCTCAAGTCCGCCGCCCATCAGCCGGTGCATTGGCATCCCTGGGGCGACGCGGCTTTCGCGCGGGCCCGCCGCGAAGACAAGCCGATTCTCCTGGACATCGGCGCGGTGTGGTGCCACTGGTGCCACGTGATGGACGGCGAGTCGTACGACGATCCCGAGGTGGCGGAGCTCCTGAACCGCGACTTCGTGTGCGTGAAGGTGGACCGCGACGAGCGGCCCGACGTGGACGCGCGCTACCAGCGCGCCGTACAGGCGCTCACCGGCCAGGGCGGCTGGCCGCTCACCGCGTTCCTCACCCCCGACGGGGAGGTGTTCTTTGGCGGCACCTACTTCCCGCCCGAGGAGAACCATTACGGCCGGCCAGGGTTCATCTCCGTGCTGCGGCAGGTCGCGCGCCTTTATCGCCAGCAGCCCGACAAAGTGCGGGAGAACGCCGAAGCGATCCGCCGCCACGTGGCCGAATCGCTCGACGAGGCGAAGAGCGGCGCGGTCACGCCCGAGACGGTCGAGCGCGCCGCGAACGAACTGGCCCGCGTGTTCGATGTCCGCTACGGCGGCTTCGGCACGGCACCCAAGTTCCCGCACCCGGCGGGCATCACGTTCTTGGTCGCCCGCTGGCACGACGCCCGCGAGCCGTGGATGCGCGAGGTCGTGGAGAAGACGCTCGCCGGCATGGCCAAAGGCGGGATCCGCGACCATGTGGGCGGCGGCTTCCACCGCTATTCGGTGGACGAGCGCTGGATCGTGCCGCACTTCGAGAAGATGGCCTACGACAATTCGGAGCTGCTGCACGCGTACCTGGACGGCTACGCCGCGCTCGCCCTGCCGCTCGCCAAGGAGGTGGCGCACGGCATCGCGACCTGGGTGCTGGAGGTGCTGTCGGACCGAGAGGGGAGCGTGTTCTACACCTCCCAGGACGCGGACGTGAAGTTCGGCGACGACGGCGACTACTGGACGTGGACTCCCGACGAACTCAAAGAGGCATTAAAGGACGAAACAGCGTTCCAAGTGATTCGTCAGGTGTTCGACGTCGAAGTGCCGGGGGAAATGCACCACGATCACGAGAAGAACGTGCTGTGGTGGAAACGTGACCCGGTGGACGACGACGAATGGCCACGGCTCAAGAACGCGCTCGTGAAGCTCAAGGCCGCGCGCGACAAACGGAAGGCGCCTTACGTCGACACCACGCCGTACGTGAACTGGAACGCCATGATGGCCTCCGCTTTCCTACACGCCGGCGCGGTGCTCGACCGGCCGGAGTGCAACGAGCTTGCCCTCCGCGTGCTCGGACGCATCTGGGGCGAAGCGTGGGACGGGGGCCGGGGCATGAGCCATGTGATCGGGCGTGTGGAGCCGCACGGGCTGCTGGAAGACAACGTCCACGCCGCCGCCGCGTTTCTCGACGCCTACGAGGTGACGGGCGACGACGCCTGGATCACCCGCGCCACCACGGTGATGCACTACTGCGGCCGCGCCCATTGGGACGCGGAGCAGGGCGGGTTCTTCGACGTCGCGCGCGACCGGGCCGGCGCGGCCTACCTCGCCACCCCCGCCAAGCCGGTCCAGGACGCCCCCACCCCGTCCGGCAACGGGGTTGCGGCACTGGTGTTGGCGCGCCTGTGGGCGCTCACCGACGACAAGGAATGGCGCCTCCTGCTCGACCGCCAGCTTCAAACGTTCGGCGGAGCGGCTTCCCAGCTCTCGCTGTACGGCGCCACGCTGCTCCGCGCCGTCGACTGGGCGGTGAACCCGATCACGCGCATCGAGGTGTCCGGGCCGAAGGGCGACGGCCCCGCCTGCGCGATGCACCTGCTCGCCCTCGGGACCTACCGGCCGCGCAAGCTGGTGATCCGGAAGATCGCCGAGCTGCCGGCCGCAACTGTGTGCGTCGGCACGAACTGCTCGCTCCCCGTCGCGACGTCCGCCGCCCTGGGGGACTTGCTAGGGTGAAGCGGCGCGTGCTCGGCCGCACCGGCCTCGCCGTCAGCACCATCGGGTTCGGCTCGTGGGCGGTCGGCGGCAGCGCGGTCGGGAACTCCTACGGCCCCACCGACGACGCCGAATCGCGCCGCGCGGTGCGTCGCGCCTACGAGTTGGGCTGCAACTTCTTCGACACGGCGGACGTGTACGGGCACGGTCACTCCGAGGAGCTCGTGGGCGAGGCGCTCCGGGGAATCCGCCAGGACGTCGTTATCGCCACCAAGGTCGGGGGCAACTTCTACAACCGCGACGTGAACCCCCTGCTCGTGAACCGCATCGCCGAAGCGCTGGGCCATCCACTCGACCGCGTGCCCCCCGATGCCCCGCTTCCCGTGACGCACGACGCCAACTTCTCCCCCTCCTACATCCGGTTCGCGGTGGAGCAGTCGCTGCGGAGGCTTGCCACCGACTACATCGACCTGCTGCAGCTCCACAATCCGGCGCTCGGTCTGATCGCGGACCCGGAGACGTACCAGGTGCTGGAGGAGCTGAAAGAGGAAGGGAAGATCCGCTTCTACGGCGTCTCGGTGCACCCGCCCGAGGAGGGGATCGCCGCCGTGGAGGTGACGCGGCCCGACACGGTGCAGATCGTGTACAACATCGTGCGGCGCGAAGCGGAGGACCGCTTCTTCGCGGCCGCCCGTGCCGCCAACGTGGGCGTGATCGCGCGCGAGCCGCTCGCCAACGGGTTTCTCGCGGGGAAGTACCGGCCCGACAGCGTGTGGGAGAAGGGCGACATCCGCTCCCGCATGCCGCGTCCCTACGTGGCCCAAGTCGTAGCGCTGGGAGAGCGCGTGAAGGAGCTGGCCGGGCTGGCGGGGGTGACCGCGGCGCAGCTCGCGCTGCGGTTCGTGCTGGACAACGAGGCGGTCTCGGTGGTGATTGTGGGCATGAAAACCGTGGCACAGGTGGAGGACAACCTTTCCCTGGAGCAATGATGCCGAACAAGCAGGCCGTGCTCGAGACCACGCAGGGCCGGATCGAGGTGGAACTGTTCGCCGACGAGGTGCCGAACACCGTCGCCAACTTCGAGAAGCTCGCGAATTCCAGATTCTACGACGGCACCCGCTTCCACCGCGTGATCGCCAACTTCATGATTCAGGGCGGCGACCCCAACTCGAAAACCGGGAAGGGGCGCATCGGCACCGGCGGGCCGGGCTACACCATCACGTGCGAGTGGGAAAGGAACGTCCACAAGCACGTCGCGGGCGCGCTGTCGATGGCACACGCGGGCAAGGACACCGGCGGCAGCCAGTTCTTCATCTGCCACTCGCCGCAACCGCATCTTGACCGGGTCCACACCGTTTTCGGACAGGTCACCAAGGGACTGGACGTGGTGAACAAGATTGCGCAAAACGACGAAGTCAAATCGATTCGGGTGCAATGACCAACCGGAGATTCACATGTACGTGCTGATGTTTGTGCTCGCGACCGTCATCCAGGCACCCGACAGTGGAGCGTTCGTCATCACCCTGGGGCAGGACACGATCGGCGCGGAGCGCTACACGCGCACCGCGGACCGCCTGATCGACGACATGGTGATGCGCGAGAGGGCGCCCGTGATCGTCCGGCACCTGGTCGCCACCCTCGGGGCAGACGGCATGATCAGCAACGTCGAGCTCGACAACAAGCCGGTGGTAGCGTCCGACGTGTCGCCGATCCACATCGTGGCGCGGTTCACCACGGAGGAGGCGTTCATCGACCTCACCCGCAACGGCCAGACGACCGCGTCGCACGTGGTCACGCCCAACGGCGCGGTGCCCTTCATCAATTTCTGTTACGCGCTGTACGATCAATTCGGCGTGCGCGCACGCAAGCTCGGCGGGTCGACCCCCGCCCCGGTGAAGGTCTCCGTCCTGAACCTCGGCGCCACCACCCCCTTCGACCTGACGGTGACATTCCCCGCGCCGGATTCGATGACGGTGGCCTTTCCCGACGATACGCCGACGCTCTTCAAGCTGGACGGCGCGGGCCGCATCCAGGGCGTGGACGGACGGCTCACGACGCAGAAAGTGCTCGGCACCCGAGTGCCCACGCTCGACGTGCAGGCGTTCGCGGCGGCGTTCGGCGGCCGACCCCTGGGCCAGCTCTCGCCGCCCGACTCGGTGCGCGCGGACGTCGGCGGCACTCACATCGCGATCGACTACGGCCGCCCGGCGATGCGCAATCGCAAGATCTTCGGCGGCGTGGTGGCGTGGGACCAGGTGTGGCGCACCGGCGCCAACTTCGCCACCCGCTTCACCACCTCGGCGGACCTGGTGATCGGCGGGAAGACCATCCCCAAGGGCACCTACACCCTGTGGACCCTGCCGTCCCGCACCGGCTGGACGCTCATCGTCAACAAGCAGACGCTGGTGCCGTGCGGGGGCGAGGCCTGCACCCTGCCCTCGCGGGCCCGGATGTGGGGGACCGAATACACCGCCGACTCGGACTTGGTGCGCGTGGACGTGAAGACCGAGCCGCTGCCCCAGCCGGTGGAGCAGTTCATCATCGCCGTGGTGCCGCAGGGTAAGGGCGGCGTGATCCGCATGGACTGGGAGACGACGCGCATTCTGATTCCCTTCACCAGGAAAGAGACATGAGCGGTAGACCGTGCAGCCTCCTGATCGCGGCGCTGGCCATGCCCGCGGCGCTTCCTGCCCAGACCGGCCAGTTCGTCGTGCGGCTGGGGCGCGACACGCTCGCCATCGAGCAGTACACGCGCCGCGCCGACCGGCTCGAGGGCGAGCAGGTCGTGCGCGCCCCGCGCACCGTCCACCGACTGTACACGATGACGTTCGGACCGGGCGGTACGATCGCCCGGTACGAGCTGGTGACGCACAACGTGTCGGGCGGGTCCGGGGCCATGGAAACGAGGGCCACGGCCCAGTTCGCGGGCGATTCCGCGGTGGTCACGGTGCCGCGGGGCGACTCGACGGTCACGTTGCGCGTAAAGACCGGCCCGGGCGCCCTGCCGTACCTGGGCCAGAGCTACGCTCTGGTGGAGGAGGTGACGCGCCGCGCACGCGCCGCCGGCGGCGGTCGCTACACGACCACCATGATCCCGTTGGGCGCCACGGAGCCGCAGGAGGTCACGGTCACCGCCCGGGGGCGCGATTCTCTGACGTTGATGCTCGGCGACATCGGGCCGCTGCACGCCCGCGTCGACGGCCGGGGGACGCTGTTGGGCGTGAGCGGCATCGGCGGTACGGCGCAGGTGACGGTGGAGCGGGTGCGGGGGCTCGATTTCGCCGCGCTGGGGAAGTCGTTCGCACCGCGCTCGCTCGGCAGCCTGTCGCCCCCCGATTCCGTGAAGACGACGGTCGCGGGAGCCGCCCTCGCCGTACGCTACAGCCGGCCATCCGCGCGCGGCCGGGTGATCTTCGGCAACGTGGTGCCCTGGAACCAGGTGTGGCGCACCGGAGCCAATCAGGCGACGGTGCTCGAGACGAGCGCCGATCTGGTCGTCGCCGGGACCACCCTGCCCGCCGGGAAGTACAGCCTCTGGACCATCCCCTCCCCCGCCGGCTGGAAGCTCATCGTCAACAAGAACACCGGCCAGTGGGGCACCGAGTATGACGCGCAGTACGACCTCGCCCGGCTCGACATGCAGGTGGAGCCCCTGCCGCAGCCGGTGGAGCAGTTCACGATTGCGATCGAGCCGAGAGGCAACGGCGGCGTCTTGAAGCTGGAATGGGAGCAGACGCGCGCATCGATCCCGTTCTCCAAGCAGTAGCTTGCACCTCGACTTCGCGGTCGTCGCCGACTACGCGCTGGTCGATCAGGCGGGGAAGCTCTCCGTCCTGGGCATGTTTCAGCACATCTGGGTGCAGCAGTTCCCCGCCATGCACCCCCGGCTCCACCTGGTGCTGCACCTCAAGGGCAGGCGCACCGAGATCGGTGAGCACCACGTGCAGATCCGGCTGCTGGACGAGCAGGACGTGGAGGTCCTGGGCGGCAACGGCAACGTCAATTTCGCCGAGCCGCCCGCGGGCGTGACCGACATCGAGGCGGGAGCGGTGCTCGTGTTCGACGTGCCGTTCGCGCACGCCGGGGCGTACCGCTTCGAGATCGCGATCGACGGGGAGCAGAAGGCGTCGGTGCCGCTGACGGTGAGCCAGCTGCCGCCGCAGCCCCAGGGAGGCCACTGAGATGCGGGTCACGCCGTGGCCCGGCTGCGCGGCGCTCGCCCTCGTCGCGGCGTGCAGCGACGCGCCCACCGCCCCGATCGCTCCCGTCCGGGTCGACCTGTCGCAAGGCTGGCTGCGCGCGAGCCCGGGCGAGGTGGGGATGACCGCGACCGGCCTGGTGGCCGCGGGGGGCGACGCGGCCGCAATCCCTCGCGTCCGGAGCCTGCTCGTGGCGCGGCACGGCCACCTCGTGGCCGAGTACTACTTCGGCGGCACCGACTCGACCACGCTGTTCGACGTACGCTCGGTAACGAAGAGCGTGGTGTGCGCCCTGACCGGCATCGCGCTGCGGGACGGCGTGCTGCCCGGCGTGGCGGCGCCGATCGCTCCGTATCTCGCGCCGACCGACACGCTGGACTCCGTCGACAGCGCCGTCACCCTGCGCCACCTGCTCACGATGACGTCGGGTTACGAGTGGGACGAGACGACCGGCCCCGACTACAACTCCTGGGTCGTCGCCGACGACCACGTGCAGTACCTGCTCGACCGCGCCCACGCGGGTCTCCCCGGCGGCACGTTCACCTACAACTCGGCGGCGGTGCACACCCTCGGCGTCGTCCTGCAGAATGCCGCGGCCGCGTCCCTGCCCCAATACGCCGCCGACCATCTGTTCCGAGCGCTCGGCGTGGACACGGTGGCGTGGGAACCGCTCGACCGCGGCACTGTGAACGGCGGCTCGGGGATCGCACTGCGCGCGCGGGACCTGCTCAAGCTCGGCCAGCTGTTCCTGCAACGCGGCTGGTCGGGCGACGCGAGCGTCGTCCCGGAGAGCTGGGTGGACTCAGTCACCCGGCCGCACTTTGCCTGGCGCCAGGCCGTGGGGGCGCAGCAGCGCGTGACCTACGGAATGCTGTGGTGGGTGTCCGACGCCGCTCCGGCTGCCTTTTTCGCCTGGGGCTACGGCGGGCAGTTCGTGTACGTGGTGCCGAGCCGCGATCTGGCCGTGGTGGCGACGGCCGACTGGGTGGCGCTCACCGAGACCACGCCGCAGGCGCTCGCGGGCCAGGTGCTCGGCGTGATCGTCAACGACGTCGTTCCGGCGGCGCGGTAGGGTGCGCGCCGAGACATCCATCACCTTCAGCGATTCGCTCACCATACATCTGGGCGAGCGCCGGATTCAGGTGCTCCACTACGATCGTGCCGGGCCACGGGGAGCCGCTGCGCGACCGGTCGCTGCTCGAGACGAACATCGCGCTACTGCGCGCGCTGCTGCGGATCGGCAGAGCAGCCAAGGCGCGGGGGCTCGACGTCGAGCAGGCCAGGGCCGCCCGCGATGGACAGCGTGCACGACTTGAAGCTCGCCATCACGCACGGCGATCTCGGGTTGAGCGAGTGGCTCGACCTCTATCTCGTGGACTGGTTCCTGCATCGGGTGTACGACGAGCTCGACGGCCGGCTCACGGACGACATCGCCCCGATTCCCAGCCACAGGTAAACGTCCCGGGACGCGTTCGTGGGAGGTGGACGAGGGGCTTCTTGCCGGCGTTGTGAGTCGCGTCAGCCCCGCTGGATCGCCAGCGGCAGCCCCGGGTCCATCAGCGACAGGCCGCCGTCCACCGCGATGGTCTGACCCGTGATCCAGGCCGCGTCCTCCGAGCACAGGAGCGACACTGCGTTGCCGATATCCGCCGGCGTGCCGAGCCGGCCCATTGGCGTCCATCCGCCCTCCCCCTGGTGCCACGTGCGGATCATGTCCTGCGCGGCGTCCGGCAACGAATTGAGCACGCTGTCCTCGATCCACCCAGGGCTGATGGCGTTCACCGTGATGCCCTGTTTCGCGAGCGCCACGGCGAAGTAGCGGCACAGCGTCTCCATGGCACTCTTGGCGGCACCCATGCCCACCCACGGCTGCCAGCTGCCGGTGCGCCCGCCCGGCGCATAGGTGATCGCCACGATCCTACCGCCGTCGCCCATCAGGGGACACGCCGCGCGGACCGCCACGAGGAACGCCCGCGCCTGGGAGTTCATCGCGGTGTCCCACTGTTCCAGGGTGATGTTCATGGGTCCCTGGTAGAACTCGGGCACCTCGGGTCGCGCGTTGCTCACGAAGATGTCGAGGCTACCGAACTCGCTCTTCACGCGTCCGAACATCCGGGTGATGTCTTCGGGGCGGCACACGTCGGCCTGGACGGTGAAGCCGTCGGAACCGCGCTGCCGCACCTTGGCGAGCGTATCCTTCGCGGCCGCTTCGTTGCTGCGATAGTGGATCGCGACCTTCACGCCCAGATCGGCCAGCTTGAGGGCGATGCCGCGGCCGATCCCGCGCGAGCTACCGGTGACCACCGCGTGCTTCCCGTCGTGCGCCATGACAGACCTCCGTCCAAGGGTCGCTCCCGGGCTCAAAGATGCGGGCTGCGCGCCGGCCTGCAACCAGCGGCGCTTGGCTCCTCGAGCGGTATCCGGGACGCGCACAACGGGCAGCCGGCGGGCGCCCACAGCTCGAACGGGATGCGCGCCACGGCCTCGACCGGCACGCCGCGCTCTGCAAAGAAGGGCGATGCCGCGGATCCCAGTACCAGCAGCGCCCCGATCACCACCGGCTGCGCGCCGTGGGCCTCGAGCTCGGCGTACGTCCCCCGCACAGCGGAACCGGCGCTGATCGCGTCGTCCACGATGGCGAGCCGCTTGCCCCGGACCCGGGGCTCGAGCGCGCGCGGCAGGCGGTACCGGGCCCGGTACAATCCGTCGTCCCCGGCCGGCATCACGCGCTCGGTGAACCAGAACTCCACGCCGAGTGCCGCAGCGACGAGCTGGGCGAGAAACGCGCCGCCCTGGAGCGGGCCGCACACCCCCGCGATGTCGTAGGAGCGGAGCGCCCGCGCCAGCTGCTCGACGAACGGATGCACCCGGGCGGGGTCCGCGAACAACGCATCGAGATCGAGCCAACGGTTGGCGTGGTGCCCGGACTCGAGGCGGAAGTGGCCCTCGCTCCCGGGCATCAGGCGAAGCAGGTCCGCCGTCACCCGCCGCCCCACGAGCGCTCGACGCCGGCCGTCAGCACCCTCAGGTGCTCAAGGCCGGAGACCATCTTGCGGTGCGTCGTGATCACGGTGTTCGATCCGCCTTCAGTCCCCGCTCCTCGAGCAGCGGCCCCACTTCCGGATCGCGCCCGCGGAACGCCCGGTACAGCACGCCCATGTCGTTCGTGCCCCCGCGTGACAGAATCATGTCACGGAAGCGCCGGCCGTTGGCCCGCGTCATGCCCCCATGCTCGGTGAACCAGGCATAGGCGTCGTCATCCAGCACCTCGCTCCACAGGTACGCGTAGTAGCCGGCGTAGTACCCGCCGTTCCAGATGTGCGCGAAGTAGTTGGTGCGATAGCGCGGCGGCACCTCGGGCACGTCCACGCCGAACCGCTTGAGCGCCTGGGCCTCGAAGGCGTCGATATCCGGTTGCTCTGGCCCCACCGGCAGGGTGTGCCACGCCATGTCCAGCAGGGCGGCGGCGATGTACTCCGTGGTGGCGAACCCCTGGTCGAACGTGCGGGCCCGCTTGATCTTGTCGAGCAGCGTCCGCGGCATCGGCTGGCCGGTCTGGTAGTGCTTCGCGTAGTGCGCCAGCACGGTGGGCTCGAGCGCCCAGTGCTCGTTGAACTGCGACGGGAACTCCACGAAGTCCGTCGGCACGTTGGTGCCGGTGAGCCGCGGGTACTCGACGCGCGTGAGCAACGCGTGCAGCGCGTGCCCGAACTCGTGGAACATCGTCTTCACGTCGTCGAAACGCAGCAGAGCCGGCTGGCCCGGGGCGGGCTTCGAGAAGTTCGCGACGTTGAAGACGACGGGCTTGGTGCGCAACAGTCCGGTGCCGTCCACGAACGTGTCTTCCCACGCGCCGCCGCTCTTGTTGTCGCGCCTGAAGTAGTCGCAATACCACAGGGCGATGGACGTGCCGTCGGCATCGAACACCTCGAACACCCGGACATCGGGATGGTATACGGGGAGGTCCGTGCGCCGTTTGAAGGTCAAGCCGTACAGCCGGTTCGCGGCGAAGAAGACACCGTCCTGCAGCACGCGATCGAGCTCGAAGTAGGGCATGAGCTGCGACTCGTCCAGCGCGTAGTCCGCCTGCCGCACCTGCTCGGCGTAGTACTGCCAGTCCCAGGGGGCGAGCTTGAAGCGGCCGTGCTGCGCGTCGATCATGGCCTGCAGCTTCGCCGCTTCGCGACGGGCCTGGGCCGTCGCCGCCGGCGCCAGATCGCTCAGCAGCTTGATCGCCGCGTCCGGCGTCTTGGCCATCTGGTCGTCGAGGACGTACGCGGCGAGGCTCGGGAAGCCGAGCAGCTGGGCGCGCTCAGCGCGGAGCTGCGCCAGCCGCTTGACGATCTCCCGCGTGTCGTTCGAGTCGCCGCGCTCGGCGCGGGTCGTCGACGCGAGGAACAACCGTTCCCGCAGCGCCCGGTTCCGCAGCGAGGCCTGCGCCGGCTGCTGGGTGGTGTTCTGCAGCGGCAGCACCCACTTGCCTTCGAGCTTGCGCTGGCGGCCCGCTTCGGCGGCGGCGGCGATCTCGGCGTCGCTGAGGCCATCGAGCTCCTTCTTGTCATCCACGACGATCGCCCCGGCCTTGGTCGCCGCGAGCAGCCGGTTCTGAAAATCGGTCGCGAGCTTCGACTCTTCCTGGTTCAGCGCGCGGAGCCGCGCCTTGGCCGGATCCGAGAGCAGCGCGCCGGCGCGCACGAAGTCGCGGTAATAGCGCTCCACCAGGAACCGCTGCACCGAATCGACGCCGAGATCGGCGCGCCGGTCGTACACGCTTTTCACACGGCGGAACAGCGTGTCGTTCAAGTGAATCGCGTCCAGATGCGCGGCGAGCCGCGGCGCTTCCTCGGTCTGCACCCGCTGCAGCGTGTCATCGGTGTTGGCCTGCGTCATCGCGTTGAACACTTTGAAGACGCGCGTGAGCAGAGCTCCCGAGCGTTCCAGCGCGACGATCGTGTTGTCGAAGCTGGGCGCCGCGGTGTCGGCGGCGATGCCGGCGATCTCGGCCAGCTGCCGGCGCATCCCTTCTTCCAGCGCCGGCTGGTAGTCACCATCACGAATCCGGTCGAACGGGGGCGCCTGGTACAGCAGCGGACTGGCGCTCGCGAACGGGTTCGCGCTGGTGAACGGGACGGCGCCAGCCGACGCGGGTGTGGAGACCCGGTGGCAGCCGAGCAGGGCGACGCACAGGGCGAGCGCGAGGCGGCGGTCAGACAGCAGCATCGGCGTGCCCCCGAGCGTGCAGTGAGCCGAATAACACCCGGCCTGCCGCCGCTACGTCACGGACCGCCTTGTTGAATGCGGCCTCATTGGCCTTCGAGGGCGCGTGGAATCCGCTGATCTTGCGCACGAACTGCAGCGCAGCGTCGTGCAACTCCTGGTCGCTGGGCACGTGATCGGGATGACGCAGGCGTTTGATGTTCCGGCACATACGAATGAAGCCTTTCGATGACTTGGGCACGTAACGTGCCGCACACGGCCCGCCGGCGCAACGCCGCCCCGCACTCCATCACTCCCCCAGCTCGCGCAGCCGTCGCGCGAGAAACCGCCGTTCCGGCTCCTGCCGCGTGAGGCCGAGGGCCCGTTGGTAGGAGGCACGGGCTGCCGCCGTTCTGCCGAGGCGCCGGTACAGGTCGGCCCGTGCCGAGTGCGCGAGGTGGTAGTCCGCCAGGTCGCCGCGCCCGAGAATCGCGTCGATCAAGGCCAGCCCCTTCCGGGCCGTCGCGCATCGCCACCGCCGCGGCGCGGTTCAGCTCCACCACCGGAGACGGGTCGGCCCGCGTCAGGACGTCATACAGTCCGACGATCTGGGCCCAGTCGGTCGCAGCCGCGT
>JBGPDL010000023.1:0-37258 GCA_041482275.1 Gemmatimonadota bacterium | reverse complement strand
TGACTTTGCAATGTAGCTTCTGACCCCATGCCCGCCGCGCCCCGCACCCCGCCACCCCGCAATGCGCGCAGCGCCCGCAAGGCGCCGCACGGCGTCCTCGAGGTGGACTGGCCGCTGTTCGGCGAAATGTGCCGGGTGCTGGCTTTGAAGATCTTCCGCGAGTACGACCCGGACGTGGTGATCGGGATCGCCCGCGCGGGCGTGATTCCGGGCGCGGTGGTGGCGAGCATCCTGCAGCGCGACTTCTCGTCCATGGCCATCACGCGGACGGAGACCGGCGGGCGGCCCGTCGTGATCGCCGGTCCGCCCCGCCTCGTGACCGGCCGCCGGGTGCTGATCGTGGACGAGACGTGTGACACCGGCGCCACGATGAAGCTCGCCCTCAACGCCGTGCGTGAGCTCAAGCCCGCCGCCGTCAAGACCGCGGTCTCGTTCCGCACCGGACCGTTCCCGCCCGACTTCTACGCGCTCGAGACCGGGAACTTCATCATCCTCCCCTGGGACCGCGAGGTCATCATCGACGGGGAGATCGTGATGCGGCCCGACTACGCCGCGAAGCTCAAGGAACTCGGGGGTTGATCGACCGCCTCACCGGGGCGCTGCAACGCTCTCGCGCCGACTACACCGAAATCCGCGTCGAACGCAGCTGGAGCACGGCCGTGACCTTCCGGGGGCGGCGGCTCGAATCCGCCACCGCCAGCGAGGATCAGGGCGGCTGCGTTCGGGCGCTGCACCAGGGCGGCGGTTGGGGCGTCGCGTCCTTCACGTCGCTCGACCGCCTGGAGGCGATGGTGGCGCGCGCGGGCGAGCTGTCGCGCGCGGTGCGCGTGGACCCCCCGATCCGCCTCGCCGACGTCGCGCCCCACCAGGCGGATGCCGTGCTCGACCTGGACGGCGACGTGCGCGGGGTTCCCCTCGCCGAGAAGAAACGGCTCCTTGAGGCGTACAACGGCGCGATGCTCGCGGTGAGCGACCGCATCGTGGACACGCTCGCTGTGTACCACGACGAGGTGAGCGAGTACTGGTACGCGAACTCCCAGGGCACCGTCCTCCATGAGCTGCGGCCCGAGGTCACGCTGTCGGGGACGGCGGTGGCGCGGCGCGACGGCACGATCGAAAAAGGCCTGGAATCGATCGGGCTGCGCCGCGGCTGGAACTCGGTGCAGGACCGGCAGCCGGGCTTCCGTGAGGTAGCGGAGCGGGCGGTCGGACTGCTCGACGCACCCATGGTGCGGGGCGGCACGTATCCCGTCATCCTCGACCCCGAGCTCGCGGGCGTGTTCATCCACGAGGCGTTCGGGCACCTGTCCGAGGCCGATTTCGTGTACGAGAACCCGCAGGCGCGCGACATGATGACGCTCGGCCGACGCTTCGGGAAGCCCGCGCTCAACGTGGGGGACAACGGCGCCGCTCCGGGTCTGCGTGGAACGCTGCCGTTCGACGACGAGGGGACGCCCACCCAGGATACCGCGCTCATCACGGACGGCGTGCTCGTCGGCCGGCTGCACTCCCGCGAGACCGCCGCCGCCATGGGCGAGCGGCCCACCGGCAACGCCCGGGCCATCTCGTTCCGTCACCCGCCCATCGTGCGCATGACGAACACCTACATCGCGAACGGCCGGGGCACGTTCGCCGACTTGATCCAGGATGTGAAGCTCGGCGTCTATGCGTGCGGCGCGTTCGGCGGCCAGACGATGCTCGAGAACTTCTCGTTCACCGCGGCCTACGGCCGCATGATCCGCGACGGCCACGTGGCCGAGCTCGTCAAGGACGTGGTGCTCGCCGGCAATCTGTTTCAGACGCTCGACCGGATCGATCGGATCGCCGGCGACTTCCGCTGGAACGAGATGGGCGGCGGCTGCGGCAAGGGCGGCCAGTCGCCCTTGCCGGTCACGGAAGGGGCGCCGCACGTGCGGATCGAGGAAGCGCTGGTCGGCGGCGACGTCCCCGCGTGATCGAGCGGCTGCTCGACCTCGCCCGGCGCCGCACGGACGGCGGGGCGGATGTGTTGTGGCGCCGGGTCGAACGGACGTCGGTGGCGTTCGAGTGGGGGCGGCTCAAGGCGGCGGGTGCCACGGAAGAGGCAGGCGCGAACCTGCGCGTGTGCCATCGCGGGCGCGTGGGCGTGGCCGGCACCACCGCTGCCGACGGCCCGGCGGACGAGCTCGTCGCCCGGGCGCTCGCGTCGGCCGAGTTGGGGGAGGAGCTGCCCCTGACGTTTCCATCACGGAGCTCCCACCCGCCCATCACCACGTTTTTCGACCGCGCCGCCGACGCGTCGCTCGACCAGCTGATCGTCATCGGTCGCTCGCTGTTCCAGCAGCTCGAGCGCGAGGGGTGCCGGGTCAACGTCGCGGTGGAGCGTGAGGTCACCGAAACGCAGGTGGCGAACTCCGCCGGCGCGGCGGGGGACTACCGCTCCACCGGGATCGGCGTGAGCGCCGAGGTGTGGCGCATCGCGGGCGACGACGTGCTCGCCGTCGGAGATGCGCTCGAGTGCGCGGACCTGCCGTCGGACGACGCCCTGGCGGCCCTGGCCGCTGCGATCAACGCGCGGCTCGATCGCGCGCTTCGCGTCGTGCCGTCGCCCGAGGGCGTCCTCCCCGTCGTGTTCACGCCCGCCGGCCTGTCGGCGCTGATGCTCCCCGTCACGCAGGCTCTCTCCGGGAAGGCGGTGCTGCAGGGCATCTCCCCGTTGGGCGCCAAGCTCGGCGAGCGCGTGTTCGACCCCGACTTCTCCCTCTCGGACGATGCGCTGCTCGCCGGTCGCCCGGCGTCCCGCCCCATGGACGATGAATGCGTGCCTTCGCGCACCACCTCCCTCGTGGAGCGCGGCGTCGTGCGCGGGTTCATCTACGATCTCGAGACCGCGACGCGGGCCAAGACCGAGAGCACGGGACATGGACAGCGGGGCACCTTCGGCAAGCCGGTGCCGGGATACACCAGCATCGTTGTTGGGGAGAGGGGAAAGGGAAAGGGGGCAGGGTCAAGTACGCTGGGCGGAGGGCTCCTCGGGGAGATCAAGGACGGGCTGCTCGTGGATGAGCTGATCGGCGTGGGGCAGGGCAACGTGATCGGCGGAGCGTTCAGCCATCCGGTCGCCCTGGCGTACCGGATCGAGCGGGGCGAGATCACGGGTCGCGTGAAGGATGCCGCCGTCGCCGGGAACGCCTACGAGTTGTGGAAACGGGTCGGGGGGTTCGGCCGGGACGCGCGCTGGACCGGATCTCGCTGGGCGCCGTCCGTGCTGCTTGAGGGGGTGAGCGTCGCGGGTCGGTGACGCCCCCGCGCGACGCCGTCTTATGTGACGTCTTTGCCCGGCGTTGTCAGTATTGTAGCACCCCCGTTTGCGCGATCATCTTCCATTGCGTGTCCACCTGCGTGTAGATTTTGCAGGTCCGCCCCTTCCAGTTCTGCTCCACGCCCGTTGGTCTCTGCCGCCACAGCGTATCGATGTCCACCACGGCAAACGCGCCGTCCCCTTCGGCCGTCACGACGATCTTCTTGATCTCGCGCCTGTTGTGGACGAGCGTGTGGGTGTCGAACAGCGCCTGCCACCCGCGCCCCCAGCGCTCGGCGTTGAACCGACCCCACACCATGACCCACGTCATGGGATCGTGAGATTGCGCGGTTGGAGGCCACGGCCAGACCATGGCGGGATGGAAGCAGGAGACGAGCAACTCCGCGTCTTGGGTGTCCCAGGCGCGGGTCTCGCGGTTCACGATCTCCCGGATCTCGGCTTCGTGCTGATTCAACGGAGGGCGGACAGCGGAGGACTACCCGAGCGCTTCGGCGTACGTCTTCCCCTGGGTCATCCGCTCGTATACGGCGTTGAGCGTGTCGGGGGAGGCGGAGAGAAACCGGCAGCGCGCGTCATTCTTCGAGCGGCACTCGACCTCCATCACTGCGACCGGCTCGCCCGACAGGCGGCCGAGGAAATCGGCGAGCATCCCGGACGAGAAGGAGCACATCGGCGCCTCGGCGCTTCCGGGATCGGCCTCGGCCCAATCGCTCGAGTCGACCACCAGGGCGGCGCTGCCGAGCGCGGCGATGCTCACCGAACCCCAGCCCGTCGCCCGGAAGAACGCCGACAGCACGGTGGTGAGGCGTCCGGCGTCGAGGTCGTCGGGCCGGGCAACGCCCGTCTCGCCCGGGAGCCAGGCGCAGAACGTCTGGTAGAGGCCCGCGCCGGCGGCGAAACCGGTCTCCTGGAGGATGGAGAACGCGGCGTCGGGGGCGTCGCGCAGCAGCGTGACGTGCAGCTGGCGCAGCGCGTCGCGCCCGACGGTGAGGCCGTGGGCCGCGGCGAGGGACGGGGCGGGCGCGGTCATATGGGACGCCAACTTAGGGTTTGGCGCGTGCGCGGCGCAAGAGTTCTGCCTCGTCGATGACCGGTACGCCGAGCGCTTTCGCCCGCTCGAGCTTCGAGCCGGCGTCCGCGCCCACCACCAGTGCGGTGGTCCTCTTCGACACGCTGTCGGCGACGTGGCCCCCGGCGCGTTCGATCAGCTCGACCGCCTTGGCGCGGGAGAGGGACGGCAGGGTCCCCGTCACGACGTACACCTGTCCCGCGAGCGGACTTTTCGCTTCGACCGCCGCGGGCTCCTTGAAGTTCAGGCCGAGCCTTTCCAGGCGCTCGAGCAGCTTACGGTTCTTGGCCTCGTCGAAGAACCCCGCGACGGCCTCGGCGATGGCCTCTCCCACCCCCCGGATCGCGTTGATCTGCTCCACCGAGGCGTTGCGCAGCGCCTTCATGGTGCCGAAGTGGCGGGCCAGGAGCTTCGCCCCCTGCGCACCTACGTGACGGATGCCCAGGGCGTACAGCAGCGTCGACAGCGCCTGCGCCTTCGAGGCCTGGATCGCGTCCACCAGCTGTTGCGCGGACTTCTCGGCGAAACCGTCCAATCTGAGGAGCTGCAGCGGTGTGAGCTGGTACAGGTCGGCCACGTCCTTGATGAGCTTGGCGTCGAGCAGCGCACGCACCCGTTCGTAGCCTAGGCCGCGGATGTCCATCGCGCCACGCGAGGCGAAGTGCACGATGCTCTCGAAGACCCGTCCCGGGCACGAGACGTTGGAGCAGTAGGCCATGACTTCGTCGGACGGATACTCGACCTTCGAGCCGCACACGGGGCAGCGTTCGGGCCGCTTGAACTTGCGCTCCTTGCCCGTGCGCCGTTCGCGCACGGGGCCGAGCACCTGGGGGATGACCTCTCCTGCGCGCGTCACCTCGACCCAATCGCCCTCGCGGATGTCCTTCGCGTCGATCAGATCGAAATTGTGGAGCGTCGCGGTGGAGACGGTGACGCCGCCGATCTCGACCGGCTCGAGCACGGCGTACGGATTGAGCGCCCCGGTGCGGCCCACGTTGATCTTGATCTCCTTGAGTTTGGTGATCTGGACTTCGGGGGCGAACTTGCGGGCCACTGCCCAGCGCGGCTCGCGGTCGCCCACGGTGCCGAGCTCGGCATGCAGCCGCAGGGGGTTCACCTTCACCACCACGCCGTCGGCCCCGTAGTCCAGCGTGGCCAGGCGCTGCTCGAGCTTCGCGATCTCGCGGTGCCCGTGCGCCAGATCGCGCACCAGCGTGTGATGCGGCTCCACGGGGAAGCCCCACGCCGCCAGCTGTTGGAGCAGCTCGTGCTGCGTGTCGGCGGGGAGCTTCCGCCCGGGGGCCTCGACGTGGAAGCAGAAGATCCGGAGGCCCCGGCTGCGGGTGATCTTGGGATCGAGCTGGCGCAGCGACCCGGCGGCTGCGTTCCGCGGGTTCGCCAAGCTGGGCTCGCCGGCCCGCTCGCGCTCGGCGTTGAGTTCCGCGAAGCGTGACTTGGAGAGATACACCTCGCCGCGCACCTCCATGCGCTTCGGCCACCCCTTGCCCGCGAGCCGCAGCGGCACGTCCCGCACGGTGCGCAGGTTGGCGGTGACGTCCTCGCCTTCGATCCCGTTGCCCCGCGTCGCGCCCGTCACGAGCACGCCCTCCTGGTAGGTGAGGCTCACCGCGGCGCCGTCGATCTTCACTTCGAGCGTGTAGCTGGCGGTCTTCACCTCGGGAAGCAGCCGGGCGTTGCGCTCTTCCCACTCCGCGAGCGCCGTCTCGGTGAAGGCGTTGGCCAGCGACAACATGGGCACCAGGTGGCGGTGCTTGCGAAACTTCTCCGCCGGCGTCGCCCCGATGCGGTGCGTGGGGCTGTCGGGGGTGTGGAGCTCCGGGTGCTTGGCCTCGAGGTCCTGCAGCTCGCGGAACAGGCGGTCGTACTCGGCGTCCGACATGTCGGGCTTGTCGAGTACGTAGTAGGCGTGATTGGCGCGCTCGAGCAGCCGCCGCAGCTCGGCGGCCCGCGCGGCTGGTCCCTTCACCGACCTTTGGCTTCCTCTTGGATGACGGCCATCGCCACGCCGACCAGGCGGTCGAGCTCTTCGGCGCTGGCGCGCGGCAACAGGCCCTCGGCCCACGCCCCTTCCCGCTCGCCGAACGCGGCCAGCAGCCGCCGCAGGAACGAGAGCAGCGCCACGCGCTCGAGCTCCATGCGGCGCATGGTCTCGCCGGTCTCCTGCTGGCGCTGCGCGAGGCGCTCGTAGCGGTGGGCGTTCCGCAGCGCCTGCGCGGTCAGCGCGGCGACCACCTGCACGAAGCGCACGTCCTCGTCCGAGAACGTCGGGCCGTCGCGGAACGTGCGCAGGAAGATGGCCCCGATGGCCAACCCGCGCCACGTGATCGGCACCACCGTGATGGACTTCACGCGACGGGTGATCATCTCTCCCTTCACGTGCTTCAAGCTGGGATCCGTCGCCGCGTCCGGAATGAACACCGTTTCCCCGCTCCCCATGGCGCGCTTGAGCTCGGGGTACCGCTCGAGGTCGACGACGTAGTTCCGGATGGTGGGATCTTCGTACGACGCGACCAGACGCACCGAGCGACCGCCGCGCTCCGCCAGGAAAATCGAGCAGCGATCGAGCCCGAACGCCTCGCCCAGCTTGCGGGCGATGGCCTGAAGGATGTCGATGAAGTGCAACGAGGAGGAGACTTCCTTGAGGATCTCGATGACCGCGAGCAGGTGCTTGCGTTCGCGTTCCAGCTCGGCGACACGCGCCTCGACGGCGGAGGGGAGGGTCATGGCATAGTTTGCGCTTCCGGCGGACGCGGCGTCAAGTTGCCGCGCGCACGCGCGCGCGGTAGCTTCGGACCCCATGCGATCGACAACCATCGTCGTCTGCACGGCCCTACTCGCCGGCATCGCCGCGACGCAAGGTCGGCCCGTGCCAGCGCCGGTGGCGCCGCCGCTCGGGGCGTGGACGCCGGTCCCGGAGCTGCCGGGCATGGGCCGCCCGATCGATACCGCGATCGTCGCCGCGCGCCGGCGGGCGCTGGCGGCCCGCGTGGGACGCGGCGTGGTGCTGGTGCCGGCGGGGCACGAGCGCGACGTCGAGCGCGACTACATTCAGGATAACGACTTCCGCCAGAGCAACACCTTCTTTTATCTCACCGAGCTCGAGGCGCAGGACGCCTGGCTCCTGCTCGTGGCCGGGGGCGACGCGGTCGAGACCGTGCTGTTCCTCCCCGCGCGCAATCCGTCGCAAGAGCGCTGGACCGGCCTGCGCCTCGGGCCGGACAGCACGGCGGCACGCTTCACCGGCATCGCGCGCGTGGTCTCGACCGATTCGCTCGATCGCGTGCTGCGCGCGGCGCTGCTGCGCGGGGCGGGCCCGCTCTATCTGCCGCTCGATCAGACGACGCGCGACGAGCCGCGTCTCCGCGACCTCGCATTCGGGGGGCGCGACGTGCGCAACGTGCGCCCCATTCTGGATTCGATGCGGCTCGTCAAAGACGCCGACGAGATCGGCCGGCTGCGCAAGGCGATCGACATCTCGGCCCTGGGACACGTGGCTGCGATGCAGGCGGCGCGGCCCGGGATGTGGGAGTACGAGATCGAGGCGGCGCTCGAGGCCGCCTTCCGCAGGAACGGGGCCGACCGGGTGGGCTATCCGTCGATCGTGGGCAGCGGCCCCAACGCCACCACGCTGCACTATGACGTCAACCGGCGGCAGACCAAAGACGGCGAGGTGGTCGTCGTCGACGCGGGCGCGGAATGGGGGCAGTACACCGCCGACGTGACGCGCACCTTTCCCGTGAACGGCAAGTTCACCACCCGCCAGAAGGCGATTTACGATCTGGTGCTCGCCTCCCAGCAAGCCGCGTTCGACTCCACCCGCCCCGGCACGACGGTGGCGCAGCTCGACCGGGTGGCGCGCGAGTATATGCGGGGGCACTCGGGCAGCTTGTGCGGCGGCGACACGTGCGACGCCTACTTCATTCACGGCCTGTCGCACTGGCTCGGCATGGACGTCCACGACGTCGGCGAATACCGCACGCCGCTCAAGCCCGGGATGGTCCTGACCATCGAGCCCGGGATCTACTTGCCCCAGGAAGCGTTGGGAGTCCGGATCGAAGACGACGTGCTGGTGACGGCGACAGGGGCGGAGTGGCTCTCCGCCAAGGCACCGAAGACGACGGCCGAGATCGAGCGCCTGATGGTCCGGCGCTAAGTCTCGTCTTTCTCGCCCTTGATGTCTTGGAGCAGCTGCTTGGCGTCCTGCTTGTACTCGTGGTCGAGCACGTCGGCGAGGGGTAGCGGCTCGATGGCGGCGAACTGCTCCCGCGCTTTCGAGTACTTGCCGACGTCGACGTACACCTCGGCGAGCTCCAGGCGATGGAAGATGTTCTCTGGCTTCAAGGCCACCGCTTTCTCGAGATACTTCTGGGCATCGTCCCAGTTGCCCTTGTCGAGAAACCCACCGCCGAACAGCGCCTTCGCGAAGAATTTCTGGAACCCCGACAACCGCTTCACCTCCGCGTGCCATGCTCCCACCACGTGATAGGCACCGTCGTGCGTCGAGTCCAGCGCGATCGCCGTCATGGCTTCGTCGTAGATGGTCTTGGCGAAGCGCACCCGCTCTTTGCCGCCGCGGGTGCGCGACAGCCGGCCGAGCGCCTGGGCGATCGTGAAGTGACCGTCTGCACCGTGCGAGTCGACGCGCACCGCCGCTGCGCCGTACGCGCGGGCCGCGTCGTACAGGCTATCGCGCCGCTGTTTGGAAGCGTCGTCCTTGCCGGCGATCTGCTTCGCCATGTCCACGGTCTCGCGCCCGGCTTTCCACAGCGCCGCGTAGTTCATGGAGTCGAGGGCGAGCGCCGCGCGATAGTGTGCCAGCGCCTGTTGCGGCGCCAGCGCGGCGTGCGCGCTGTCGCCGAGCGCGATGTGCTCCGCCACCGTCGGCGGCGCCTGGGCCCCGAGCCGGCCGGAGATGGCGAGGGTCACGAGCAACAGGGACACGGCACCGCGCATCGGCGACTCCGGAAGGGAGAGGATCGTTAATGTTGGTCGTGCCGCTCATCGAGCGCAAGCGCGACGGTGGTGCGCTCACGCCGGAAGAATGGTCCGCGCTGGTGGCGACGTACACTGCTGGCCGGATTCCCGACTATCAGATGTCGGCACTGCTCATGGCGGTGCTGCTCCGCGGCCTCGAGCGCCAGGAGCTGGCGGCGCTCACCGACGCGATGCTCGCCTCGGGCCAGCGGCTCTCGTTCGATTCGTGGGCTACGCCGCGGGTCGACAAGCACTCGACCGGTGGGGTAGGCGACAAGGTGTCGCTCGTGCTCGCCCCGCTCGCGGCGGCGTGCGGCGTCGCCGTTCCCATGATGTCGGGACGCGGGCTGGGCCACACCGGCGGCACCCTCGACAAGCTCGAGGCGATCCCCGGCTTCCGCACCGGCCTGTCGCTCGCCGAGGCGAAGGCCCAGGTGACCAAGCTGGGCTGCGCGATGATCGGGCAGACGCCCGAGATTGCGCCGGCCGACCGGCGGCTGTACGCGCTACGCGACGTCACGGGCACCGTCGAGGCGATTCCCCTGATCGCCGCGAGCATCATGTCCAAGAAGCTCGCCGAGGGGCTGAACGCACTGGTGCTCGACGTGAAGCGCGGTAGCGGGGCCTTCCTGCCCAGGCTCGAGCAGAGCCTCGAGCTCGCGAAGACGATGATCGCGCTGGGAGAGGACCGCGGCTGCCCCACGGTGGCGCTGCTTACGGCGATGGACCGCCCGCTGGGGCGCGCCTGCGGCAACGCCCTCGAGACCGAGGAAGCGATTCTCGCGTTGCGCGGCGAGGGGCCCGACGACCTGATGGAAGTGACCTACGCGCTCGGCGTCGAGATGCTGCTCGCGGCGGGCGTGGACAAGACGTCCAAGAAGGCGCGTCAGCGGCTCGAAAACGCCATCGCCTCGGGTGTGGCCGCCGAGAAGTTCGAGCAGGTGATCGAGGCCCAGGGAGGGAATCCCAAGGTGGTGGAGGACGCCTCGGTGCTGCCGCAGGCGCTGGAAGTCGAGGTGTACAAGGCTCCCCGCACCGGCGTGGTGTTGCGGGTGGAGCCGAAAACCATCGGGCGGGCGGTGGTCGCGATGGGGGGCGGGCGTCTCAAGGTCGAGGACCCGGTGGATCCCACCGTCGGATTCGTGATTACGGTGAAGCCCGGAGGCAAGGTGCTGGCGGGGGAGCCGATCGCGTCAGTGTTCGCGAAGGATCCGGCCGGGATCAAGCTGGCGTTTGAGGCCCTCGGACAGGCGATCCTCATCGGCGACAGGCTCGTCGAGAAACCGCTGCCGCTCATCTCACATCGGGTGACGAAGTCCGGAGTCGAGGAGCTGAAGCGCTAGGCGGTCAGACGTCCAGGTTCCGCACGAATTTCGCGTTCTCCTCGATGAACTTGCGCCGCGGCTCGACCTCGTCGCCCATCAGCGTCTCGAACAGCTGCGACGCTTCGAACGCGTCCTCCATGGTCACCTTGAGCAGGGTGCGGCTCGCGGGATCCATGGTGGTGTTGCGCAGCTGATCCGGGTTCATTTCCCCCAGCCCCTTGTAGCGCTGGATCTGGACCGTGCCGTGTCCTGCCCCGGCCTCGCCGTTGGTGAGCCGCTTCACGTAGGCGTCCCGCTCCTTCATTTCGTAGGCGTAAAACTCCTCCTTGCCCTTTGCGACGCGGTACAGCGGCGGCTGCGCGATGTAGATGTAGCCCGCGTCGATCAGGAACTTCATCTCCTTGTAGAAGAACGTGAGCAGCAGGGTGCGGATGTGCGCGCCGTCCACGTCGGCGTCGGTCATGATGATGATCTTGTGGTAGCGCGCGTCGTCGAGCTTGAAGTCCTCACCCACGCCGGTGCCGATCGCGGTGATGATGGTGCGGATCTCCTCGTTCGACAGAATCTTGTCGATGCGGGCCTTCTGGACGTTCAAGATCTTGCCCCGCAACGGCAGGATCGCCTGGAAGCTGCGGTCGCGCCCCTGCTTGGCCGAGCCGCCGGCGGAGTCGCCCTCGACGAGATACAGCTCGGTGAGCTTCGGGTCGCTCACGCTGCAGTCTGCCAGCTTGCCCGGGAGCAATCCTCCCTCGAGCCCGCTTTTCTTACGGACGAGCTCCCGTGCCTTGCGCGCCGCTTCGCGCGCCCGCGCCGCGCTCACCGCCTTGGCGATGATGGTGCGCGCCACGCTGGGACTCTTGTCGAAGAATTCGCCGAGGGCGTCGTTCACCACGCTCTTCACGATCCCCTCGACCTCGGAGTTGCCGAGCTTGGTCTTGGTCTGCCCTTCGAACTGCGGATCTTTCACCTTCACGTGCAGCACGGCGGTGAGACCCTCGCGGATGTCGTCACCGGTGAGGGTGAACTCCTCCTTCTTGAGGATCCCGTCTTTCTTCGCCCACTCGTTGATGGTGCGCGTGAGCGCCGCGCGGAAGCCGGTGAGGTGCGTGCCGCCCTCGTGGGTGTTGATGTTGTTGACGAAGGAAAAGGTATTGTCGTTGTAGCCGTCGTCGTACTGCACCGCACCCTCGATCTCGACGCCGTCGCGCGTCGCCTCGAACGTGATCGGCTTGGGGTGCAGCGACTTGCGGCTGCCGAGCAGGTACTTCACGAACTCGGCGAGTCCGCCCTTGTAGAAGAACGTCTCCTGCTTTTGCTGGCCCTTGCGCTCGTCCGTAAGCGTGATCGTGAGCGCCTTGTTCAGGAACGCCAGCTCGCGCAGCCGGTTCGCCAGCGTGGCGTAATCGAACCGCGTTTCCGTGAAGATCTGCGTGTCGGGCTGGAACCAGACGGTCGTGCCCGTGCCCTTCGCTTTGCCGATGACCTCCAGCTTCTTCTTGGTCTCGCCGCGCTCGAACGCCATGTGATAGCGCTTCCCGTCGCGGTCCACCCAGACCTCGAGCTGCTCCGACAACGCGTTCACCACCGACACGCCGACGCCGTGCAGTCCGCCCGACACCTTGTACGTGCTCTTGTCGAACTTGCCGCCGGCGTGCAGCACCGTGAGCGCCACCTCGACGCCGGGCTTCTTCTCCGTCTTGTGGACGTCGACCGGGATGCCGCGGCCATTGTCGACCACGGTGATGGCGTTGTCTTGATGGATGGTGACGTCGATCTGGGTGCAGTAGCCGGCCAGCGCCTCGTCCACCGAGTTGTCTACGACCTCGTAGACCAGGTGGTGCAGCCCGCGGCCCGACACCGACCCGATGTACATCGCGGGGCGGCGGCGTACCGCCTCCAGGCCCTTCAGGACCTGAATCGAATCGGCCTGGTAGCCGCCGTTACCTTTGCCCTTCGCCGCGGGTTTCGCCCTCGCCATAGCGCTCTACTGTAAGAGAAGCCAGCGTATCGTCTTGATCCGTGCGGTGCCCCGGCCGGCGTTGATCGCCGCCATGATCTGCGGCGCCATCAGCTGCAGCTCCGTCATCCAGGCGCTGGTCGCGACCCGCACGAACAGCGTACCGTCGGGTGTCACGCTCTCGGGCGTCGTGACCACGGCGATCTGCGGTCCCACCAGCCGCGGCCAGTCGGGAATCACCTGCGCCTGCGCCAGCCGCTTCCCGAGCCCCGATTTGGCGAGGTAGCTCTGCAGCGCGTCGCCGACCGCCGTAGGCCGGCCGCGCCTCCGCTCGGCCATGGGTTTCCCCCCTGCAAGAAGCGCCACGGAGCACCCCGTGGCGCCGCGCGGCGACGCCGCGAGAGCCCCAGATAACCCACTAAAAGTACACAGAAGTTATTGTCCCGGCAACACTTACTCTCATCGGCCCCGGAAGCGCGGGGCCCGCTTCTCGAGGAAGGCCATCAGTCCCTCCCGCATGTCCTCCGTCGCTGCCAGCAGCCCGAAGTGGTTGGCTTCGAGCAGCAGTCCTTCCTCCAGCGTCATTTCGAGCCCCTGGTCCACGGCCTCCAAGGCGAGCCGGACGGCGAGCGGCCCCATGGCGAGAATGCCCCGCAGGATCTGCTCTGCGGTGGCGAGTAGCTCGGCGGCTGGCACGACCCGGCTCACGAGCCCGATGCGATGGGCCTCGGGGGCGTCGATCATCTCACCCGTGAGAATGAGGTGCAACGCGTTGCCCTTGCCCACCAGGCGCGGCAGCCGCTGCGTGCCGCCGTAGCCCGGGGCGATCCCCAGCTTCACCTCGGGCTGGCCGAACTTCGCGGTGTCGCTCGCGATTCGCAGGTGGCACGCCATCGCGAGCTCGCAGCCGCCACCCAGCGCGTAACCGTTCACCGCGGCCAGCACCGGCTTGCCGCACGTCTCGAACCGCCGTAGCATCGCCTGGCCGCGGAGCGCCCGGGCCTTGCCGTCGAACGGACCCTGCTTCGCCAGGTCTGCGATGTCGGCACCGGCGACGAACGCCTTCGTTCCCGCGCCGGTGAGCAGCACACCTTTGATCGCGTCCTCGGCGACCACGCGCTCGGCCGCATGCGCGAGCTCGTCCACCACCTGATCGTTGAGCGCGTTCAGCTTGTCGGGGCGGTTGATGGTGATGAACGCGATGGCGTCGCGGATCTCGAAGAGAAGGGTCTTGTAGCTCATGGTGAGGAATGGTACACGGAGAATGCGGAATGCGGAATGCGGAGTGCGGAATGGCAGCCCGGGCGTCCACTCGCGGTCCGACCTTCCATTTACACTCCGCATTCCGCACTCCACATTCCGCACTGGTATGAGCGTCCAAGCCATCGCCTGGTCTCCCTCCGGCGCCGTGCGCATCGTCGACCAGCGGGCGCTCCCCGAAACGCGGATCGAGCGGGACCTGGAAAGCGCGGAAGCCGTAGCCGATGCGATCCGGACGCTGCAGCTGCGCGGCGCCCCCCTGATCGGGATCGCGGCGGCGATGGGGCTCGTGGCGGGAACGCGCGAGCTGCGGGCCGTGGCGCGCGAGACCTTTCTGGCCCGGCTCGATCAGCTGGTGCGGCTGCTTGCCGCCACGCGGCCCACCGCGGTCAACCTGCGATGGGCGCTCGACCGCATGGCGCGGGTCGCGGCGCAGACGCCGGGTCCGGGTGCGGCGCTGTGGGAGCGGCTCCAAGGCGAGGCGAGCGCGATCTGGGAAGAGGACCGCGCCATGTGCCGCCGGATCGGGGAGGCGGGACTGCCGCTCATCCCGGACGGCGCGACGGTGCTCACGCACTGCAACGCTGGGGCGCTCGCGACCGGCGGGATCGGCACGGCGCTCGCGCCCATCTATCTCGCCCACGACGCGGGGCGGCGAGTGCACGTCTTCGTCGACGAAACACGGCCGGTGCTGCAGGGCTCCCGGCTCACCGCGTGGGAGCTCACGTATGCGGGCATTGCCTGCACGGTGATCGCGGATGGCGCCGCCGGCTCGCTGATGCGCCAGGCCGCGGTGGACGTGGTGATCGTCGGCGCCGACCGTATCGCGGCGAACGGTGACTTCGCGAACAAGATCGGCACGTACTCGCTCGCGGTGCTCGCGCGGCATCACGGTGTGCCGTTCTATTGCGCCGCTCCTTCCTCGACCATCGATGCAGCGCTCCCGGACGGGGACGGCATTCCGATCGAGCAGCGTCCGCCGGAGGAGTTGACGACGCTGGCGGGACGGCGGGTCGCGCCCGCGGCGGCCGCCGCCCTCAACCCGGCGTTCGACGTGACGCCCGCGCGCTACGTGACCGGGTTCGTGACTGACCGGGGGATCGAACAGCCGCCGTTTGGAGAGGGGAGGCGCCTGTGACCGCCATCCTGGCGATCGACGCCGGGACGACCGGCGTCACCGCGCTGGTCGTGGGCGCCGACGGCTGCCTGCTCGGCCGCGGTTATCGCGAGGTGACGCAGTACTTCCCGAAGCCCGGTGAGGTGGAGCACGACCCCGAGGATATCTTCCGGGTCGTCGTCCAATCGGCGCGCGAAGCGATCCGCCAGGCCCAGGTGGTGCCCGCCGGCCTCGGGATCACCAACCAGCGGGAGACCGTGTGCGTGTGGGAGCGTGACACCGGGCGCCCGCTCCATCGCGCGATTGTGTGGCAGGACCGGCGCACGGCGCCGCGCTGCGCCCAGCTCGCCAGGCAGCGCCGGGCGGCGCTGATCCGCGAGCGCACCGGCTTGCTGCTCGACCCCTACTTCTCCGCAACGAAGCTCGAGTGGCTGCTCGGGCACGTCCCCGGGCTCGAGCGGCGCGTCGCGTCGGGCGAAGCGGTGTTCGGGACCGTGGACGCGTGGCTCGTCTTCCGGCTCACGAACGGCAAGGTGTACGCCACCGATCACACCAATGCGTCCCGCACCATGCTGTACAACATCGGGACCAGGGCCTGGGACCCCGACCTGCTGCGGCTGTTCGGCGTACGCATCGAGGCTCTTCCCGAGGTGCGCAGCTCGAGCGGAGCCTTTGGGGTGTGTGCGGCGGAGCATCTGGGAGCGGAGATTCCCGTGGCGGGCGTCGCGGGAGATCAGCAGGCGGCCCTGTTTGGACAGGGATGCGTGGAGCCCGGGCAGGCGAAGAACACCTACGGGACCGGTGCATTTCTGCTGCTCAACACCGGGAAGCGGCGCGCGCTGTCGACGCACGGCCTGCTCACGACCGTCGCCTGTGGCCCGCGGGGCGAGCCCGTGTACGCGCTGGAGGGGAGCATCTTCATCGCCGGCGCCGCGATCCAGTGGCTGCGCGACGGCCTCAAGCTCATCGATCACGCCGCCGAGAGCGAGCACCTCGCGCTCAGTGTCCCCGACACGGGTGGCGTGTACTTCGTTCCGGCCTTTGTGGGGCTGGGCGCGCCGCATTGGGAGCCTAACGCGCGCGGTACCATCGTCGGCCTCACCCGGGGCACGACCCGCGCCCACCTCGCCCGCGCCGCACTCGAGGCCATGGCCTATGGCACGAAGGAGGTGCTGGACGCGATGACGGCGGACGCGAAGCTGCGGTTGCACGCGCTCCAGGTCGACGGCGGCGCCGCGGCGAACGACTTCCTGCTGCAATTCCAGGCGGATCTCCTTGGCGTCCCGGTGGCTCGTCCCGACGTGGTGGAGACCACCGCGCTCGGCGCCGCCGCGCTCGCCGGGCTGGCGCTCGGCGTGTGGAAGGCGCCGCGAGAATATCTCGCCGGGCGGCGCTTCCAGCGGTTCGTTCCCGGAGACAAGGCGCGCGCGGTGCGGGCGGGGGAAGCGCAGTGGCGCCGGGCGGTAGAAACCGCTCTCCATTGGGCCACCGCCGCGCCGGCCCGCCGTTCGGGCCGCCGGCACCCTGCGGGGTAGCGAGTCTGACGGCGCGTACGCTACCTTGTCCTCGATCGGGGACAGGCTTCACGATGCGTTCACGAACGCCGTCGAGATTCCTCGCGTGGATCGTCCCGAGGATGCCGCAGGGTGGGTGTTGGAGCCTGGAGCGCGCCGGGAGGTATACTAGAGCATGAATGCTGGAACCAAGTTCGCCATTGGAGCCGTCCTGATCGTAGGATCGGTCGGTTACCTCATGGCGTCGGGCGTGAAGGAGACCGGCCAATACTTCCTCACGCCGACCGAGCTGGCGCAGAAGGTCGCGGTCGATCCCTCCTTCTTTAATGTCGGCATGAAGGTCGGCGCCCACGTGGTGCCGGGGACCGTGTCCAAGGACGTCGCCGCGCAGACCCTCCGCTTCCAGGTGACCGACGGGAGCGCGCGCTATCCGGTGGTGTTCCACGGGCTGCCGCCGGACACGTTCAACGACAGCGTGGAGGTGGTGGTCGAGGGCCGGCTGCAGAAGGACGGCGTGATCTACGCGACCAACGTGCTCGCAAAGTGCGGGTCGCGCTACGAAGCCGTTCCCAAGGCGTAGATGACCGTCCTCGGTACCCTGGCCCTGTGGGTCGCCTTTCTGGTCGGGGTGTGGGGGGCGCTCGCGGGGATCGTCGGCGGGCTCAAAGGCCGCCCCGATCTCGCGCACAGCGCCCGCCACGCCGTGTTCGCGATGTGCGGCGCGTTACTCGTCGCGGTCGTGTCGCTCGAGTGGGCGCTGTTCCAGCACGACTTCAACGTCGAGTACGTCGCCGCCTATACCAGCCGCAACCTGCCGATCTTTTACACCTGGTCCGCCCTGTACGCCGGCCAGAAGGGCAGCCTCCTGTTCTGGGCCACCGTCCTGTCGCTGTTCGGGTCGCTCGCGCTCGTCCTCACCTCGCGCCACCATCGTGAACTCCTGCCCTACGTGGCCGGCGTGGTGTCTGCAGTCGCGGCCTTCTTCATATCGGTGATGCTGTTTGGGCAGGCGAATCCGTTTCAGCGGCTGCCCTACACGCCGCTCGACGGTAACGGTCTGAATCCGCAGCTCCAGAACCCCGGGATGGTGTTCCACCCGCCGATGCTCTATCTCGGCTACATCTCGATCACCATTCCATTCGCGTTCGCCATGGCGGCGCTGCTCTCGAGAAAGCTGGACGGCGACTGGCTCGTGGCGATCCGCAAGTGGACGCTGCTCTCGTGGCTGTTCCTGTCGGTCGGGATCTGCCTCGGGATGTGGTGGGCTTACGTGGAACTCGGCTGGGGCGGTTACTGGGCCTGGGACCCGGTGGAGAACGCATCGCTCCTGCCCTGGCTCACGATGACCGCCTTCCTGCACTCGGTGATGATACAGGAAAAACGTGGCATGCTGAAGAAGTGGAACCTGGCGCTGATCATCGGGTCGTGGCTGCTGTCCATCTTCGGCACGTTCATTACGCGGTCGGGCGTGATTTCGAGCGTCCATTCGTTCACGCAATCGAACGTCGGCTACTTCTTCCTGGCGTTTCTGATCGTCGCCGGAACCGCGAGCTTCGCGATCTATGCGACCCGGCTGCCGTTGCTCCAGGCGGACGCGCACCTCGAGTCGATGGTGAGCCGCGAAGCGAGCTTTCTGTTCAACAACCTCTTGTTGATCGGCATCGCGTTCTCGGTGTTGTGGGGCACGCTGTTCCCGATTCTCTCCGAATTGTTCCAGGGGACCAAGGTCACAGTGGGCCCGCCGTTCTTCAATCAGGTCAACATCCCGCTGGGACTCGCGCTCCTGGCGCTGACGGGCATTGGCCCGCTGATCGCGTGGCGCCGGTCGTCGATTCCCAACCTGCGGCGGCAGTTCGCCGTGCCCGCCACGACGGGCGTGTTCACGCTGTTGGTGCTGCTCGTAGGCGGCATGAGGGACTTCTACGCCCTGATGGCGATCAGCTTGGGCGGGTTCGTGGTCGCCACGGTGGTGCAGGAGTTTGCCCGCGGCGCACGCGCCCGGCACCGCCAGTACGGCGAAGGGTACGCGGTTGCGCTCGGCCGTCTGCTCGCCCGCAACCGGCGGCGCTACGGCGGCTATATCGTGCACACGGGAATCGTCATCTTGTTCATCGCGTTCGCCGGCATGGCGTTCAAGACGGAAACCGAGGCCACCCTGCGGCCAGGCGAGTCGGTCTCGCTCACGAGCCCATACGGCGACACCTACCGCTTCACGCACCTCGGGATCTCGCAATACGACGCGTTGAACCGTCAGGTGACCGCTGCGACCGTCGAAGTGGCCCGAAACGGGAAGAACATCGGCATTCTGACCACCGAAAAGCGTCAGCACGTGGACGGCCTGGGCCGACCCACGTTCCAGCCGTCGACCGAGGTCGGAATCATGAGCACGCTCCGGCTCGACCTCTACGTGGTGCTCGCGGGCGTGGTGAACAGCACCGAGCAGGCGGTGTTCCGGTTCACGATCAACCCGCTCGTGTGGTGGGTGTGGTACGGGGGGATGGTGGTCGCGCTGGGCGGGTTGATCGTGATGTGGCCGGGCGGCGCCGCACCCGCCGTCAAGCGCGCGGAAGCTGGATACTCGGTGCGCCTGGTGGGGGAGACGTGACAGCGGTGAGGCGGTTGGACGGTTCGCCGGTGAGCGAAGCTCTCACTCGCAGGGGGTTCTTCGCGGCCGCGCTGGGACTGCTCATTGCCTACCCGCCTCACCGTCTGACCGTCCAGTCTCCCGACTCCCTCCCGGGCACCGGTCCGTCCGGCCGGCTCTGGGATCCGTCTCGCGCGGGAAGGCCCGTCTCGCCGGTCACCGCCGCCGACAACGACGCCGCGATCCAGGCGATCGAGAAACAGATCCGTTGCACCTGCGGCTGCAACCTCGACGTGTACACCTGCCGCACCACGGACTTCACGTGCGGCGTGAGCCCCGCGATGCACCGCCAGGTAGTCACGCTCGCCGCGCAGGGCAAGACTGGGCCGCAGATCGTCGATCAATTCGTGCGCGAGAATGGGGTGGCGATCCTCATGGCGCCCCCGAAGCACGGCTTCAACCTGGCGGGTTACTTCGTTCCGTCGCTGCTGATCGTGGCAGCGGGGGCGGTTCTTGCCCTGGTGCTGCGCCGCTGGACGCGGGCCGGGCCGGCACCGCGCGCACCGCAACCGGTCGCCGGCGCCGCCGCCACGCCGGAGGAGCTCGAGCAGCTGCGGCGTGAGCTCGACCGGGTGTCCCTCTGACGTCCATGCTCGAGCTGATCGTGGGAATCCTGCTCGCCGCGGGGGCGATGTACTTCGTGCTGCGCCCGATTCTGCATCCCGATGTCGCGGGCGAGGGGGCGGGGGAGGGAGGGGCGGAGGAAGGCGAGGATCCCGACGACGATTTCTCGCCCCGCGCGGTGGCCGTGCGTGCCCTCAAGGAGATCGAGTTCGACCGCGCCACCGGCAAGCTGTCGGACACGGACTACGACGCGCTGAAGGCGAAATACACCGCGGAAGCGCTGGTTGCGCTGCGGGCCGAGCCAGTGGTGCCGCGAGCGGGGAGCGGTCCCAGCGGGGAGCGTCCCACTCCCCGCTCCCTGCTCCCCGCTGTCTCGTGCCCCACCCACGGCCCACGTGCCGAATCCAGCGCCCAGTTCTGCTCTGACTGCGGGCGCCGGCTCGCGGTCGCGCCGGGTTTTTGCGCGCGCTGCGGGACGTCGCTCGAGCGCGAGGCATACTACTGTCACTCGTGCGGCGCCCGCGTCGCCGCCTGAGACCCTCTTCACCGTTCACATCGCTGCCTCCCCGCCTTCGCTACCGCTCGACTCGCGGATCGACCGAGCCACCTTCGCGTCTCGCCCTCTTTAGGTAAGCGATCACCGTCTCGGCTTCGATACGAGCGGCGGCCACACATGCGCGCGCACTCGTCACATCGCCCGCGCGCGCCGCCTGTTCCGCTTCATCGAGCCGACTCGCAAGCGCGCGTGCGCCGATGCTGCCGGCCGCCGACTTGAAAGCGTGGGCGGCCGCCGCGATGGCGGCTCCGTCGTCTCGCGCCCCGGCCGCGCTCAGTTCGGCGAGCCGCTGCGGGGCGGCGTCGAGAAAGGTGTCGAGGATCCCATCCACCGCCTCCTCGGCGCCCGCCTCACGCATCGTCTGGCGGAACTGATCGAGGTCGACAGGTGCCGCGGCGGCAGTCGCGACCGCCGCGGTCGCTCCCGGCTCCGCCCACCCCTCCACCACCCCGAACAGATCGTGGCTGCGGAACGGCTTCGTGAGATATCCGGTCATTCCGCGCGCCAGGCAGCGCTCGCGCTCGCCACTCAATGCATGCGCGGTGAGCGCGATGATCGGCAGATCCGCCCGCTCGGGCAGCGCGCGGATGGCGGCGGTCGCGGCGAACCCGTCCATCGTGGGCATCTGGATGTCCATCAGCACCACGTCGTACGCGTTGCGACGCACCGCCTCCACTGCCGCGACCCCGTCCGCCACGACATCCACGTCGTGCCCCCGCTTGCGGAGCATCGCCGTCGCGACCTCCTGGTTCACCGGATTGTCCTCCGCGAGCAGGATGCGCAGGCGACGGCGTGCTTCGGCGATAGTGTGACGCGTGATCAGGCCGGCGTCGGGCACTCTGGTGCCGGGTTCGGCCAGAATAGCGATCACCGCCTCGAGCAGATCCGCGCGGGAGGCGGGCTTCGTGAGATAGCCGTGAATGCCGATCTCACGGCAGCGCTGCGCGTCCCCGCGTTGCCCGGCGGAGGTCAGTACCAGCAGGCGCGTGTCCGCGAGCTGCGGGTCGGCCTTGATGTCGGCCGCGAGGGCGAACCCGTCGCGGTCGGGCATCTGGATGTCGATGATCGCGAGCTCGATCGCAACCCCGGCCTGGCGCGCGTCGGAGAGCGCGGCGACGCCCGCCGCGGCGGACGCGGCCTCGCGCACCGCCATGCCGTCCCCCGTGAGGATGTCGCGCAGGATCCGCCGGTTGGTCTCGTTGTCGTCCACGATCAGGATGCGGCGGCCTCCGAGCGGCACGGCCCCGCCCCCGACCGCGGCGGCCGGCGTTGGTGCCCCCGCCTCGACCGGGAGCGAGATGGTGAACATGAACTCGCTGCCGCGTCCCAGCGCGCTCGTGACGGTGAGCTCACCGCCCATCAGCCCCACGAGCCGCTTCGAGATGGTGAGCCCGAGGCCCGTGCCCCCGTAGCGCCGGGTCATCGACGCATCGGCCTGGGCAAACTCCTGGAAAATGTTGGAGAGCTGCTCGGGTGAGATCCCGATCCCGGTATCCCGCACGGCGAACCGTACGCGCACCACGCCATCCGTCACGCCTGCCGGCGCCGCGCTCACTACGATCTCGCCCTCCTCGGTGAACTTGATCGCGTTCCCGATCAGGTTCGTGAGCACCTGCCGCATGCGGGTCGGGTCTCCCCGCACCAGGGCCGGGAAGTCGGCGGGCACGTCGGCGATCAGCTCGAGGTGCTTCTCGCGGGCCCGCACGGCCAGCAGGCCGACCGTCGAGTGGATCAGCTTCTGCAGGTCGAAGGGGATGGTCTCGAGCTCGAGATGCTCGGCTTCGATCTTCGAGAAGTCCAGGACGTCGTTGAGGATGGTCAGCAACGCCTCGGCCGAGGAGCGCACCAGCTCGAGCGCGCGCCGCTGCTCGGTCGTCAAGTCGGTGTCGAGCAGCAGCTCCACGAACCCCACCACCGCGTTCATGGGCGTCCGGATTTCGTGGCTCATGTTGGCGAGGAACGCCGAGCGGGTCTGGGCGAGCTGCTCGGCCGAGTCGCGTGAGTCGCGCAGGGCCTGCTCCGCCCGGCGACGTTCGGTGATGTCCTCGTAGATAAAGAAGACGTCAGAGTTCGGGTCGTTGCCTACCACGGCGGCCGCCACGCGAACCGTCACGTCGGTGCCGTCCTTGCGGCGGCGCACCGTCTCGCTGACCGCCGCCTCGCCGGCCCGCGCCCGGGCGTGCAGCTCGAGCGCGCTTTGGCGCTCTCCCTCCGGCACCAGTTCGTGCATCACGCTCCGACCCACGATCTCTTCGGGACCGTATCCGAGCAGGGTCTGGAACGCGGGGTTCACCCGGCGGATGCCGCCGTCCCGTCCCATGACCACGATCGCGTTCGGCGCGCTGGCGAACAGCGTCTCGAGATACGCCCGCTCCTGACGCACTTGAGCCTCGCTCGAGGCGAGCAGCGCCGAGCTGCGCACCTGGTCGCGCAATACCCGGTAGGCGCGCTTGTTGAGCACCCACATGAAGGCTCCGAAGAACACGGTCAACACGGCCAGGACCTCCTGCACGCGTTCCCGGCCGTTGAGGAGGATCCCGAAGGGCAGGGGCCCGAGAATCGTGAACAGGAACAGGCGGAATGCCACGGGATCGGCGTCGAGATTGTTGGCGGCGCCGGCCACAAGACCGCTGATCACCACGAGGATGGTGGCGATGTGGCGCGGCAGCACCTCGGGGGCGATGGCCGCGGCGCCGATGCCCCAGGCCAGGCCGAGTGCGGTCACCGAGAGCCGAATGGCCCGCAGCTTGGCCGCTGGATCGATCTGCGCCGCCGCGAGACGCAGCGAGATCGCCCCGCGCACAACGACCGCCGCCACCACCGTTCCCGCCCAGGCAACCACGAGCCCGGTCGGGGCGGTGCCCCACACCAGAAACGTGACGGTGCCGATCAGCAGCAGGTGGGCGAACAGCGCGAGGCGCTCGCCCGCGAGGACCCGCTCGCTGAGCGTGCGCTCGACCTCGGCCTGCACGCCCTCCTCTCGTGCCACGGCAGGCGTCACGGTGCGGCGAGGGAATCGCGATTCACGAGCCGCACCGGCACGGGGACGAGCGACGCCACGCGGTTGCTCCGCAGATGCGACGCGGCGACCAGCAGCGCGTAGCGCCCGATGGTGTACGGGTCGGGTGCGACGTCGGCCACGAGGGCGGTGCCCTGAAGGATGGCCGCGCGCGCCTCCGGGCTCGCCCCGAATCCGGCGACGAGCACGTCCTTCCGTCCCGCCGCCTGTACGCCGTCGAGCGCGCCGAGGGCGAGGTCGTCGGTCGCTCCCACGAACGCGTCGATGCGCTGGTCGGCGGCGAGCAGGGTCGCCGTCTTTTGGCGCGCCGCCTCGCGGGAGGCAGGTTCGACAGCGGGGCTCGCCACGATGCGGATGTTGGGGAAGCGGCTGAACGCCAGGCGCAGGCCGGCCAGGCGGTCGCGCGCGCTCGCGGCGCGGGGCTGGTCGAGGATCGCCACGTTGCCGCCGCCCTTCAAGCGCTGGGCCACGTACCAGCCCACGAGCTCTCCGCCCATCCGATCATCGCTCCCGATGTGCGAGACCACAGCGCCCTCGCCCTCCACCGCGTCGACCAGCGTGAACACGGGCACGTGCGCACGGTTGGCCCGTGCGACGGCGGCGGCGATCGCAGTCCCGTCCACCGGGTCGATCACAACGGCCGCTACGCGCTGCGCCACGAGGCTGTCCACCTGCGCGGCCTGGCGCGCGGTGTCGCCGCCCGCGTTCGCGACCAGGAGTTCGAACCCGAGGCTGTCGGCGGGGCGCTGCAGGCCGCGCCGCACCTCCTGGATGAAGGCGCCGCTGTCGACCGGCAGGGCGACGCCGATCTGGAGGTGGGCGCGGTCGCGGCCGCAGCCCGCGGCGATGAGGGCGGTGGCGAGCGCCGGGTGTAGCGGTGTCCGCATGGCGGCAAGCTAGTCGACGCCCTTGATTTTCGCGACGCGCCTCCGTATCAGTGTGCCACCTCAAATTGTGGAGCGGCGGCGTGATCGGACGCACAGGGCGGGTGGCGATGGTGGCGCTGGCGCTGGCCGTCGTCGCGACGGTGGCGCAGGCGCAGCGGCGGGTGCGCGGCGGGCGCGCCGTGATGGTCGATCGGCCCGCGCTGGGTCCACGCGTCGGCTACGACTTCGACGTCAAGCACGTGTTCATCGGCGGCCAGCTGAACCTGCCCGTGGGGCGCCGCTGGGGGCTGGTGCCGTCGGCGGAGTTCTACCCGGGGTTGACCGGCTCGCTGTTCCGGCTGAACGCGGACCTCAAGTACCATCCCCCCACGGTGTATGGCCTGTTCTACCTCGGCGCGGGGTTCGCGTATCTGCACGCGACCGGCGCGAGCGACGCCGGCGCCAACCTGTTTGCGGGCTGGGAGGGCAGGCGAGCGCGGCCGTTCAAGCCGTTCCTCGAGGCGAAGTTCGTCTTCGCCAACAATACGTCGTTCAACGTTCTGGGGGGGGTGAATTTTCCGCTGTAGCTAGAACTCGAAGCGCTCCATCCGCCGCAGCCCGACGTGCAGGGCCGTCGCCGTCACCGCCGCGCACAGCGCGGCGGCGACGGCGAACCAGACGATCATCGACGCACCCACCACCACCGGCTGTCCGAGATAGACGGTTCGCACGTACTGGTACACCGCCTGCCACAACAGGAAGATCACCGCCCCGAGCAGCGCGATCGTCGCCATCATGAACACCAGCCCCCCGAACGACGTCGGGATCTGCGCCGCGTTCTCCGTCTCGAACTGCGGGTACAACGCCCCGAACCCGAGCGCGAGCGCGGCAATGGCAAAAGTCAGTCCGCAGATCGTCACCATCCCCACGATCATCATGAACGGCCGCACCTGAAGCAGCACGTTCGTGAGCCCCGTCAGGAGCAGCGCGAGCACCAGGAGCGGCACCGTTCCCACCCAATACTTGGACCAGAGCAGCGCCCGCAGGTCGAGGGGGCTCGAGCGCAACAGCCACATATGCCGACCCTCGAGCGACACCGCGGGAAAGATGAACCGGGCGGCGATCGAGGCGAGCACGAACCCCGCGAGGCCCAGGTTCAGGAACGACACCAGGGTCACATAGAAGAAACCGACGTCTTCGCCGCGGTGTAGCGGCAGGGCCTTGATGTTGAACAGATACACGACCACGAGCACGGCCAGCAGAATCAGCTGGCTCCATTGGGTCGTATCGCGGAAGAACAGTTTGATGTCCTTCAGCACGAACTCCCGCTTGGCGACGGGCAGGAACCAGAGCAGGGCCCCGACGGTCCAGCTCCACCAGGCACCGCGCACGAAGCGCTCCGCCCCCTCCTGCGCCTTCGTGAACCCGGGGGCGAACAGGTGCTGGTGCAGCATAGCACCGACCGTCACGAACGCGGCGGCCGTGGTCCAGAGCAGCACCAGGGGCATCGGGTCGAAGTTGCCCCGCAAGAAACCCATGACCGCCTTGGTGGCCCACTCGCTCGGCAGGAACGGCGAGGTCGGCGTGCGCAGCACCGCGATGAAATCGAGCAGGTTGCGGAAGCCTTCGGGTGACGCGAGCCGCTCGGGTCGGATGACGCGAAACATCAGGATCACCCCGGCGGCCGCTCCCAGCGCCACGATCGACAGGAGATCGCGGGTGCGGCGTGCCGGGAAGACGTTCACGAGCACCAACGTGAGCGCCGAGCCCGCCACCGCGGGGAGCACCAGCATCGGGAACAGCGTGAGGACCGCGTACGGCGCAAAGAGCGGGCCTCCCCGGTAGATCACACCGTACGCCGTGAGGATCGGCACCGCCATGAGCGCCACCATCCACGACGAGTGCAGCAGGGTCTCGCCCAGCTTGGCCAGGTAGATACGCAGCCAGTCCACCGGCGCCGAGACGAGCAGATCGAGGTCCTTCGCGAGGAAGAAGCTCGAGAGCGCCGTGATCACGTTCGAGAGCACGAGGATCACGATGAACGAGAGCAGAACCAACCCGAGGGCCTTCCCGGCGAGCAAGGGACCGAGGTCTGGGTCGGCCCGGAAGTGCCGCAGCACCAGATACAGCAACGAGTAGACGGCGAGCCAGAACAGGACGCCAACGATTACGAGAGTCAGCAGCTTCCCTGATCCCCCGCGCGAGCGCTCCTCACGAACCCGCTGCAGGGCGGTCCGCCATTTTGGCTCCACCACCCGCCACAGCGATGGCTGCCTCACGTCGCGCCGCCTCCGCTGCCGCTCCCCAGCACCTCCACCAGCTCACGCACCTGCGCGCCACCGGTGAGCTTCAGGAACATCTCCTCCAGGCTTGCGTCGCCGGCGCGGTGCTGCCGGCGCAGATCGTTCACCGTCCCCTCGGCGACGATCTTGCCGTGCTGGATAATGGCGACGCGGTCGCACATCACCTCCGCCACCTCCAGGGTGTGTGTGCTCATCAGCACTGTGCCCCCGCGCGCCACGAACTGGCGGAAGATGTCCTTCAGCAGGCGGGCCGCCTTGGGGTCGAGCCCCACCATCGGCTCGTCCACCACGATGCACTCCGGGCGGTGGATCAGCGCGCTCGAGATGATCAGCTTCTGGCGCATGCCGTGGCTATACGCCTCGACCAGTTCGTCCTTCCAGCTCGCCAGCTCGAACACCTCCAGCAACTCCGCGATGCGACGCTCGATCGCGTCGCCCTCCTGGCCGTACAGCGCCGCCACGAAGCGCAGGAACTCGGCCCCGGTGAGCTTGTCGTAGACGAACGGGCGGTCGGGAATGAAGCCGAGCCGCATCTTGGCCGCGATCGGCTGCCGCTGCACGTCGTCGCCGCCCAACAGCACCCGGCCGTCCGTGGGTCGCAGAATGCCGGCGATCATACGGAGGGTGGTGGTCTTCCCCGCGCCGTTGGGGCCGAGGAATCCGTAGAGCACGCCGCGCGGCACCTCGAGCGAGATGTCGTCCACGGCGACGAAGCTGCCGTAGTGCTTGGTGAGGTTCTCGAGCCGGATCATAGCACCTCGAGCTTCAAGCCCCCGATCAGGCGGACGAGCTCGGCCTGGCGGGCGAGACCACCAACCACGAACCGCAGATGCGCCGCGTCGGCGGGAAATTGGTCGGCAGCTGGGTCCACGGCGACCCAGCCGGCGAGATACACCTCCGGCCAGGCATGATAGTAGAAGCGGCCGTCCAGATACAGGAGGCCGGCCACGCTGCGGGCGGGAAGCCCGGCGGCCCGGGCCAGCGCGACGTACAGTACCGTGTACTCGTTGCAGTCGCCGCGCTGCTTCGCCAGCACGCTCAGCGCGCCCGGCACACCGGCGCCGGCCGCCTGGCGCACGTGGGCGTGCACCCAGTCGTGGATCAGGCGGGCCGCGCGCGCGGGCTCGCGCTCGCCGCTGACGATGAGTCGCGCCTGGGCTTGAATACGGGGATCGTCGCTCTGGATCAGGGGTTCCGGGGCGAGGAACGCCGCCAGCGCCGTGTCGCGCGCCGGCAGGAGGTACGACGCGCGGAGATCCTCCACCGTCTGGCGCCGCACCACCACCGTGTCCCCCACGAGCCGCTGCCGGCCGGTCGCGACTTCCACGTCGGCGGCCTCCACTCTGGACAGCCGGAAGCGCATCAGCGGCACGGCGATGCGGCGCAGCGTCCCGTGTGCGGCGATGACGGTGGTCGCGATCACGTCGCCGGGTCGCGGCGCGGCGCTCGCGCGGACCACGCGCGTCGTGTCGCGATGCCGGAAGTTCACATAGGCGAGCTCAAACGCCGAGCGTGCCATGGTGAAACCGGTCGGGCCCTCGGCACGGACGAAGTGGCCTTGCGCGTCGATCCAGGCGTGGGTCTTCGTGCCGCCCGATGCCTCCTCGATGCGGAAAGCGCGTACCGTGTCGAAGTGCACCGGCACCCAGGCCATCGCCGTCGAGTCGTAGGCGGCGCTGTCGGGCACCACGAGCGTGGATTCCGCCGCGACCGTCACGTGCAGGACGCGCTGCTGGAGCAGCATCGGATCGAACGCGGCGATCGTGTAGGTCCGTCCCCGCTTGAGCTCGCCGCCGAAGGCAAGGCGCAGGGGCACGACGGTCGGGAGGACAATCGGACGCACCAGCCGGATGCGCGTGGTCCCGGAATCGGCGCCGGACGTCAGGGTGAGCGCGAGCATGGTGTCGCCCGTCACGATGCCCCGGGTCGTGAACTGCCCCAGATCGCCGTCGAACTTCGCGTCCACGCGCTCGAGGCGGAGTGCCCGTGACAGCGTCGCCCGGCTCAGGGCCGCCGTCCGGTGCAGGACCCCGAGCGCGGGGATCTGGAGCACGAGCACGTCCGTCACCCGGACGCTGGTGCCGAGAGTATCGATAGTGGACGACGCGAAACCGACCTGCTGGCCGGCGACGTCGAGCCGGTAGTATACGGCGCCGGGCGGCACGCTCAACGCGGCTTCGGCGAGCCGCGCCCCCGCCGGACGGAACGCCTGCCGCTTCACGAGCCAACCCAGCGCAAGAGCCCACGCGCCCAGAATCGCGACCGCCCAGGTGCGCCGCGTCACGACTCGGCGGCCGCGCTGCGGCGCAGGGCCGCTTCGAACGCGTCCCGGTCTTCAGCCGTTTCCACGACGATGGATACGCTTGCGGGGAATGCGGCGTTCCCGAGGTGTGTCTTGAGGATCGGCACCATGATGTCGGCGGCATCGTCGACCGACAGGTTCCCGGCTCCGATCCCGATCGGCGGGACCGTCAGGGTCGTGAACTCCCACTCCTGGGCTTGCTGCAATGTGGAGCGCCAGGCGCGCGCCACCCCGTCGTGGCTCACCGGCTCGGTGTCGCTCTGGATGACGGCGTGGATCACGAAATCGGCCGACAGGTCTCCCCCGGCGGCCGTCACCACAGCCGCGCCCACGGCCAGCTCCTTCTGGAGCCGCAGGCGTTCGGCGAACTCGGAGCCGCCCACCGTCTCCAGCCGCCGGATCGCCGGAGTCGTCGAATCGAGGCGAGTCGTGGCGGGGCGTACCACCGCCTCCGCCGCGAGAAACGCCAGGTCGTCCACGACCACCCGGATCACCTCCCCGCGGCCTCCCGCGAGCGGCGGTACATCCGCGTGGCCTCGTCCGGGCGATTGAGCCGGTCGAGCACAATCCCGAGGCCGTACAGCGCCTTGGTGTTGCGGGGCTCGAGCTCCACGGCGCGCTCGTACGCGCCGAGCGCCTCGGTGAGCTGATCCACGTGATTGAGCGCCTCGCCGAGGTAGTACCACGCCGCCGCCCAGCCAGGGTCGACTTCCGATGCGCGCCGCAGCTGCGGTACCGCTTCGCTCCAGAGACCCTTGCGTGACAGCACGACTCCGAGACCCGTGAGGGCTGCGGCGTGCGCCGGCTCGACCCGCAGCGCGTGCTCGTAGTCGCGCTGCGCTGCGGAGTAGTGGGTGCCGGCGGCGAGTCGGGCGGCCCGCTCGAGCAACAGCGCGACGTTGTCCGGGTCCGCGGCCAATGCGTCGTCGAGCGTTGGGGGAGTGGACGGCTCGGGTGCAGCGGCGGACGGCTCACCCGCGGCCGCGACGGGAGGCGGCGCCGGGAGCTCGACCGTGATCGGGGGCGGCAGGCCGGCGCGGGCCACGTCAGCCGGCGAGGCGATGGTGCTGGTCTCGGTGAGCGATTCCGCTTCCTCGATCAGCTCGGCCGCCACGCGGGCCCGCTCGGCCGCCGATTGCCACCGCGGCTCGCGCTTGCGGATCATGCCACCTCGCTCGCGAGCCACGAGAGATACCGGTCGAGCCCGCGCTCGACCGGCAACGCGAGCAGCTCCGGCACCTGATACGGGTGGCGCTCCCGCACGGCGGCGCACAATGCCTCCCACTTCGACGCGTCGGTCTTGAGCAGTACCACCACCTCGGCCTCCTCGGTCAGCTTCCCCTCCCAGCGGTAGATCGAGCGCGCACCCGGCAGCAGTGTGCCGCACGCTACCAGGCGGGCCGCGACGAGGGCGGTGACGAGGGCCCGCGCGTCGGCATCGCTCGCGAGCGCCGTCAGCACCACCAACGCGGTCGGGGCCATGGGGGAGGGCTAACGTAGGGAACGGGAGGGGGTTAAGCAAGGCGGTGAAGGCAGCGGAGGCTGGTGGAGGACGATGGAGGTTGGTGAAGGTCAAGCCTCCACCATCCTCCACGGTCCACCCCCCCAGAGTTGACCGGGATACCATCAGCCGTCTAGCCTAAAAGGCTATGTCCAGCGATTCGCTGATCGTCCGCGGCGCCCGCGAGCACAACCTCAAAGACATCACCGTCGAAATCCCGCGAGACAGCCTGACCGTCATCACGGGCCTGTCGGGGTCGGGCAAGTCGTCGCTCGCGTTCGACACGATCTACGCCGAGGGACAGCGTCGGTACGTCGAATCGCTGTCCGCCTACGCCCGCCAGTTCCTCGGGCTCATGGAAAAGCCCGACGTCGATGCGATTGAAGGGCTCTCCCCCGCGATCTCGATCGAGCAGAAGTCGGCCGGCCACAACCCGCGCTCCACTGTGGGGACCATCACCGAGGTGTACGACTACCTCCGTCTCCTGTGGGCCCGGCTCGGCACGCCGCACTGTCCCAAGGACGGGTCACCGATCGCACGGCAGAGCGCGTCGCAGATCACCGATCTGGTGCTCGCCTGGCCCGAGGGGACCAAGCTCGAGGTGCTGGCGCCGCTGGTGCGGGGCCGCAAGGGCGAGTTCCGGGACGTGTTCGAAGCGGCGCGCAAGCAGGGGTTCGTGCGCGTGCGGGTGGACGGCAAGACCTACGATCTCTCACAGGTGCCCAAGCTCAATCGGCGCCAGAATCACGACATTGCGGTCGTGGTGGACCGGCTGGTGGTGCGCCGCGCGGATCGCGCGCGGCTCGCCGACTCGATCGAGACGGCGCTCAAGGCCGCGAACGGCACCGTGGAGGTGGCGCACGGTGCCAAGTCCACGCTCTTCTCCGAGCGCTACGCGTGCCCCGCTTGCGGGCTGTCGCTGACCGAGCTCGAGCCGCGCCAATTCTCGTTCAATTCACCCTTTGGCGCCTGTCCCGGCTGCTCCGGACTGGGCACCCGGCGGGAGGTCAGTCCCGATCTCATCCTTGGCGACGCCGGCCTCTCGATCCTCGAAGGGGTGATCCTCCCGTGGGGCGAGCCGAGCGGCTACGTGGGCAAGGTGATCCTGCCGAGCCTGGCACGCGCGTTCAAGTTCGACCTGAACAGCCCGTGGCAGGACCTTCCCGCGGCGGTGAAGAAGGTGGTCCTGTCCGGCGCCCCCGGGAAAAAGCTCACGTTCCAGTACGACAGCGAGCGCTGGCACGGCCAGTACGAGTCCGGCTGGGACGGCGTCCTGAAGCATGTCGAGCGCCGCTACCGCGAGACCGCATCGGAGAGCGTGCGGGAGCAGCTCGAGGAGTACATGATCGAGCAGCCGTGCCCCACGTGCGGCGGCAAGCGCCTCAAGCCGGAGAACCTGTCGGTGTTGCTCCATGGCCGGAGCATCGGCGACGTGGTCGAGCTTCCGGTGACGGAAGCACTCGCGTTCTTCGAGAGCATCCCGCTGCGCGGGAACGGCCGACCCGGCCTCGATCCGGAGATCGCGCGGCCGATCCTCAAGGAGGTGAACGACCGCCTCCGGTTTCTCCACAACGTCGGCCTCGACTACCTGACGCTCGGCCGTTCGGCCGACTCGCTCTCGGGCGGCGAGGCGCAGCGCATCCGGCTGGCCACGCAGATCGGCAGCCGCCTGGTGGGCGTGCTCTACATCCTGGACGAGCCGTCGATCGGGTTGCACCAGCGCGACAATGCCCGGCTGCTCGCCACGCTCAAAGAGTTGCGCGACCTCGGCAATACGGTGCTCGTCGTGGAGCACGACGAGGAGACGATCCGCGCGGCGGACCACGTGGTGGATCTGGGGCCGCGCGCCGGTCGGCACGGCGGCGAGGTGGTCGCGGTCGGGCCGCTCAAAGCAGTGCTCGATCACCCCGACTCCCTCACCGGGCGCTACCTGCGGGGTGAGCTGCGCATCCCGGTTCCGCCCCGGCGCCGGGCCCATGACCCCGAGCGGACGCTCGCGGTGATCGGGGCCCGACAGCACAACCTTCGAGACCTGACCGTGGAGTTTCCGCTCGGGCTGTTCGTCGCGGTCACGGGCGTTTCCGGGTCGGGCAAGTCCACCCTCGTCACCGACATCCTGTACCGCGCCCTGGCGCGCCACTTCTACCATGCCAAAGTGATGCCGGGCGCGCACGACCGCATCGACGGCCTCGACCACATCGACAAGGTGATCGACATCGATCAGAGTCCCATCGGGCGCACCCCGCGGTCCAACCCTGCGACGTATACCGGGCTGTTCACGCCGATCCGCGAGCTGTACACCTACCTCCCCGAGTCCAAGATCCGCGGCTACGGCCCCGGCCGTTTCTCCTTCAACGTGAAAGGCGGGCGGTGCGAGGCGTGCCAGGGGGACGGCCTCGTGAAGGTCGAGATGCACTTTCTGCCGGACGTGTACGTGCCGTGCGAGGTGTGCAAGGGGCGGCGCTACAACCGCGAGACCCTGGAGGTACGGTATAAAGGAAGGTCGATCGCCGACGTGCTCGATCTGTCGGTCGCCGAGGCGCTGGACTTCTTCGAGAACCAGCCGCGCATCCGCACGAAACTGGAGCTCCTAAACGACGTAGGCCTGGGCTACATCCACCTCGGCCAGTCGGCGACGACCCTGTCCGGCGGCGAGGCGCAACGGGTCAAGCTCTCCACCGAGCTGGCCAAGCGCGACACGGGCCGCACCCTGTACATCCTGGACGAACCGACCACGGGCCTCCACTTCGAGGACGTGCGCCTGCTGCTGGAGGTGCTGCACCGGCTGGTGGACAAGGGAAACACGGTCGTCGTCATCGAGCACAACCTGGACGTCGTCAAGACCGCCGATTGGGTCATCGACCTCGGCCCCGAGGGGGGCGCGGCGGGCGGCGCCGTGGTCGCGGCCGGGGCTCCCGAGGACGTGGCACGGGTGCGGGCGTCGTTCACGGGCCAGTTCCTCCGCAAGGCGCTGGCGGTGGGGGACTAGTCTTGTAAGTTCGAGCCAGAGGGGAGGCGAGCGGTCGGATGGAAGCATGGGCACCAGTCGTCGGGATCGTCGGCTTCGCACTGGTCGTGTGCACGATGTTCGTGCTGACGGGTCCCGTCGGGAAGGCGCTCGCGGAGTGGATCCGCGGGTGGTCGAAGCACGACGAGCAATGGCTGGCCATCCGAGCGGCGAAGCACGGCGTCGGCCCCACGGGCGAAGCGGACCGGCTGCTGGCCGAGATCGACGCGCTGAGGCGTCGGCTAACTGAAGCAGAAGAACGGCTCGACTTCACCGAGCGGCTGCTCGCGAAGGAGCGCGCTGCCGATCGGCTCGCGCCGCCGCGCTGACGATGGATATAGAAGGCATTCTCGCGATCGTCTTCATCTTCGGGGGTGGCACGCTGTTCCTGCTCGCCATCTCGCCGATCGGCAAGGCCTTCGCTGAGCGCATCCGCGGCAAGAGCTCGACGGCCGACCCCGGCGATCTCCGGGCCGAGCTCGCCGAGCAGAAGGAGGCGCTCGACCAGGAACTCGAGGGCGTGCGGCGCGAGGTGGCCGAGCTCGCCGAGCGGCTGGATTTCGCCGAACGGCTGCTCGCGCAGAAACGAGAGGGCCACCGGATCGGACCGGGGCAATGAACGGCGACGAATGATGGATCCAGCCACGCTGGGCGTGCTGATCCCCGTGATCGCCGTCGGGGGGTTTTTCGGGACCGCGATTGCGTTTTTCCTCACGCGTGCCTACATGGCCAAGCTCAAGGCGCAGAGTCAGGCGGGCGGGGCGGGAAGGCAGGACGAGGTGCTGGGTGCGGTCGAAGAGCTGCGGCGGGAAGTGGCGGAACTCGCGGAGCGGGTAGATTTTACGGAGCGGCTCTTGGCGAAGGCGCGAGACGGAGTGGCCGGGAAACTGGGCCCGGGCGAACGGCGTACGGGGTCCACATAATGCGAGTCCCTGGGCCGCCGCTCGCTCCGGGGCTGGACCCGAACTATGTGTTCAACCAGGTCGGGCCCATCATCGCCATCGTGGTCGTCGTGCTGGTGTGTACGGCTGCGGTGCGCGTGATCTTCCGGACTCCCGTCGGAGAGGCGCTCGCCGAGCGGATCCGGCAGCGCTCGGCCCGTCGCTGGGGCGTCACGGGTGAGGATCCGCAGCGCGTAGCCGCGCTGGAAGCGCAGCTGTCTCAGCTCCAAGGACAGGTCTCCGAGCTCGCCGAGCGCTTAGATTTCGCCGAGCGCATGCTCGCCGAGCGGCGGGAGCGCAAGTTGGGTGCGGGACAGTGACCGCCCGCCACCACACCGAGGATTCACATGGGAATCTTTGACCGTCTCTCGACGCTGATCCGGTCGAACATCAACGACCTGATCAACCGTGCCGAGAACCCGGAAAAGATGCTGAACCAGCTGATCGTGGACATGCGCAGTCAGCTGGCCAAGGCCAAACAGCAGGTGGCGTCGGCCATCGCGGACGAAAAGCGCCTGGCGGCCCAGGTGGACCAGGAGAAAAAGAGCACGGAGGACTGGGAGCGGCGCGCGGTGCTGGCGGTGCAGGAGGGGCGGGACGACCTCGCCAAGCAGGCTTTGCTGCGGCACAACGAGCACGCGCAGGGCGCGGTGCAGCTGCACGAGACGTGGGTCAAGCACCGCGAAGAGACCGAGAAGCTCAAGCTTTCGCTGCGCCAGCTCAACGACCGGATCGAGGACGCGAAGCGCAAGAAGAACATCTTGCTCGCGCGGCAGAAGCGCGCCGAGGCGCACAAGCGGATCCAGGAGACGATGTCCTCGATCGGCGACAAGAGCGTGTTCGAGACGTTCGAGCGCATGACCGAGCAGATCGAGCACGAGGAGCGCAAGTTGATCGCGGCGGCGGAGGTGCACGAGGACCTCACGGGCGACACGCTCGTGAAGCAGTTCCAGAGCCTGGAAGTGAAGGCGGACGCCGATCAGCAGCTCCTCGACCTGAAGCGCAAGCTGGGGCTCCTGCCCGCCGGGTCGTCCGGCGAGTCGAAGCAACTCGGCAAGGGTGCGGCGGAGGCCGAACTGGTCGACGATGACGACGCGGAGCACCACCGCTGAACACTGAGCCGTCTCCCGCCCCTTCTCGGTTGTCGGGCGCCACGTTCGTGGCGCTCTTCGTTGCCGCGCTGGCCATCTGGTTCGTCATCCGGGTGGTCGAGGTGCTGCTCCTCGTCTTCATCGCGGCCCTGTGCGCCGTCTATCTCTCGGCCATCACGGATCTGCTCGAGCGCCGGTTCCGGATCGCGCGCTGGCTGGGGCTCACCATCGCCGTGGTGGCCACACTCGCGGCAGTCGCCGGCGTCGGGGCGCTGCTCGTGTCGCCCGTGATCGATCAGACGCAGGCGCTCATCAGCGGGCTGCCGCAGACGCTCACCAGCATCCAGAACGTGCTCGCGAACTGGGCGCGCGATTATCCCGTGCTGCGACGCACCGAGCTCGCCGACCCCACGTCCGGCTTCGTTGCCCGCCTCGTCGACGATGCCTCGAACTTCCTGCGCGGCTCGCTGCTGCCGTACGTCACGGCGGGCGGGAAGCTGTTCATCTTGGGGACGAGTGTCGTGGTGATGGCCCTCTACCTGACCGTCCGGCCCACCTGGTACCGCGACGGCATCCTGTCGCTGATATCCCCCAAGTACCGCGCGCTCGGCGCCCGGATCCTGGCGGACGCGCACGCCACCCTGCGCGCCTGGGTCATTGGCCAGCTCCTGGCCATGATGGTGCTCGCGCTCCTCACCGCGCTCGGCCTGTGGGCGCTCGGCGTGCCCTACTGGCTGGCGTTCGGCATTTTCACGGGTCTCGTGGCGGTGGTGCCCTTTTTCGGGACCCTCGTGTCCGAGTTCCTGCCGGCGTTGTTCGTGGTCGGGACGGGCGACTGGGTCAAAGTGCTCGCCGTGTTCGTGCTGGGGGTCGCCGTGCACGTGATCGGGGCCAATTTCGTCGTGCCCCGCATCATGGAGCGCCAGGTCGCGCTGCCGCCGGTGCTCACGATCGCAAGCGTCCTGATCATGGGAGCGCTGCTCGGGGTCGTGGGCCTGGTGGTCGCCGTGCCCGTGCTCGCCGTGACCATGGTCGTGGTCCGGCACGTGCTGCAAGGCGAGATCTATGGCGATGCGGGGCCCGGCGAGCCCGCGGTGCTGCGGGCCACGGGCGAATATCGCACTCCCCGCCCCTAGCCGCGGCGTCCGATGCTCGATCCTCGACAGCACCGCTTCCTGATCGTGGCCGACGGCCAGTTCGGCCCGCTTTCGTCCAAGACAGCTAACTCCTGCATCCGCTATTTCCCCGAGCGCATCGTGGGTGTGTTCGACCGGGCAGCGGCGGGAAAGACCGCGCAGGACGTGCTCGGCTTCGGCGGCGCTATTCCGGTGGTGGGAGACTTCGCCCGTGGGCTCGAGCTCGGGCCGACGGCGATCCTCATCGGTATAGCGCCCGTGGGCGGCCAGCTGCCGGACGAGTGGCGCGGCTGGCTCAAGGGCGCCATCGCGCGGCGGCTCGAGGTGTGGAGTGGGCTCCACACGTTCATCGGCGACGATCCCGAGCTCGGGGCCCTCGCGCGCGCACACGGCGTCCGCATCCACGACGTGCGCAAGCCGCCCGCCAAGCTCCCCGTCGCCGACGGACGCGCCGCCGAGGTGGACGCCTACGTGATTCTCACGGTGGGCTCCGACTGCAACGTCGGCAAGATGACGGCGCAGCTGGAGCTGCGCGACGAGCTCGTGCGGCGCGGCCACCGCGCCCGCTTCGTGGCGACGGGTCAGACCGGCATCTTCATCGAGGGGTGGGGCATCGCGGTCGACGCGGTGGTCGCCGATTTCGTGGCGGGCGCCGCCGAAGAGCTGGTGCTCGAGGGCGCGAAGGACACCGACATCGTGCTGCTCGAAGGGCAGGGAAGCCTGATCCACCCCGGCTACTCGGGGGTCACCCTCGGCTTGCTGCACGGCGCCTGTCCCGACGGACTGATTC